>JANMBZ010000083.1:0-10838 GCA_031360765.1 Chitinophagaceae bacterium
AATTACAAAACTGTTAAACCCAACCGGACTCACATACAAACCAAACTGTACAATAAAGGGAATGATGTAACGGAAGTCGCGGTACTTTACATTTACGGCCGTTAAATACAACCCAATACCAAAGGCACAGGTAAAAGCCAGCAATATAAACAAGGGCAAAAATACAATATGCCAGCTGGGCATAAAACCATACCAGGCAAACATTACCAGCATGATACAAAAAGAAATACCAAAGTCAACCAGGCTGGTAATAACCGAACTGGCGGGTATTATCATGCGTGGAAAATACACTTTGGTAATGAGGTTTGCATTACCTACCAAACTGTTGCTGCTTTCACTAAGTGCATTGCTGAAGAACTGCCAGGGCAACATGCCGGCAAATACCATCAGGGCATAAGGGGCAGTACCGGGATTATCGAGCTTGGCAATATTTTTAAAAAGCACGGTAAAAATAATGGTGGTTAATACCGGCCTTATTACACTCCAGGCCACGCCCAAAACGGTTTGTTTGTAGCGCACTTTTATATCACGCCAGCTCAGTATATAAAACAACTCCCGGAAACGCCAGAGGTCTTTCCAGTAATTTTTTTCTGCACGGCCTGGTGCTATTACCAGGTCCCATCCTTCGTTGCTATTTATATCTTTCTTTAACATGATTAATTGTGAGTGGTGAACCGTGAGTGGTGAGCGAAAACTTGATGCTTGATTCTTGATACTTTATACTTGATCCTCAATTCATCATCTCTAGCAAATCCGGTACTATCAAAAGGCTCTGCAAACATTTATGCATTTTTCTTTTGTACCATTCATAACTGAAATGCGCTCTTAGTTTTTGATGATGCGGTTTGTATGCAGCCGGATGATCAAGAATGGATTTAATGGCATTGCTAATTTCGGTATGGTTATCCGGATTTACAATGGTACCCAGTTCGCCATTGCACAGTGCATCTACGCTGCCATCTTTATTACCGGCAATTACAGGCAGGCCATAAAACATGGCTTCTATAAACACAATGCCAAAGCCTTCTTTTTCGCTGGGCATAATAAAAATATCGGCCAGTTTAAAATGATGGGCCATTTCTTCGTCGGGTATAAAACCGGTAAATATTACGCGGTCCTTAAGGCCCAGTTGGTTAATGATATTATCCAGCCGTTGCTTTTCGGCAGCATCGTATTTACCTACCAGCAGGTAACGCAGGGTTGGGTAAGCGTGTAGGAGGGCGGGCAACGATTCCAGCACCCGGTCGTAGCCCTTGTACTGCTCGGTATCTACCATGCGGCTTACGGTAAGTAACAGCCGGCTTTCATTACTAAGCTCATAGCGATTCATTAAATATGCGGCTCTGCCTTGCTGTAGTGGCTGTTCTAAAAACGGATCCAGGCAATTGTTCATCACCGAAAAACTGGTTTCGGGCAAACTGTACAACTCCTTCATCCTGTCTTTTGTAAAATGGCTTACAGGTAAAATAAGATCAACTTTACCAAGCATCCAACGCTTCCAGGCTGCAACAGGCCTCCACACTTCAATACCATGGGCAATTAAAACCAGTTTAACGGTTGGTTTAAAAACTTTAATGAGTACGCCCGGTATCAGCAGGTTAACATGGCTCAGCAATATAATATCGCAGTTACGCCCCTCAAAAAAACTAGCTGCCACAAAACTGATCTTTTTATTTTTAAACCCTTTAAATTTTGTTTGCGGAAAATAAGCGTTGCCATCGGCAGCATCTTTTTTTTCATGCATCGAAAATATTTTTACCGAACCGCCATACTGCAAGCCCAGTTCGCAAAGCGCCTTGCCTGCTACCCGGCAAACTTTTTCTATACCGCCGGTGGCGGAGAAAATGCGGAGGGTTAGGAAGAGGACTTTGGAGGGCAAGTGGGTTTAAGGGTTTTAGGGTTTAGGGTTTAGCAATTATACATTTAAAACGGTTTTAAAATAGTATGTTGCAATTCACGTTTCACAACTCACAACTCACGACTCACATTCAAAAGCAGCAAACTCATCAACTGGCTCCAGTGCATGTCTCCAGCTTTAAATTTTTTCAAACTAACGGTTCCCGATGCACCGGATCGCTGCATGGTATCTTTTACAAACTCACTATCCTGCATCCATTCGTTAAACGGAAAAGAAAACCCCATCTTAGGCCGGTTCCATACCTGCTCCGGTAATTCATTTTTAAAACTATCTATCAGTAATTGTTTGGGATAAACACCGCTGTACTTCATATCAGACCGTATGTTTTGTACCAGGTTTACAAATTCTCTGTCCAAAAAAGGCACCCTTATTTCAATGCCATGCGCCATGCTCATCACATCAGAATCACGCAGCAACTGGTTTTGCATATACAGGTTGCTTTCTATCCAGCTTGCCTGGTTACCCCGGCTTAAAGAATCAATACTGTCTAACTGGGGTTGTTCATCCAAAATTTTCCATACTTCATTTTCAGTTGCCCCCAGTTGCCGTGCAATGGTATGGGGCACAAATTGTCCTCTTAAAAAAAGATAAAATCCTTTTGCACCGCCCAGGCTCAAATAAGCTAAGCGCCTGATTTTTTTTGAGCTGGCATAACGGGTATTTTTTAAGATGGCAGCGGGTATTTTTTCAATCCATTTTACTGCGCCCATTCGGTTAAAAGAAGGATAGCCGCCAAACAACTCATCGCCGCCAACACCCGACAACACTGCTTTTAAGCCGCTCTCCCGTGCATACCTGCTGATGAACCAGGTGTTGATACCATCGCAACCCGGCATATCCATATCCTGTATAATGCGGGGCAGGTGTTGCTGAAAAATTTTTTCGCTGAGTGTTTGCTGCCAGTTGGGACAGTCCAGCTTTTCTATTACCAGGTTTTGGTACTTTTTTTCAGAATATTTTTCTTCTTCAAAAATAATCGACAATGTTTTTAAGCCCGAACGTTGATGAGCGCCTGCCAGCACAGCCATAATTGATGAATCGAGCCCGCCGCTTAAAAAAACGCCAATGGGTGCATCGCTGATGAGGTGCCGCTCCACGGCTTGCGAAAGTGTTTGATGTATCAGGTATTTTGCTTCATCGCGGTTGGCCGCAGTTTCGGCATAGCTGGTAAAGCCAAAGCGTTCAATATCCCATTTACCGGTTGTGCAATGATACCTTAAAAAACTTCCTTTAGGCAAAGGGCTCACATTTTCCAGCGTGGTAACAGGCTCGGGCAGGTGGCCATAAGCCAGTAAATACACAGGCCAGTTTTTATTTTCCTGCTGCAGCCAGGGTATGGCTTTAAATGCCCGCATTTCCGAAGCAAAGCATAAGCCATTGGCCGTTTGAGAAAAGTAAAGTGGCTTTATACCGCACCGGTCACGTACCAGGTACATGATTGCGGCTTTACTATCCCATAATGCAAAAGCAAACATGCCGTTAAAGCGTTTAAAAGCATTGGTGCCCCAGGCTGCAAATGCGGCCAGTATTACTTCGGTATCGCTGGCCGATTTAAAGGTAAAACCTGCCGTAAGCAATTCGGCCTTTAATTGTAAAAAATTATACAGTTCGCCATTGTAACTTATCCAGTAGCGCTCATTTTCATAAGGCATTGGCTGGTGGCCGCCGGAACTCAGGTCAATCAGCGACAAGCGGCGATGGCCCAATACCAGTTTATGCTGCTCATTACTGTAAAAGCCTTCATCATCGGGCCCGCCATGCTTCAGGGTATCGCACATTTGCTTTACCATCAGCTGGTTTTGTTCAATGGAAACAACAGGGGATAATATGCCGGCGATTCTACACAAGAAAGTCGTGAGTTGTGAGTCGTGAGTGCTCAGCTAACTGCAGGTACCTGCAACTGAAAGATCACTTCTGCTATTCTAAAAGTTGTATAAATCCAAATGCATACCCACCGCCTGAAAAATATCAAACCCACTGCAACCAGGGTATGTCTCTATCAGGCTTTTACAAAAAAATATTACTGCCTCTTTAATAACCTCAATAAAACCCGGCAAATAATAATACTGCTTTTAAAACGGTATTACATTTTTACTGCTGCATAAATATTGAACTGTTACCGTGGGCGGGCGGAAAAAACGGCCGGAGGCATTCGTTTTTTCCTTGATTTTTTTTGCTACTTTTTTGTATCAAGACAAAAAAGTAGAAAGTATCGTTTCCAAAACTGTTAACTTTTTTAAAGTGACCTAAATCCTGCAGATGTGGTTTTTTGCCACTAATACACTAAGGAAAATACTACAGCATTTTATAGTAATCAGTCAGCTCACTAAAACGTAACAGCACGTGAATATCAGACTGCTAAAGTTATTCGAAGAATGACCCTTAGTGTCGGAGCCTGCACTGAGCCTGTCGAAAGTGTTGCTGTATTTTTACAGCGAAGCAGGAAAGAAAATAATTCTGTAAGTTTGGTTTTCCTGATAAAGAAAAAAAAACTATCTCAAAAACTCACTCACTTTTTGCTGAATAAATTTTTTAACGGTTTGCCAGGTTTGCCCTTTAAGACTTACAGGATCTTCGCTTTCTTCGGCATCATCAAAATAAGTGAGTGCCTGCGGTATTGAAATTAAAAGATTTTGATCGGGGAATTTCTTTTCATGGAAATCAATCATATCTTTCAAATGGTAATGCTGCATCAATTCGTACATATCCCAAAAATCCTTTTTTTTACCCCGCCCTAAAATTGCATTAAACTTCATGGCAATAATATCTGCATCTGAATACATTCTGATATTACGGGTTGATTCAATTTCTGCTATTATTGGGTGCGGGTGATGTATGATATCAACTTTTACATCATTCAGGTAACAAAATATGCCCCATTTTAAAGTTTTACTTTCGCTGCGATACCCCTCTTTAAAGGTATTTTTCAATGCCTCATTGATTTTTTCATGATCTAATGCATGAGTAGAAAAAAGATCAAGATCAACCGATTTCCGGTGGCCATATCTGAGTGAAAGCGCTGTTCCCCCAACCAGAGAAAAGTCATTCAATACTTCCAGGACCATCAATCTTTCTAATATGGAAAAAGTTCCGGGGTCAACTGTCTCAATGTGTAACATCTGAATTGTGTTATAGGCTTGTCAATTACTGCTGCAGCCAAATGAAGCCTTCTTTCAGGTAAATATTTCGCATTCAATAAAACATCTGTTACCTTTTCATCCCCATAATACCTTCTGCATTGCCGTATATCATTCACATCGCCCCGCTCAAAAACCCTTTCTATAATAAACGAAGATTTGTTGTCGTAATCAAGCGCATCAAAATTTACATCCCAAAAAATGCGCCTGTTAAAAACCGGTTTATTTACTAAATTATCCATCACTTAAAGTTAAGCAAAAAAGTTTGGAGTTGAGGTTTAAGTTTAGGTTGAGGTTGAGTGATTCCTAATTATATTTTTACCTCCGCAACTCTACTAAACCTTAAGCTTATTCTTGCTAAAACTCTAAACGAGTTCCAGGTTCTTCTTATCAAAAAACGCACTCAGTTGAATGCCCATACTTTCAATTTTAACCTTTGCCCTGTTACCGTTTAATTCCATTACAATGCCTTTATAATTCATAAGCACACCCTGCTTTACCTGCACCGTACTGTTTAGCTGCACCTGGGTTTCTATTACTTCAATATCCTGAAATTCGTTTAAAAAACGGCGGATGGTATTTATTTCGCTGTTGGGTATTTTAGCAGGCTTGCCCAGCCAGTGTACATAATTTACAATGCCGTTTATGCTGAGGATTTCCCATTTTAATTTTTCATCCACCTGCACAAAAACATAGCCTTTAAACAAGGGTTCCAGTACCGCTTTTTTGCGGTCGCTCCACTGGCGCATTACTTTGTTAAGCGGACAATAATTTTCAAAGCCCTTATCCTGCAGCAATGTTGCTACTTTTTTCTCCCAGCGGGGCTTTGTATGTACTGCGTACCAATGCATGGATTGAAGGTTAAGGTTGAGGAAACAGGTTGAGGTTGAGACCGGCAGTTTTTAAATTTATAAGAGCGTACATTTTTGAAGTTCCTCAACCTTAACCTCAACTTTGTCTTTATCCTCATCCCTCTCTACTTCGCAAAGCTTCGCTGTCCCTCAGTCACAGTTAAACTGTAACGGAAGGAATAATTTTTTTTACTTTCCCTATTTATATCCAACCCAAAGATAAATCTATGGTTAAAAAGCCGTTTACTTCAACAATACTTTTAAGTTAACGCTAACTGAACAAATGCTTCCCTACATTCAATCTCAACCTTCCCTTCTTCAGCCCTCAACCTCTACCTTCCTCCTCAACCTCAACTACCTAAACATTCTCTTCAGCTTCCTTAAAAATCCCCAGCCATTGCTCCATCCGGGTTTAGACTCTTCTTTTGTATAATAACCATATCCGTCGCCGCCATATCCATAACCGTAACTGCCATAACCGTACCCATATCCACCACCCAATAAGGAAGATCCTCTTGATTTAAGTCCATTAAATATCAGGGCCATATTGGTAAACTTCTGCTGCTTGTACAAATCATCAATCATCCGCAGAAATATTTTAGGTGTATGTGCATGGCGCACTACGTACAGTGTGGCATTTACATAACTGTTTATAAGCTGCGAATCGGTAACCGGACCAATGGGTGCCGAATCTATGATGATATAATCAAATCTTTCTTTCAATTCTGCCATCATCTCACCAAATTTAGGACTCAGTATGAGTTCGGTAGGGTTTGGCGGTATAGGACCGGCAGAAATTACAAACAGGTTGGGGTATTTTGTTTCTTTGATGATCTGATCAATACTGGCCTTGTTGATTAAGAAACTGGTGATACCCGGATCCCGGTTAATACCCAGGTATTTGCTGAGCTTGGGCTTGCGCAGATCCATTTCCATTAACCCTACCCTTTTACCGGTAAGGGTAAAACTCATGGCCAGGTTCAATGCAATAAAGCTTTTTCCCTCGCCCGATATGCTGGAAGTAACCAGCAGGGTTTTATGATCTTCATTGATACCCATAAAAGCCAGGTTGGTACGCAGGCTGCGGAACTGCTCGGCAATGATGGTTCTTTTACCCTCGCTGATGGCAATGGTATCAGGCGATTTTGAATACATGATCTCAGCCAGTACCGGGATATTTGTTTTATCCTCAATTTCGTTGCGGAACAATATTTTACGGTTAAACTGCTCTCTTAATAAAACATACCCCACCGCAACCAGTAAACCCAGCAAAAAACCGGTAAGGTAAAAGTTTTTGGCAACCGGTTTAATGGGGCCGTAAGAAGACCCTTTTTCAAGCACCCGCAGATCGGGAGTGGTACCGGCAGATGATAAAGCTGTTTCTTCTCTTTTTTGTAAAAGGTAAGTGTAAATATTATTTTTTATAGCCTGCTGGCGGCTTATATCGAGCAAGCCCCTCTCTTTGCGGGGTATCTGGCTCAGCATACCGTTGTTCATGGCAATGCCTGAGTTTACATTGCTTTTTACAGCATTGAGGTTGCTGCGTATGGTGCCCAGGTTTTCCCTGATATCGTTCTTTATACGGCCCACGGCCTGGTTGGCCATAATAACAGCATCGCTTTTTTCGCCATTGATGCTTTCGGCTTTTGTAAGCTGAAATTCGGCATCATATAATTTACTTACCAGGTTGGCCAGGGTAGGGTCGCTAATGAGCATCTGGGATGGAACGGTGCCGGTTTTTTTGCCCTTGCTGTCCACATAACGCTGCACATCCTGCAGCACATCCAGTTGAATCTGTACTTCACTGTTCTTTCTGTCTAACTCGCTAACGCTGTTGAGGTACAGGCTTGCCTGCCCGCTGAGGTCGTACACAGATTCCTGTGTTTTATACCGTTGTATATTTTTCTCTACCGAATCCAGTTGCCCCACTACCAGGTTTAGCCGGTCTTCAATAAAAGCCAGTGTTTTGGCTGCAATCTGGTTCTTATCTTCAATAGCATCATAATTATACACTTCAAAAAGCCGGTTTAAAAAATCAACCCCTTTATCGGGTACCGGCGTTTCGAGTTTTACTTCAATTACGGTAGAAGAATTGGAGGTGGCATTGGCTTTTAAATCGCCGGCAAAAGCACCGGCTGCACCGGCAATGGTATTAAAGATTACATAATAATTTTTACCGGAAAGATTTTGATTATAAGCCAGGTTTGGTATAATAAAGTAAGCACTGCCGTTAATACTTACGGTATCGTTGAAATTGATGTGTTGCTTGTTGATGGTAACCTGTTTCTTTTTCCAGTCCACATCAAAAAAATATTTGCCACCACCGTTGATGTTATTCTTATCCACTGCCCTAAACCATACAGGCGCATTGTCTTTATATAATTCTTCTGTACGCACTTTACCTTTGTTGTGTACAGAGTTATAGAGGTTTAAACTACGCACAACTTCTTCCAGTATTACGGATGAACGCAGTACGATGATCTCATTTTCAACTATCTTTTTTTCGCTGAAAATATTAAGGGCATCCAGTACTTTGCTGTCGCCGCCATTTTTTTGCGGGTCTTTTAAAAGTACTTTGGCACTGGCTACATAAATGCGTGTTTCTACCCGCAGGTAAAACCAGGATATAGCAAGCCCGATGCTGATGGTAACTACAAACAGCGGCCAAAACGGAAGATAACGCTGCAGTATCTGCAACAAAAAATTAGTATCTGGCCGCTCTTTAAAAAATTGCTGTTCGCTCATGTAGTCAGTTGTCCGTTTTCGGTGATCTGTTATTGGTTATCCATGCGGCCCCAGGCTGCCTGACATTACCCTTCATTCTTCATTCTTCACTCTTCATTCTTCATTTTTAATTCTTCATTTTTAATTCTTCATTCCCAATCCCTAATTTATTTAAGCAAACTATTCAAAATAATAATCACCAATGAAATACCCGATATTGCCAGCGACACATTCTGCTGTGTACGGGCTCTTTTTTCATCATTTACTTTTTTATCATTGGGTTCTACATATACCACATCATCGGGTTTCAGGTAATACCATTCAGATGTAAATACGCCTTTATCTTCCAGGTTTAAACGTTTAAACTCTTTGCCCGTTTCCGTTTCCCGTATAACAAGCACATTGTCTCTTTTACCCAATAAGGTAATATCGCCGCTGGCGCCCAATGCTTCCAGTATCGAAATCTGTTCTTCCGGCATGGGTATTACCTGTGGTTTTGATACTTCCCCCATCACCGTAACTTTGTGGTTGAGGTAACGCACGGTTACCACGGGATCTTTCAGGTAAGGCTTAATATCGGTTTCAATCTTCTGCTTCAAAGCACTTCTCGTAATACCTTCAGCATGCATACTACCCAGGCGATGCATTTGTATATTTCCATTCATATCTACCAGGTAACCGTTGTTAGCCCCTGCTGCGCCACTACCTAATGAAAGTGCCGCTGCATTATACACTTTATCTTCTTCGGGGTTTAAACTGCTGATGGTAATGGCCAACAGGTCGTTTTTCCGTATTAGAGACTCTGTGCGCCTGTTAATAGTTGTATTGATGCTGGTATCCCTTGCAATGTTTTTAAAATAATAGCTGTTTTTGGGGGTGGCACAGGAGCTAAAAATGAATATCAGCGTACAGGTAACAACGATAGTATAGTTGAAATTTTTATTGATGTATGCCTGCTTTAAAAGTTTTTTTAAATCCATGGGGGTTAGGGTTGATATGTTGTTACCGCAGCAAAAATATTAAATCTAACGCAATTAAACAGAATATATAATTGTAAAGCGGGGGCATTAAAATAAGGGAGTCTGCAATTACGGTTTTATTTTTAGCGCTCAGGCGAGCCGCTACTACCAGACCTGGGGGTTGCGGTACTCGTCGTATATCGGTTTTAAATAAAGCTGCCTTCCGTAAAACACCGATGATTAGCAAACTTAAACTCAAAAACTGCCACACTTTAAAAATTGGGGCGCCTGTTTTTGCAGAAGCATGCAGGCATCGGGTTTCGCAAAAAGAGTATTTTTAAAAAAGATAGCCCTTCCAAAAACCCCGATAATACATGAGTTTAGTATTTGACAGGAAAATTAAATATTCGGTTCTTTTCACTAAATTTGAAATATGAATACAATGCGAATTGACATATTAAACCCAAAGGCTGCAAAACTTTTAAAAGACCTGGCAGACCTAAACCTTATTGCTATTCAGGACACTTCAAAAAGTGGTTTTGCAGGCGTTCTGAAAAAACTACGTTCAAAATCAAAATCTGCACCTACACTTAACGAAATAACCAAAGAAGTAGAATTAGTAAGAAGCAAACGTTATGCAAAATAAGGTTAGCAGAATTATTATTGATACCAACCTTTGGATTAGTTTTCTAATCACCAGAGATTTTACCAAACTCGACGAAATTATCTTTTCCCGTCAAGGCATTTTGGTTTTCAGCCAGGAGTTGCTTGACGAATTTTTATCCGTTGCCAAACGTCCAAAACTCAGACGTTTTTTTTCTGTATCTGATATTGAAGAAATAATTGAAACCATTGACGAATATGCTGACTTTGTAAAAGTTCAAACTAAAATTGAAGTTTGCAGAGACCCTAAAGACAATTTTTTACTTTCCTTATCTGTTGACGGGAATGCAGATTTTTTATTGACAGGCGATAAAGACTTATTAGACCTTATCAAATTTGGTGAAACAACAATTATTACAATTTCAGAATTCCTAAAGAAAAAGTAGCTGCCCATGCTCAAAAAAAAGGAACAAATCCCCCATTCTTAATTAAACATGCCTGCTCCCCATTCGCATGTTCTCAGGCGAGTCTCTACTCCCAGCCTTGTGCGTGGCAGGACTCGCCGTTTATCAGGAAGGAATGCTTAAATTCAAATCATCCAACTCTCCAAAATTCAGTATCTCATATATACCCTGTTCTCCTGAAA
>JANMBZ010000151.1:0-71654 GCA_031360765.1 Chitinophagaceae bacterium
TTGTGGCTATTTAACTGAAATATCAGAAAAAAAAACAGGCTGAGTCTGTATTTAAACATTATATTTATGAGAGATGAGTTACTGTATGTAATATGCCGTAAAAATACATCTATTCAACTGCTTTTAATCTAAAAATAACAGGTATGAAAAAGACAGTTTTTCTGTTGCTGGCATGCATCATCGGAAAAACTGTGCTTTGCCAGAATACGGATTGCAAAGTAATGATGGATTCCTTAAAAGGCATTTATGCAGGTGCCTGTGAAAACGGAAAAGCCAATGGGCAAGGTAAAGCTACCGGCACTGATGCATACGAAGGCTGGTTCGTAAGCGGGTATCCCGAAGGAAAAGGAATGTATACCTGGAAAGATGGCCACTATTATATCGGGCAATTTAAAAAAGGAAAATTAAATGGTAATGGCGAAATGTATTTTGAAAGTGCTAGTGGCAATGATTCTATAATAACTGGTTTTTGGGAAAAAGATAAATATATAGGGCAGTATGAAAAGCCTTATATCATACACAACAATACCACAAAGATTTTAGAAATTGAGTGTAAACGGGTTAACAAAAAAGGAACCAGCATTACAATAGAATCATTTAGGGTAACATCAGCAGCTAGTAGTTTTAGAAATACATCCCAAATACCTTTCGTAAAAGATATTACTTTAACCAGTGGCCAATATAGCGATACCCGATATGTTCAGCTGGCAAATAGCTCTTCAATAATATTTTTAGAGTGTATTTTTCCATTGCGGGCTACCGTTTATTTTTCCAGTGGAGAATTTTTTGAGATATCTTTCTTAGAGAAGGCGGAATATGAGGTTAGTGTGAAATGCCTTTAAATCATCGTTTATTAAATAATTTTTAATCATTAATTTAATCTATATGAAACAATTTTTTTTATGCTTCTTGTTTACATTCATGCTAAAACTTGCAATTGCCCAAATTACAGATTGCGCTGTGCTTCCGGATAATTTAAAAGGTAGTTATGAAGGACTATGCGAAAAAGGAAAAGCAAATGGACAGGGTAAGGCTATGGGCATTGATACTTACGAAGGTCAGTTTGTAAATGGATATCCTGAAGGAAAGGGCATATATATATGGAAAGATGGACATTATTATGTAGGACAATTTAAAAAAGGAAAGTTACAGGGTAACGGAAAAATGTATTTTGAAAGTGCTGATGGAAATGATTCTATAATAACAGGTTTTTGGGAAAAAGATAAATATAAAGGGCTGTTTGAAAACCCATATATAATTTACAACACCACAACGGACATAGCAAGGCTACGGGTGTCAAAAGTTAGTGATAAAGAATCAAATATTTCATTAACTGTAACAAACCTGAGAAGTAATTTTGGCCCTAACAGCAATAGCTTTACAACCACAACTGTTATGACAAGTTATTCAATTACCCAGGGAATTTTTATGAATAAGACGATAAATACACTTACAAACAGCCAGATTACCAAGTTTAAAGATGTTACTTTTCCTTTCAGGGGTACCTTTTATTTTGGCAACAGCAGCGTTGATATAGAAATACTGGAGCCTGGCGACTGGATGATAGAAGTACCAATTAATAAATAATACAACAATCCTGCACCCATTTTTTATTTATTGCCTGTCGTTACAAACATCTCTTTTTTTTTATAACATTTACAATTACTTTTGCACGCCACAACACAGGCAACACTACTATGCCAAAAGACAATTCCATTCAATCAGTTTTAATTATCGGCTCTGGCCCCATTGTTATAGGCCAGGCATGTGAGTTTGATTATTCAGGTTCACAAGCAGCCCGTTCATTAAGGGAAGAAGGGGTAAAGGTCATTCTTATAAACAGCAATCCGGCCACCATTATGACCGACCCCATGATGGCCGATAGCGTTTACTTGCTGCCACTTACCGTGGAAAGTATTGAGCAGATACTTCAGGAAAATAAGATTGATGCCGTATTGCCAACCATGGGCGGACAAACAGCCCTTAATCTTTGTAAAGAAGTTGATGAGCTGGGAATTTGGGAAGCACACAATGTAAAATTGATTGGAGTAGATATTAAAGCAATTGATAAGGCAGAAGACCGGGAAAAATTTCGACTTTGGATGATTCAAATGGGAATTATGGTTTGCCAGGCCCGTATTGCCAATAGCTTTTTAGAAGGAAAAGAATTTGCGCAGGAAATTGGCTTTCCATTGGTGCTTCGTCCGTCATTTACTTTGGGGGGCACCGGCGGTGGCATTGTATTTAAAAAAGAAGAACTTGATGAAGCATTAAACAGGGCTTTAACCGCCAGCCCTATTCATGAAGTGCTTGTAGAAAAAGCAATACTTGGCTGGAAAGAATTTGAGTTGGAATTATTGAGAGATAATGCAGACAATGTTGTCATCATTTGTGCGGTTGAAAATTTTGACCCCATGGGTGTACACACAGGAGACAGTATCACTGTTGCTCCTGCAATGACATTAAGTGATACGGCTTACCAGTTAATGCGTAACACGGCGATAAGAATAATGAGAGACCTTGGCAACTTTGCCGGAGGTTGTAATGTGCAGTTTGCACTTGACCCACAAACAGAAGAATTGATAGTGGTAGAAATTAATCCAAGGGTAAGCCGTTCATCTGCTCTTGCAAGTAAAGCCACTGGTTATCCTATTGCAAAAATTGCTGCAAAACTGGCCATTGGTTTTAATTTGGATGAACTAAAAAATCAAATTACCCAATCAACATCTGCTTATTTTGAACCGGCATTAGATTATGTAATTGTAAAAATCCCACGCTGGAACTTTGATAAATTCAAAGGCGCAAATGATACATTAGGTTTCCAGATGAAAAGTGTGGGAGAAGTGATGGGCATTGGCCGCAGCTTTGCTGAGGCCTTGCAAAAAGCCTGTCAGAGTCTGGAGAACGAAGCCGTTGGCTTAGGTTACTATGGCAAAAGTATGATGAAGGCAGATGAATTGATTGAGTACATCAAAATTCCTAAATGGGATCGAATCTTCCGCATTAAAGATGCCTTGATGGCAGGTGCCAGCATCAAGCGCATTTGCGAAAGCACAAAAATTGATCGCTGGTTTATATATCAGATACAAAAAATTTGTGACTGCGAAAAAAAGATAGCCCTGTACGATTTAAAAACTTTGCCGGATGATGTTTTAACAGAAGCAAAATTTTTAGGCTTTAGTGATGAGCAGATTGTTCGCATTATGAAGGAAGAAGATGCCGAAATAATTTATGAAAGAAGAAAGTCTATGGGCCTTACCCGTGTGTTTAAAATGGTGGATACCTGTAGTGCCGAGTTTGAAGCGAAGACACCATACTTCTATTCTACTTTTGAGAACAAACCGGTTAACGAAAGCAAACTTTTAAGTAACGAGAGTTTAGTTACTGATAAAAAGAAAATAATTGTACTGGGAAGCGGCCCTAACAGAATTGGCCAGGGTATTGAGTTTGACTACTGTTGTGTACACGGTTTACTTGCCATAAAAGAAGCTGGTTACGAGGCCATTATGGTAAACTGTAATCCCGAAACCGTTTCAACCGATTTTGATATTGCCGACAAACTTTATTTTGAGCCCGTTTTTTGGGAACACCTTTGGGAAATTATTGAATACGAAAAACCTTATGGTGTAATTGTGCAGCTTGGCGGCCAAACAGCCCTTAAACTTGCCAAACGTTTGCATGAGAAAGGGATAAAAATAATTGGCTCCTCTTTCGATAGTATGGATATTGCTGAAGACCGTGGCCGCTTTAGCGATATGCTGAAAAGCCTGGAAATTCCATACCCAAATTACGGTACGGCTTATAACACCGATGAAGCCATTGAAGTAGCTAATCAGGTTGGATATCCCGTTCTTATTAGGCCCAGCTATGTTTTAGGCGGACAAAGGATGCGTATTGTAATTAATGATGAAGACCTGGAAAAAGGTGTGTTGAGTTTAATAAAACATTTACCCGGCAATAAAATTTTAATTGATCATTTTTTAGATCGTTGCCAGGAAGCAGAAATAGATGCCATTTTTGATGGTGAAGATTTTCATGTGATGGGCGTGATGGAGCATATTGAACCGGCAGGCATTCATAGCGGCGATAGTAATGCCGTGCTACCACAGTTTAACCTGTCGCCCTTAATTGTGCATACCATGGAAGAGTATGCCGAAAAAATTGCCAGGGCATTGCACATAAAAGGACTAATCAATATTCAGTTTGCAATTAAAGATGGTAATGTGTTTGTGATAGAAGCAAACCCACGAGCCAGCCGTACCACACCTTTTATAGCAAAAGCCTATCAGATTCCTTATCTGAATATTGCAACAAAAATTATGATGGGCGTAAACAAACTGAAAGATTTTATTTTCGAGAAAAAACTGACTGGCTTTGCCATTAAAGAACCGGTTTTCTCTTTCAATAAATTTCCGGGTGTAAACAAAGAGCTTGGTCCCGAAATGAAAAGTACCGGAGAGGCGATACGTTTTATTAAAGATTTAAAAGATCCTTATTTCCGCCAGTTGTATAAAGAGCGCAGTATGCATTTGAGTAAATAAAACTATTTATCAGCTTACGATATTTTGAAGTCACAATTAGTGGCCTCTTTTTTTTACTAAAAAATATTTGTTTTCTCCCCTACAATTTATATTTTGTTACATGCAAAGCCCTCATGCCATACCCATCTGGAAAAAAGCTCCCTTCATCAGGTTGTTGCTGCCATTAATTGCGGGCATTGTGTTGCAGTGGTATTTACAAATTTCTTTGCCGCTTATTGTTGCCTCATTCTTTGTTTTAAGCATTGCATACATTTTATTTTTATTGATGCCAATGGCTTTGCGTTTTAAAATGCAGATGCTGCAAGGGTTAATAGTACAGTTATTGCTTGTGGCACTTGCAGCATGGCTTACCTGGCAGCAGGATATTAGGCATCACAATAAATGGTATGGCAATTATTATGAGGATAGCAACTACCTGGTGGTGCGTATTGAAGAGCCATTGATTGAGAAAAATAAATCTTTTAAAGCTGATGGTTATGTAGAGGCTGTTTTGCAGGATGGTAAGATTTTTGCGACAGAAGGTAAGTTATTATTGTATTTTTCAAAAGACAGTGGGCAACAAAATTTAAAATACGGCGATAGAATAATTATCCACAAAAATCTGCAGGTAATTAAAAACTCCGGTAACCCGGGAGCCTTCAATTACCAGCGCTATGCTGCCTTTCAGGGCATCTTTCACAATGTGTTTTTAAAAGAAAAAGATTGGGTTGTAGTAAACGGAACTTCAATAAACCAGTTTAAACAATTCATCTTTACTGCAAGGGAATATGTGCTTGGAGTTTTGCAAAAAACAATGGACGCTAACAAAGACGAACTTGGCATTGCCGAAGCTTTATTGATTGGTTACACCAACGATCTGGATAAAGACCTGGTGCAGGCGTACAGCAATACGGGTGTAGTACACATCATAGCCATATCCGGTATGCACCTTGCTTTAATTTATGTGTTGTTGGTTTGGTTGTTTGCAAAAATCCCGGGCATCAATAAATCAAAATGGCTGCAACTGATTTTAATTTTAACCTGTCTGTGGCTTTTCTCCATTCTTACAGGAGCCTCGCCGTCGGTATTGCGTGCAGCAGTTATGTTTTCATTTATTGCAATAGGCAAAAATATTTTTAAGCAGGCAAGCATTTATAATTCATTGGCAGCATCGGCATTTGTATTGCTTTGCTATAATCCTTATTTTTTATGGGCCGTGGGTTTTCAATTATCGTATTTAGCTGTGTTAAGCATTGTTATTTTTCAAAAACCAATTTACAACTGTATCTACATTAAAAATAAATGGGTTGATAAAGCCTGGCAACTGATGGCTGTATCTACAGCAGCACAAATACTAACTTTTCCGGTTTGCATTTATTATTTTCACCAGTTCCCCAATTTGTTTTTAATATCCAATATGATTGCAGTGCCGCTATCAGGCGTTATTTTATATGCCGAAATTATTTTGGTAGCCTTTTCGTGGGTGCCTTTTGCAGGTACTTATATGGGTAAACTGGTTGGTTTATTGGTGGGGTTGATGAACAAAATAATACTCTGGATAAATGAACTTTCGTTTGCCGTGTGGGATAAAATACCAGCTACCATTTTATCTACCTGGCTAATGTACGCTGTGGTAGCAGCTATTGGCGCATGGCTGTTACTTAAACAAAAAAAATATTTTAAAATGGCGTTGCTTGCCATACTTGCATTTATAATACAAAGTGCATACAACAACTGGCAAACCAGCAAACAACAAAAATTAATAGTTTACAACGTTCCCCGCTATAAAGCCATTGATTTTATAAACGGAAACAAGTACCTGTTTGTGGGCGATAGTATTTTGTTGCAGGATGGATTATTGCAAAACTTTCATTTAAAACCTGGCCGTATTTCCCAACAGCTCCAAACCAGGTCAAACTCCTTATCCGGAGTTTTTAACAAGGGAATGTTTTATCAGTTCAATAATATCAAAATAATGATAACAGAAGGATCTGTAAATTTTATACCGGCTGATGATAAAGTTGAGCTTGATCTCATTATCATTTCAAAAAATCCCAAAATCCGTATTGAACAATTACTCAAAAGCTTTAACTGCAAACAATTTGTTTTTGATGCATCTAACCCTTCATGGAAAATTGAAAAATGGAAACAGGAATGCCAGTTATTAAACCTCAACTGGTATTCAATTCCCGAAAGCGGTGCATTTATTTATAATGTTGGCATATAACTTGCTTTTAACGGGCTTTAAAGCCGTTGTTTTTACATTATGTACTTTTGCCAACAGAAATTTCATTTACAATAACATTAAATTTGCCGGATGCTGCCGCTAAAGCACTTCATTTTGCTGTTTTTTTTATGTGCAGGCTTTACTGTTTTTGCCCATGTGTCCGGCAACGGGTTAAACCTACATAATAATAAAGCCGTAAATCTGTTTCAAGCTCAATTTCCGCCGGTTAAGGATACTATTGTTATCAGGTTCGAATACAAACAATCAGCATTGGTGCAAAAATACACGCTGGAAACACTTGATAGTATTATAAACATTTTATTAAATGACACCACTATAAAACTTTCAATTGATGGGTTTGCCTATAAAGATGAAGGTTCTGATACAGTATGCTATTACCTTTCTTTAAACCGGGCATTGGTTATACAAACTTATGTTTTAGGCAGAGGTGTTGCAGAATCAAGAATTAGTAATTTAAAAGGATGGGGTAAATCACGCCAGCGATATGTAAATAAAGATAAAAACGGGCTTTGGGTAAACTGCCGTGCTGAGTTGCGTTTGGTGTATCCACCTCCACCCAAAAAGAAAGAATTTACTGATAAAGATGAAGATGGCATTGCAGATGATGAAGATAAATGCCCGAATGTTTTTGGCGTGGTCGATTTAGAGGGTTGTCCGGACTCTGGAGCTATAGCCGTACCATTTGCCTTAGCTGATTGGACACTAACACCTGTAACATATAAGGTGATGGATAGTGTGGTTCATTTATTAAAAGATAACCCTGAACTTACAATAACTATTAACGGGCACGCACATCTTGCTGAAGGCTCTTACGCTATGTGTATAAAACTGGCTGCAGAAAGGGCTGCCATTGTAAAAAATTATTTGCTCTCCCGCCAGGTAAATACCGCACGAATACTGGAAGTAAACAGCTACGGTATTTCCCGGCCTGTAAATACAGCAAAAAATCCGCAACAAATACTTAAAAATGCCAGGGCCGAAATTCGCCTGAATGGGATTAAATAGGTTTCAGTAGAATTGAAACTGGAAATGCCTTTCATCAAATAATCAACATTACTTTTTACTGCCAGATTTTGCTGCATTTAAATTTGTAAATTTGCGGCGAAATTATTTACTTAACTGCTGCAATTTCCGGCGCAGCCAAATGAACTAACGCAGATGCAAAAAAAAATTCGATCGGCTCTTATTTCAGTTTTTTATAAAGATGGGCTGCAAAATATTGTGCAACAATTACATCAACTGGGTATCACCATTTACTCAACCGGAGGCACACAAAAATTTATTGAAGATCTGGGTATTCCCTGCATACCGGTTGAATCGTTAACAACTTATCCTTCTATTTTAGGAGGGAGGGTTAAAACCCTGCATCCTTCTGTATTTGGTGGCATACTGGGTAAAAGAGAAGATGCAGAACACGTTGCAGAAATGCAGGAATATAAAATACCGGAAATTGATCTCGTAATAGTTGATCTGTATCCTTTTGAAGAAACAGTAGCATCAACAACTGATGAAAAATTAATTATCGAAAAAATTGATATCGGCGGGCCATCCATGATACGTGCTGCTGCAAAAAACCATGCTTCGGTTGTGGTAGTTGCAGCTAAAAAAGATTATAGTTTGCTGGAAGAAATATTGAAAGAGCAAAAAGGCGAAACAACCCTTGAGCAACGCCGCATGTTTGCCATAAAAGCATTTGATGTTTGTACCGGTTACGATATGGCCATCTCCAATTATTTTAACCAGTCAGATTTTTTAAATCCTTTCAACAAAGAGAAAACAGTTTTACGTTATGGAGAAAATCCACACCAGCAGGGTTTTTTTTATGGTAACCAGGATGAAATATTTGAGAAGCTGAACGGTAAGGAATTATCTTACAACAACCTGGTTGATGTAGATGCAGCGGTACAACTGATTGCTGAATTCGAAAGTAGTTCAAACTCTCAGAGTGCAAAAGTCCCCTCCTCGGGAGAGGATTTAGGGGAGGCCGGTACCGTTTTTGCCATCATTAAGCATACCAATGTTTGTGGCATTGCATCGAGGCCAACAGTAAAAGAAAGTTGGGATGCAGCATTGGCAGGCGATCCGGAAAGTGCCTTTGGTGGCGTACTGGTTTGTAATGCAACTATTGATGTAGCTACTGCAAACGCCATTAATGAAATATTTTTTGAAGTGTTGATTGCACCATCTTATAACATGGAGGCCCTGGAAATTTTAAAAGCAAAAAAGAACCGCATATTGCTGCAGCAAAAAACAAAACTGGCAGCAACGCAACAATATAAATCTGTGTTGAATGGAATACTTACGCAGCAAAATGATGACGGAAGTTATACAGATTGGAAAGAAGAAGGCGGAAAAGAATCAACCGCAACAGAAAAAGAAGACATGATCTTCGCCAATATTGTTTGTAAATATTTAAAAAGTAATGCCATTGCATTGGTAAAAAATAAGCAACTGTTGGGCAAAGGCTGCGGACAAACAAGCCGCATAGATGCCCTGCGCCAGTCAATTGAAAAAGCAAAGCAATTTAATTTTGATTTAACCGATGCGGTGCTGGCAAGTGATGCATTTTTTCCGTTTGATGATTGTGTAAAGATTGCACATGCAGCCGGTATAAAGGCTTTTATACAACCGGGCGGCTCAATACGTGATAAAGATTCTATTGAATATTGTAAAGCAAATAACCTGGTAATGGTTATTACCGGCCTTCGGCATTTTAAACATTAAGTACAGCAGCAATAAATGATCAGCAGCAAAAATTTACCAAAAGGCAAAGCAGGAGGTTACCTGGCACTGGCAATTACCAGTATTGTTTGGGGTACCACCTGGGTGGCCAGTAAAATTGGTATCGAAACTAAAATTCCTGCGCTGCAAATGGCCTATATACGGCAGTTTTTAGGCGGTATTTGTTTTTTAGTTTTTTTTATGCTGTATAAAAAATTAGCATTACCCACCCGAAAAGAATTTGTTTGGCTGCTGATAATGGCTTTGTTGATGTTTGTGGTGGCAAACGGTTTAAGCACCTGGAGCCTGCAATACATACCTACCGGTTTAAGTGCGCTGATAGGTGCATTGTATCCTTTAAGTGTGGTAATTATTGAGAGAGTTTTTTTTAAAAGTAAGAATATGACCATACTTACTTTTATTGGTCTGTTGCTTGGTATTACCGGTATTGGCATTGTATTTTACGAAAATGCTTTTCAGCATCACCCCGATGGTTTTATTTTTGGTGTTGGCCTATCTGTAATTGCCATGTTGGCCTGGAGTGCAGGTACCATTATTATTGTGCGTAATAAAACAACACTTAATCCCTATTATGCCACCGGTTGGCAAATGCTTATCAGCGCATTTATCTTATGTATAATTGCAGAAACCACTCAACCCACCATTCCGTTTAAAGATATTTCTGCAACTGCATGGTTGGCTATCACTTACCTGGTTTTAGCTGGTTCTTTAGTGGCCTTTATTGCTTTTATTTATTCCATGAAGAAATTGCCACCAGCTATTTCTTCCCTGTATGCATACATAAACCCGCTGGTGGCCATGGTTACAGCCGCCATTGTGCTGCACGAAAAACTTACGATGTATATTTTGTGGGGAGCCATTGTAACCTTGATAGGCGTGTTTCTTGTTAATTACAGCCTCAAGCGCAGCGGGGAAAAAGTTATTGCTGAACCTGAGCAATAAATGCTGCATACATTGCTGACCATCCTTCAAACTCTTTGGCTGTGCCTAAAAAATTATTATGCCAGATGGTAATTAAAGTGCCGTTTATATTTTTGCAAACGGTGTAATAATGCATCAGTTCTTCATAAGCCTTTGCTGCATTTTGTTTTTGTTCGTAATAACAATTGGCATCCATAAAACAGAATGGATGAATGCGTAAAGTAGTTTTAACTTCCTTCTCCAGATCGTACCAAAGAAATGACGAAGCTACCGATGCCCTGAAACCGTTGATGCTGCCGTAACCCATGCTGTACTCATTTTTTATACCGGCATCAGCCAAAATCCGGTATGTATCTGGCAGGTAAAATTTTATATAATGCTGTCGTGATGTAGTTATATGTTTTATGCCCGACATTTCTGCAAGCCATTCCATTTCATTTGTTAGCACAGATGTTTTTGTATTGCTTTGCCAGCTTGGATGAATACCAATTTCATACAGTGCCGTATGTTTTTTTACCAGTTGCCACATCACATTTTTATGAGGTAGAATATTTTTATCATACTCGCCATTTTTTTCAGCCACTAAAAAAAAATAAATCGGGTGCAGGTGATATTGCTTGTGTAAATTATGCAGCCATTCATAGCAATCAAACGGGTCTTTTAGGGCACCGCTTAAAACTTTAATTCTTTCTGCCGAAGGCGATTTTAAAAAGCCGCCGGCATTTCGTATTAAACCTTTGTGTTTGTAAGAATAAGCAATGTCAATATCGTAAGTTGGAATAAAGTTGAAAGTTGAAGGTTGCCCGAAGGACCCTGTGGGAAAGTTTAAAGTTGTTCGCAATGATCCTGCAGGAGATTTTTCTTTTAGTTTTTCAGCAAAATCCTGCAGCCAGATATTTATCAGGGGCAAATTCAAAAACCCTTCTTTGTAAGCCAGCGAATTTTCATGAGCAAACCTGCCATACATATCTTTTTCATGCGGCAGGTATTCTTCGTAACGGCTTAGCAGGTAAAAAGATGCGGCTAAAATATCAAAGGGAAAATCGGATTTTTCGGTTTTAAAAAAAGCTATGTTGCCATTGGCAATAAAGCAATTTACAGCTTGTGTTTTAATATCATTTTCAAAAAGTAAAGAGTGGTTTTGAATGTAAAATTCATCATCCTCAATTTTTGAATCGCTGTAATTGATCTTTGCCCCTTCGTAGTTTTTAAATGCTTCCGAATCGATGGTCAATTTAAAATCAAGCCCTAATTGTTCTTTAAAAATAAACGAGCAGATGTATTGTAGTCTGGCAGAACTGATATGTGTGTAGATAAAAACCAAGAAGTAAGAATTTATTTCTTTGAGGGCAGTAATATTTTCAGTAGGCTTTTTACGGCATCTTCATGTAGCACATATTTCCCTTCATCCATTTCTTTCATAGCAGTATCAATATCATTATTATACTCTTCCAGATCTATCTCATTAATAAATTTGGGATCATTTAACTCCACTGACTCTTTTATATTTTTATTCATTACAGGAGAAATTTACAATTAATTCTTATATCGCTCCTTCCACAACTGGTTAAAGGTTTTTTGGCTAAAATTTAAATCGCCCCTGCTTTTATTCCAGTCTTTAAACATACCGTTCACTACTTTGTTTTTTAAACTGCCACCGCCTAAATTCATCATGCCTCTCTTAAGGCTGGCTAGCCGCCAGGCTTTCCAGGCCATACGTTCGGTAAAAGTGGTGGCACCTTCTTCAACCGATTCGTGCCGGTTTTCTAAAAGTAATTCGTGCAAATTTATTTTTACAGCACACACTTCGGTACAATTGCCGCAAAGCGATGAGGCGTAACTTAAATGTTTAAACTCATCCATGCCCTGCAGGTGTGGCGTAATAACGCTGCCGATAGGGCCACTGTAAGTTGCACCATAAGCATGGCCGCCAATATTTTTGTAAATAGGGCAGGCGTTTAAACAGGCACCGCAACGTATGCAATACAAACTCTCCCTTTGTTTTGGATTCTGTAAAATATTGGTACGGCCATTATCCAATAATATCACATACATATCTTCCGGCCCGTCGGTTTCATTTTCCTGGCGTGGACCTGTAACAATGGTATTATAAACTGTAATTTTCTGCCCCGTACCAAAAGTAGAAAGCAGCGGCCAAAACAGTCCAAGATCAGTTAATGAAGGAATCATTTTTTCGATACCCACAATAACAATATGCGTTTTAGGAAATGCACAACTCAGCCTTGCATTGCCTTCATTTTCGGTAACAGCTATGCCGCCAATATCGCTGATGATGAAGTTTGCACCGGTTACACCAACTTCGGCCTGCGTATACTTTTCACGTAAAATTTCTCTTGCTTTAAGTGTTAATTGCTCCGGCGTAAAATCTATCGGCGTGCCTAATTTTTTATTAAACAACCTGGCAACATCTTCCTTGTTTTTGTGCATGGCCGGCGTTACAATATGGTAAGGCGCTTCGCCATCTAATTGCTGAATATATTCTCCCAAATCAGTTTCTACACTTTCAATACCATTTTTTTCAAGCGCATCATTCAGGTGAATTTCCTCGGTAACCATGCTCTTGCTCTTAACTACCGATTTGCAATTTTTTGCTATGCAGATTTTTAAAATCTCTTCCATGGCCTGGTCGCTGTTTTCAGCCCAGATAACTTTGCCGCCACGTTTTGTAAAATTCAGTTCAAATTCTTCCAGTTGCTGATCCAGCGTTTCAATGGCACGCCATTTTATATTTTTGGCTCTTTCCCTGGCCAGGTGTACATCGGCAAACTGCTCTTTACCTTTTGGAACCGATGCATTGTATTTACCAATGTTAAAATTAATCTTACGCCTATGCTCTAGGTCGGCAGCTTTAACAGTGGTTTTTGCAATAAATATTTCTGATTGTTGCGACATAAATTTTTTTGTTACCGGCTTTTGTACCTTCTTTGAACTTCATTGGCGACGCTCCGTTCAACAGTGGTAATTTCTATCATCTTTTATCTACGCAAAGATAACCTTTTGATCAAGGCTTTCCAATGCTGGTAGTTTCAGCGAAAACTTATTTCAACACTCCCAACTCTTTCCCAATCTTGGTAAATGCCTCAATTGCTTTATCCAAATGCCTTTGCTCATGCGCAGCACTTAATTGCACACGAATACGTGCCTGTCCTTTGGCAACAACGGGAAAGAAGAACCCAATTACATAAATACCTTCATCTAAAAGTTTAGCAGCAAAGTTTTGTGCCAATACCGCATCATACAACATAATGGGTACAATCGGATGATCGCCTGGTTTAATATCAAAACCGGCTTCGGTCATTTTGCTGCGAAAATATTTTGTATTGTTTTCTAAAGTATCTCTTAACTCAGTTGTTTCACTCAGCATATCCAATACTGCAATGCTTGCCCCCACAATGCTTGGCGCAACAGTATTGCTAAATAAATAAGGCCGGCTGCGCTGGCGAAGCATTTCAATAATTTCTTTGCGGCCGCTGGTAAAACCGCCGCTGGCACCGCCAAGCGCTTTACCAAGTGTGCCCGTTATAATATCAATGCGACCCATTACATTTCTGTATTCATGTGTACCACGGCCGGTTTTACCTAAAAAGCCGCTGCTGTGGCATTCATCAATCATAACTATCGCATCGTATTTATCAGCCAGGTCGCAAATTTTATCTAATTGTGCAATGGTGCCATCCATGCTAAAGCTACCATCGGTTACAATAATGCGGCTGCGTAAATCTTTTGTTTCAATAAGTTTTGCTTCTAAATCTGCCATATCATTATGGAGGTAGCGAAAGCGCTGTGCCTTACATAAACGAACGCCATCAATAATAGATGCATGATTCAAGGTATCAGAAATGATGGCATCTTCTTCACCAAATAAGGGTTCAAAAACGCCGCCATTTGCATCAAAAGCAGCAGCGTATAAAATGGTATCTTCTGTGCCCAGAAAATCGGCCAGTTTCTTTTCCAGCTCTTTGTGTATATCCTGCGTACCGCAGATAAAACGTACGCTGCTCATGCCAAAACCACGTAAGTCAATATATTTTTTTGCGGCTGCCAATACTTTTGGGTGCGATGAAAGCCCCAGGTAATTATTGGCACAAAAGTTAAGCACGGTTTTGCCGTTTACAATAATTTCGGCACCCTGTTCGCTGCTGATAATGCGCTCTTTTTTGGAGAGGCCGGCGGTTTCAATTTCGGTTAGTTCGGTTGCTATGCGGCTTACAAATTTCTCGTTCATAATAACAAAATTAAGGGAAAAGCCCCTCCTATCCTCCCCAGAGGGGAGAGAAATTGTGAAGACCGAAAAAAAGATTGAATAGGAGAATTGGTAGCGATCTGAGGTAAAAATGCTCAATAAAGATATGTTGTAAAAGAGTGCGACGCCAATGAAGATGAACAAAGCCATAAAGTCAGGCCCAAAAAAATAAGTTTTTTATTTTTTGGCTGTAACTTTTTATGATTCACCTTCGTATAATACCAAAAACAGCCTGTTGAGGTAACTTTAACCAACCACCTGTATGACGGAGAGAGAATATAATGAATGCGTAAACCTGTATGCAGACAATGTGTACCGGTTTATTCTTAAAAATCTGAGGCATAACGAAGATGCCAAGGATGTGGTACAGGGTGCGTTTGAAAAATTGTGGATCAACAGGGCGAAGGTGGAAAATGAAAGAAGTAAAAGTTACCTGTTTACCATTGCTTACAACCAGATGATTGATCATGTAAGAAAAAATAAACGGATTGTGCTGAGCGATGGCTTTGCAGAAAATGCAAAAGGAAGCGGAGAACAAAAGATTGATACAAAACGTATATTGAATGAAGCTTTATATAAGCTGAGCGAAAAACAACGCAGCCTGGTTTTGCTAAAAGATTATGAGGGCTATAGTTACGAAGAAATAGGACAGATAACTGGCTTGAACGAAAGCCAGGTAAAAGTATATTTACACCGGGCAAGGTTATTGTTGAGGGAGTATATTGTGAGCCCGGAAAACGTTATTTAAAACCCCCTCCGCCCCCTGAAGGGGGAACCAGGATAATAATTATTTAGAGTGAATGCAATTTTTGAAATACATAAATTATAAAGACTGCTCAAAGTCCTCCCTTTCGGGGAGGATTTAGGTGGGGCCGAACCATGAACATTAACAGACATAATTACGAGGAGTTTTTTTTACTGTATGTAGATAAGGAATTATCTGCTGCGGATAGGAAGGCTGTGGAAGTTTTTGTGCAGGAAAACACGGATTTGCAAATGGAACTGGATTTACTGCAGGAAACGGTGGTAAAAGCAGATAACATTTTTTTGCATAAAAAAGAATGGTTGTATAAAGAAGAAGAAATTACTGCCTTGCAGGAAAATCTGTTATTATATGCCGATGATGAATTGAGTGTTACTGATAAAAATGCTATTGAAGCTTTATTGAATTCCAATGCAAATGCCAAGGGCGAATGGAATGTACTGCAACAAACAAAGCTGCAACCGGATATGGAAGTAGTTTTTGAAGATAAACAATTACTGTACCGTAAAGAAGCTGGTAGGGTTGTTGGTTTTAAATGGCGGAGAGTTGCTGCAGCCGCTGTGTTGCTGGGTTTTGGTCTTTGGGGAGCCGTTGCTGTTTATAAAAATAATAGTAAAACAACAAACGGTTCAGAAGTGGTTGTGGTAGAAAATAAAACAAATTCCGCAACAGATAAAGCTGATTCGCTAGCGGTAAATCAAAAACAAAACAAACCGGTTATTGGAAATGCAACTGCAGAAAATAATACTGCAACATTAAGCCAGCAAAAAAATATCGGGCCAGATAAAAATATAACAACAGCCGATGAAAACATAAATAATCAAACAGCCAACACTCCTCAACAAAACATAACACTAAAAAACAACAGCAATAAAAAGCCTGATAATAATTTGCCAAAACCGGCTTTACAAAATATTAACAGCAATAAAAGTAACATTGTTACAACCACCAACGTATCATCTGAAAATAATAACGGCCTAAGAGTTTCCGGAAACAATGAAGCGGTTGTTAAAATAAATACTAAAGAAAATAAAACGAGTCCTGAAGATTTAAATGTTGGTAAAACCAATGAAAGTAATACTGCTGTACATGTTGTAAATACTGATAAAACTGATGAAGGAGAAAACAATGCCCGTTATCTGAATGTAGATAACAATAAAGAAAAAAGATCGGCATTGGCTGGCTTTATACGCAAGGCAAAACGTGTGCTGGAGCGTACCACCAATGTAAAAACCGGCGAAGGTGTAAAAATTGCCGGGTTTGAAATTGCATTAAAATAATCACTTAAAATTTTTAAAAATGAAAAAGCTAATTCTACTTTTAGCCACAGCATTTATATGCAAAGGCATATCGGCACAGGATGATTCTGTAAAAATTAAAAAGAACAAAGATACCATACGTGTTGGAGGTATTGTAATTGTTAAAAGCGGTAAGGGCACTAAAGACAAAGACGTTGCTGTAAAAATTGGAGGCGATAATGGCCGCAAAAAAAGAGCAAATATCAGCACCAACTGGTGTATTCTTGATCTTGGTTTTGCAAACTACAGCGATAAAACAAATTATAGCACTGCAGGCAGTTACCTGGTTAACCGGCCTGGTTATCCGGCACTGGATAAAAATGATTTTAAGCTGAAGGGTGGCAAAAGCATTAATGTAAACTTCTGGCTTTTTATGCAGCGCATTAACTTAATACAGCATTACGTACATCTTAAATATGGCCTGGGTGTAGAACTGAATAATTACCGGTATAAATCAACCGTAAGTTATAAGGAAAACGGTCAGGTGCCTTACACTGTAAATACACAAACCAATGCACCTTTTATATTCAGAGATTCGATATCGTTTTCAAAAAACAAACTGGCTGCCGATTACGTTACCATACCGGTAATGCTGAATTTTGTAACCAATCCCGATGAAAGAAAAAAAGGTTTTAGCCTGAGTGCGGGTGTAAGTGCCGGGTACTTATACAGCCAGCGCAACAAGCAGGTAAGCAGCGAAAGGGGCAAATTAAAAAACAGGGGCGATTACGACCTGGAGCGTTTTAAACTTTCTTATATAGCTGAGCTAGGTTTGGGGCCAGTAATGTTGTACGGTTCTTATAGTCCTAAATCTATTTACGAAAAAAGTTTAGATGTAAGGTCTTTTAATATTGGTTTCAGATTTGGTTATTGGTAATATGCTCTCTCTCCCAATCCCTTACCCATAGCGGTGTTTACCAAAATGGGTGAGGGGGCGGGTTTTTTATAAATTCCGGCAATGCCGGAATTTTTTTATGTAACCTTTTTTGTTTTTTATTAATCTTAGATGCACAAAAAATTAATTCATCTATAAAAAAATCAAAAAATGGCTTACAACATTCTCGACATTGAAGGCGTTGGCCCGGCTTACGCCGCAAAATTAAATGCTGCGGGCATTAACACTACTGATGATCTGCTTACAAAAGGTGGTACAAAAAGCGGCCGTAAAGAAATTGCAGATGCCACTGGTATTGACGATGGTAAAATTTTAACCTGGGTTAACCACAGCGATCTGCATCGTATTGATGGTATTGCCGGCCAAACATCAGAGCTGATGGAAGCTGCCGGTGTTGATACCGTAAAAGAACTGGCAACCCGTAATGCCGCAAACCTTGCGTTTAAAATGGAAGAAGTAAATACTATCAAAAATTTAAGCGGACGTCTACCATCTGCAGAGCAACTGCAAAAAATGATTGAACAGGCTAAAACCCTTGACCAGAAAGTTTTTCATTAAAACTTTACCATATATTTTGAAGCTGCCTGGATAAATTACAATTATTCCGGCAGCTTTTTTATTTTTTATGGATGCTTATTTTTTGTTAATCTTTTGTACAGGGATAAAATTTTTTTGTGCGGCATGTCGTTTGTATCTGTAACAATAATTATTTTTAACAAATGAATTCCAAGCGGTTAATCCAGATCAGCATCTTAGCCTCTGCAATTTTATTGATATCATTCAGCCCGGTTCCTAAAAAAAAGCCGGTTGCAAAAAAGGCTGCAAAGCAGCAGCCAAAAATTGTGGCTAGTGATACAGTTCGCAATCCCTATTATATTATTGTTGATAAAAGTGAATACGAATTGTATGTGTATGATGACGAAGGCTGGTACGCAACATACCCCATCGTATTTGGCAGTAAAGATTTAAGTGATAAAATGCGTGAAGGAGACAGGCGTACGCCGGATGGGAGTTTTAAAATAGTGCTTAAAAAAATTCATAAAAAATGGGGACCGGAACTGTTGCTGGATTACCCCAACCCTACAAGTGTACAAAGATTTAACGAAAGAAAGGCGAAAGGCTTAATACCTAAAACCGCTAGAATTGGCGATGGTATTGCCATACATGCAACACGCCCGCAGGAAGAATGGACCATTGATACTTATTATAACTGGACCGATGGCTGCGTTTCTGTAAAATACACCGAGATGAAAGACCTTTACAGTTATATACCGGTTGGAACACCGGTTACCATCAGGCAGTAAAAGATTTATTCGTTGTTTATGAATAGTAAACTCCCATCTCCGTAACTTAAAAATCTGAAATTATTTTTCATTGCATAATTATAAACTTTTTTCCAATCGGTACCAATAGCAGCGGCAACAAGCAGCAACAATGTTGATTGCGGTTGATGAAAATTGGTAACAATTGCTTTGGCAATTTTAAATTGATAACCTGGTGCAATCAGTAACTGCGATTGTGTAAATAATCTTTGCTGTTTATTTGCTTTCATCCATATAAGCAAAGCTGTTAAAGATTCGTTTGCTGATATATTGCTGTTAGCTAACAGTACTTCATAAACATCCCATTGGTTAATGTTCAATTGTTTTATTTCCGGTTGAAGGGCGGCTTTAACGCCCATCCAGTAAAGGCTTTCAAGCGTTCTTAAAGATGTAGTACCAACTGCTATAATAGTTTTTTCTAACTGTGTAATCAGTTCTTCAATCATTTCAAAACCAACATCAATCCATTCGGCATGCATTTCATGCTCCTGCATGGTGGCTGCTTTTACCGGTTTAAAAGTACCGGCACCAACATGCAATGTTACAAAAGCTGTTTGTATTTTTTTTTGAGTAAGATCATTAAAAACATTTTCTGTAAAATGAAGTCCAGCTGTTGGCGCCGCTACCGATCCTTCATCTGCTGCATAAATAGTTTGATATCTGGCGGTATCCGCTATTTCAGTTTTTCTTTTGATGTATGGTGGTAAAGGAATCTCGCCGGCTTGTTCTAAAACTTCTGCAAAACTAATCCCTCCATCCCAATTAAACTCTACTATGTATGCATCAGAAAGTTTTTTCTGTAAAGAAATTTTTAATTTTTCATTTTTCATTTTTAATTCCAGCTCCCCTTCCTTCCACTTACTCACTCCCCCAATCATACACTTCCACAAACATTTTTTTGTAGCGGATAAAGTTGTTGTATAATCTGCCTGGTAAGGCTCTAATAAAAATATCTCAATAATACCACCACTACTTTTTTGAAAACGGATACGGGCTTTAATTACTTTGGTATTGTTGAAGATGAGAAAACTATCCGTAGGTAAATGCGCTGCAATATTTTTATAAACATCTTCTTTGATTGCTCCATTTTTATAAACGAGCAATTTGGATGCATCCCTTTCTGCCAGCGGATGCAGCGCAATCCTATCAGCCGGTAACTCATAGGTATAATCAAGAATGGAAATATTTTTTGGATCAATCATCTTAAAAATGCAGTAATTTCTGCATCCCATTTTTCAGTTTCTTTTTTACAAAGACTTTCGTGCCCTGCCGTTTCGTAAACAACAAACTTTTTATTTGTGCTGGAAATATTTTTGAATAGAATGTCCTCTTCTGATTTACTTACTCTTGGGTCGTTACGGCCCCATTGAAGCAGTACCGGGCATTTAATACTGGCTGCAAACTCCTGAGGCTTCATGCTAAAAGCCCAAAAGCCATGCTCGGCGCCTCCCCAAAAAGTGAGTAAAGTTGAAATGGGTTGTGGTGGCAGCCCCATCATTTTTACACGGCCAACAACTGCATCTTCAATAGTGCCAAAAGGCATTTCTAAAATTATTTTTGATGGAGTGATCTGGTAATCTTTTACTGCCTTGGTAATGGTAGATGCACCCATGGAAATTCCCCACAAAACTATATTCTTCTCACCATTATTTTTGATGTAATCGTAAGCAAGTTTTACATCTTCACTTTCATCATAACCAATGGTGCAGGTGTTTCCCCCGCTATTGCCATGCGCCCTAAAATCTATTTGCAAAGTATTATAACCCAATTTATGAAACACTTCTGCCTCGGCATTATTACCACTTTTTTTACCTCCATGCCCATGAAACATACAGATGGTTCCTTTAGCACTATCTGCTGCAGGTATATACCAGCCTTCTAATTTAATACTGTCTTTGGTTGTAAGTATTATGATTTTATAAGTAGAGTCTGATGCATTGGTATTTTGCTGCTTTACTGCATTGATACCAAAAAGTATTTCTTTGGTTTTATCCCAGCTGGTTTTCTCTTCCTGCTTATTTGTTGCTACTTCTCCGGCCTCATAAAAATGGGTAAACTTATAAGCGTGAAAAGCCACAATAATATTTATAAGAATAAAAAATACAACAATACTGCGAAGCAATATTTTAAGAAGTCGTTTCATAAAACCAGTTAATTTTTTCAAATGTAAAGTTAATAATATTGCGAACGGTAAATATTTAAGATGCAGATTCTGTACTTTAGCCGCTCATTTTAATAATCAAAATAATTTTGTATGCATTTTTTTAAAAAGTTAATTGTTGTATTGTTGTTTACGGCCACTGGTACTGCATTTGCGCAAACCAGCAAATACGAGTGGAAAGAAGCTACTTCGGGTGGATACACTTATAAATATGTAACCAACGACCCGGCTAAAGCCAGGTTTTACACTTTAAAAAACGGGCTCACAGTTATTTTAAGTCCTACCAGTAAAGACCCACGCATACAGTGTTATGTTGCTACAAAAGCAGGTAGTAAAACCGACCCGTCATCTAACACAGGCCTGGCGCATTACCTGGAGCACATGTTGTTTAAAGGCACCGATAAATACGGATCGCTTGACTGGAGCAAAGAAAAACCCGAGCTTGATAAAATTGATGCATTGTATGAAGCATATAATAAAACAACAGATGCTGAAAAGAGAAAAGAAATTTATCACCGCATAGATTCTGTATCAGGCGTAGCCTCCAAATATGCTATTGCCAATGAGTACGATAAAATGATGAGTTCCATGGGCGCACAAGGTACCAATGCTTTTACTTCTTTTGAGCAAACAGTTTATACCGATGATGTACCTGCCAGTGCTATTGATAAATATTTAGCTGTACAGGGCGAACGTTTTCGTAATCCGATACTGAGAATTTTTCATACAGAACTGGAAGCTGTATATGAAGAAAAAAACCGTGGACTTGATAATGATGGACGCAAAGTGAATGAAAAATTATTTGCTGAATTGTTTAAGAATCACAACTATGGTTTGCAAACAACCATTGGTACGGTAGAGCATTTAAAAAATCCATCGCTGGTGGAAATAAGAAAATACTTCAACACTTATTATGTACCCAATAACATGGGTGTAATCATGAGTGGTGATTTTAATCCGGATGTAATGATTAAAAAAATAGAAGCCACTTTCGGTTACATGCAGAATAAACCAGTTGCTAAATATGCTTTTCAGCCAGAGCAACCGATAACAGCACCTATTGCGGCTGAAGTTGTTGGCCCCGATGCAGAAAATGTTACCATCGGTTTCCGTTTGCCGGGCAATAAATCAAAAGATGTTTTACTGGCCGACCTGGTAGGGCAAATTCTTACAAATGGCAAAGCCGGATTGATGGATTTAAATTTAGTGAAAAAGCAAAAACTGCTGGGTGCATCAGCATCTGCATTTACATTGATTGATTACGGAGTACTGTTTATGCAGGGCAGGCCTACACTTGGCCAGTCGCTGGAAGATGTGAAGGCATTGATGCTGGGAGAAGTTGAAAACCTGAAAAAAGGAAATTTTGATGATAACCTCATCACTTCCATCATTAACAACCAAAAGAAAAGCAGGATACAGGGTACAGAAAAATATTCTGACAGGGCAAGCGATCTGATGGATGCTTTTACATCGGAACTTAATTGGCAGGAACAGGTTGCTTATACCGATATGTTATCTAAACTTACTAAAAAAGATATTGTAGCTTTTGCCAACAAATATTTTCAGGATAATTATGTGGTTATTTTAAAACGCAAAGGCGAAGATAAGAGTATTGTAAAAGTTGATAAACCTGCCATTACACCGGTGGAAACAAACCGTGATGCACAATCTGCTTTTGTAAAGAAAGTAAACAATATGCCGGCGATAGTTGTAAAACCAGTTTGGCTAGATTACAACAAAGACCTGCAAAAAGGAAAAGTTGGTCCTGCAGAAATTTTGTACGTGCAGAATAAAGATAACAGCCTTTTTCGCCTGCGCTACCGTTTTGAAATGGGAACCTGGAACGATAAAAAATTAGGCCTGGCTGCACAATACCTGCAGTTTTTAGGCACCGATAAAATGAGTGCCGAAGAAATTACAAAAGCATTTTATAAAATTGCCTGCAGCTTTAATGTAAGTGCATCAACCGAATTTACAACAGTTACTATTGAAGGCTTGCAGGAAAATTTTAATGAAGCCGTTAAATTATTTGAAGATGTTTTAAAAAATTGCAAGGCTGATGAAATTGCATTAAAATCTTTAAAAGCAAGGATCAGTAAATCACGTACAGATGCAAAGGCAAATAAGGGTGCCATTATGAGCGGCCTGGTAAGTTATGCAAGGTTTGGTAAAAATAATCCATTCAATTACACCATGAGTAATGATGAGTTAAACAATACAACTGCAGATGAGCTGGTAACTATTTTGCATAGCCTTAACAGCAATACCCATAAAATTCTGTACTACGGTCCGCAGCCACTGGCGCAGCTTACAACCGGTTTAAAAGCGGTGCACACTATTCCTGCATCATTTACAGCAGCTGCAGCCCCGGTTCAATTTACCAATACAACACAAGCAAAAAACGAAGTATTGTTTGCAGACTACAATATGGTGCAAAGCGAAATACGCTGGGTACGCAACACAGCGCCATACAGTGCAGATAAGGAACCGGTGATTGATATTTTCAACAATTATTTTGGTGGCGGTATGGGTGCATTGGTTTTTCAAACCATCAGAGAAAGTAAAGCACTGGCTTACTCAACCTTTGCTTTTTATGCTGTGCCTGATAAAAAAGAAGATCCGTTTTACACACTGGCTTATGTTGGTTGCCAGGCAGATAAATTCAACGAATCTATTGTTGCCATGAATGAGTTACTGAATGATTTACCTAACGTGGCCGAGAATGTTAAGTTTGCCCGTGAAGGAATTAAAAAAGATATTGAAACAGAACGCATCACACAGGATGGCATCATTTTTAATTACCTTACTGCACAGCGTAAAGGTTTAACGGATGATATCCGTAAGAAAACCTATACAGCAGTTGATAAGATCGGTTATAATGAACTGAAACAATTTCATACTGAGTATATTGCCAGCAAGCCTTACACATACTGCGTTGTGGCATCTGATAAAAAAGTAACTGAAGACACCATGAAAAAATATGGTGAGTTGAAAAGGTTAAGTCTGGAAGAGATATTTGGATATTAATCTGACTAAATAGATGTATTAAAGAGCTCCGTTTGCGGGGCTCTTTTTTTTATGCTTATATTTTTTCTTTGTGTAAACCTGAAAGAATAAGCATCATCATAGTACGAAGATCAAATTTAAATGTGCCGTTATGAGAAGATTAATTGCAGCAGTACTTGTGGTGGTAGCTATCAACACATCTGCACAAAACAACACAGCAGCAAATATTATTGAAGGCGGTAAAACATTGGTGGAATTAGTACGTGTTTTTAAAATGCCTAAATACTTAATGCCTTTGCCCCCTGTTGTTGAGCGAAAAGATAGTTGTGCCATTAAAAAAATAAGCGACTTTACTATTAAAAACTCCACCAGTAAACCACTACTGGTAAGCCTTTACAGACGCAACGCCAATATTTATGAAGCAGGTATTTTATCATTAAAAATCTTACCCAAAAACCAGGAAACACTTTATGAACTAAAAGCGGGTATTTATAAATTAAAATTTGAAACAGAAGAAGGCGAAGAAAAAATAGTAATTCGTGAAGGCGAAATAAAATTAAACGCCTGCGAAAATGTTTTTAAAGAAATTAGAAATGATGGATTATAATTTACCATTCTTAATTTCATCAACCACACCAGGGTCAAGCAGCGTACTTGTGTCTCCCAAATTTTCTGTTTCGTTTTCAGCGATCTTTCTTAAAATGCGCCGCATAATTTTGCCGCTGCGTGTTTTTGGCAGGCCATTTACAAACTGAATTTTATCGGGCTTGGCAATGGCACCAATAATTCTTGTTACGGTTTGTAAAATATCTTTCCTTCTGCTTTCTTCATCTCCGTGATGGCCATTATAAATTACATATGCATAAATGCCCTGCCCTTTTACATCATGCGGATAACCAACTACAGCACTCTCTACAACACCGGCGTGCATGTTGATGGCATTCTCCACTTCGGCTGTGCCAATGCGGTGGCCGCTAACATTCAGCACATCATCCACACGGCCGGTAATGCGGTAATTGCCATCTGCATCTTTTAAAGCACCATCACCGGTAAAATATAAATTGGGGTAAGTGGCAAAATAATTGGTACGGCACCGTTCATGATCGCCCCAGGTAGTTCTTAAAATTCCCGGCCATGGTGCAGCAATGCATAAATTTCCTTTCAGCATTCCGTTTTCATCAGGTTCTGTTACTTCTTTTCCGTTTTCATCAACCAGTAAAGGCTTTACCCCGGGCATGGGCAACGTTGCCCAGCTTGGTTTTGCTGGCGTAATGCCTGCAAGATTACTTATAAGGCATCCACCGGTTTCTGTCTGCCACCAGGTATCAACAATGGGGCATTTTTTCTTGCCGATGTTTTCATCATACCAATGCCAGGCTTCTTCATTAATTGGTTCGCCAACGGTACCTAAAATTTTTAAAGAAGAAAGATCTTTTCCTTTCAACGGATCCAAACCATAACTCATCAAACTCCGGATGGCAGTTGGTGCGGTGTATAAAATATTCACTTTGTATTTATCAACAATATCCCAAAACCTTCCTGCATCAGGCCAGGTAGGAATTCCCTCAAACATTAAACTGGTGCCGCCTGCGCTTAAAGGCCCATATAAAATATAACTGTGGCCGGTTATCCAGCCAATATCAGCTGTACAAAAAAATACATCGCCGGGTTTGTACTGAAAAACATTTACAAAAGTGTAGTTAGTCCAAAGCATGTAACCGGCAGAAGTGTGTACTACGCCTTTTGGTTTGCCAGTGCTGCCGCTGGTGTATAAAATAAACAGAGGGTCTTCTGCGTCCATTACTTCGGCCGCAAAAGAAACCACGCCGTTTTTTTCAACCTGCTCTTCTGCAATGTCCATTTCATCTTCCCACCAAACATCACGCCCTTTGATCATGCTCACCGGCGTTCTGGTACGGGTGTAAACAATAACACGTTTCACTGTTTTGTTTCCAATCAGGGCATCATCAATAATATTTTTCAATGCAATATCTTTACCACCACGGTAAGCACCATCGCAGGTTACAATAAATTCAACGTTGGCATCTTCTAACCGGTCGGCAATACTTTTTGCACTAAATCCGCCAAAAATTACTGAGTGAATGGCTCCAATTCTTGCACAGCCCAACACGGCATACGCAAGCTCGGGCACCATACCCATGTATATACAAACACGATCGCCTTTTTTTACGCCGTTGTTTTTTAAAACCTGTGCAAACTGGCAAACCCTTTTGTGCAGTCTGGCATAAGTAACAGTTCTTGTTCTTTCTTCAGGATTGTTTGGCTCCCAGATGATGGCTGGCTTATCGGCCATGGTAGCCAGATGGCGGTCAATACAGTTTTCGGTGATGTTAAGTTTTGCGCCAGCAAACCATTCAATTTTTGGTTCTGTAAAATTCCAGTTCAGTACTTTATCCCATTTTTTATGCCACTGAAAATTTTCGGCAATGTTCCCGAAAAACTTTTCAGGATCTTCTATACTTTTTTTATAATCTTCGTGGTATTGAGCCAGGGATGTAATTTGGTATGGGTATGACATGCTTGTGATTTTCTTTCAACTCAATTTAATATATTTATAAATACTTCTCTTAAAAAAGAATTAAAAAATAATCATGGCTGCATCTGAAAAAGGAATTGGTAAAATAATATTTTCTTCGTCGCTGGGTACATTAATTGAGTGGTACGATTTTTACATTTTTGGTATGCTTGCCAAAACCATATCGGTACAATTTTTTCCTGCGGGAAATTCAACAGCAGCCTTGTTAAGTACTCTTGCCATTTTTGCAGCTGGTTTTCTGGTGCGGCCTTTTGGAGCCTTGGTTTTTGGAAGATTAGGTGATATGGTTGGCAGAAAATATACTTTTTTACTTACGCTGGTTTTAATGGGCGGTTCTACTTTTTTAATTGGCCTGGTGCCGGGTTATAAAAGCATCGGTATAGCCGCACCTTTGTTGGTTTTATTATTAAGGTTGCTACAGGGCCTTGCACTCGGCGGTGAGTATGGCGGTGCCGCAACCTATGTTGCCGAGCATGCACCTGCACACCGCCGCGGTTATTTTACCGCATGGATACAAACCACGGCCACACTGGGTTTGTTTGTTGCGCTCAGTATTATTCTGTTGGTAAAAACAAATATGAGCGATGATGCTTTTACCGCAGAGTGGGGTGGTTGGCGGTATCCTTTCTGGATATCAATTCTACTGGTTGGCGTTTCAATTTATATACGTTTAAAGATGAAGGAATCGCCGTTATATTCGGCATTAAAAAAAGAAGGCACCACATCTGTAAACCCTATCAAAGAAAGTTTTGGCCATAAAGCAAATTTTAAAATGGTGCTGCTGGCTTTATTTGGTGCAGTAATGGGCCAGGGCGTTATCTGGTACACAAGCCAGTTTTATGCTCAAAGTTTTTTAGAGAATGTAGTGAAGATTGAATTTATGCAGAACCGGGAAATATTATTATGGGCCATCGGTTTAGCTACGCCGTTCTTTTTATTTTTTGGCTGGCTGAGCGATAAGATTGGCAGAAAATGGATTATGCTAACAGGCATTTTACTGGGAGTAATTTTTTACCGGCCGATATTTAGCGAGTTGTTGAAAGATGCCAATGCAAAGGAGTGGGTTGCAGAGCATGATAAGAAATTGGAAATGACCTTAATTAAATCAACAGCAAAGGGCGATACAACTTTCAATTTAAAAACCGGACTTTTAATTATTAATAGTGTAGATGAACAATGGGAGTTTGAAGAAAATAAGTTTAGTGAAAAGAGAAAAGATACACTGATACCCGCAGAAGGTGTGATAGCTTCTGATCCAAACAGCCCCATAAGTAATAGTACAGATTTTTTTCTACAGGTATTTCCAGATTCAAAACCTTCTTATTCTAATATACAACTTAATAGTACACTCAAATGGAAATTCATCTTCCTTGTTTGGGTAATGATCATCTTTGTAACCATGGCCTATGGCCCCATTGCGGCTTTTTTGGTTGAATTGTTCCCCACAAAAATCCGCTACACCTCTATGAGCTTACCTTATCATATCGGCAATGGTGTTTTTGGTGGCCTTATGCCTTTTATTGCAACATTGCTGGCAACCACATTTACAACCGATCCGTTGGTTGGGCTTTGGTATCCGATTGCTGTGGCTGCATTGTGTTTTGTTATTGGTTCATTATATCTTACCAATAAAAAAAATAAAGACGTTAACGATTAAAAATGTATGCCGGGAAGACGTCTTCCCGCTTTACCGGTAAAAAATATATTTGTATGAATACAGTTAAAAAAATTATGGGCCTTATCTGGATGCTGCTGGCACCGGTTATTATCTTTTTTTTAGTAAAAAGCGCCGTACATAATATCAGCAACGGTGGCACCAAAGATATTAACCAGCCTGTACCCTGGATCATAATCATTACCATATTTACACCCATCGCAATGGGGTTGATGATATTTGGGTATTATGCTTTTAAAGGAGAATATGATAAGCTGCCGGAGAATTCCGTGGAGATTTGAATGTCTCTAGGACCGAAATTTTACAATAATCAAACAATTGATCCTTGTTTATGTTGTAACGTGCAATTACTTTTGCACTCAATGAAAAAAATAGCTTTTTTTATTTTAATTCTTTTTGCCGTAGTACAGGTATTACCTACCATACAATCTGTTTGGGGTAACGACCAGGCTATAGTAATGGATATGAACGAAGAAAAGAAAGCAGATAAAGAAGATACAAAGTCAAATAAAGAATTTCTCTCTTTTTATAATACCACCACGGATTTATCTGTAAAAGTAAATACCTTGATTCTCCTTGCAGAAAATCTTTTGACTTCTCCTTGCCAGGAAAAACTTACGCCCCCTCCCAATTTTTGTTAATCACTGTTTTAAAATCACGCCTACAGGTATGCAATTGCATAGCTATGCTTTTTAATAACTGATTAATAAAATTTTAATTAATGCCAACTAAGTTAAGTCCGGTTGCCAGGATATTGAATCTGGTAAAACTGGAGCGTAAAGAAATTACAGCCGTTTATTTTTATGCCATTTTAAATGGATTGATACAGCTTTCGTTGCCACTGGGCATACAGGCTATCATAGGTTTTGTACTAGGAGCATCCATGAGAGCTAGTTTAATTGTACTCATTGTTTTGGTAGTTGCAGGTGTGCTAACAGCAGGTATCATGCAGGTAAACCAGATGAAGATCATCGAAAAAATTCAGCAAAAAATATTTGTGCGGTATGCCTTTGCTTTTGCAGGGCATATTCCTAAACTCGATCTAAAAAAAGCAGATCATGTGTATCTGCCCGAACTTATCAATCGTTTTTTTGATGTTCCGGTGCTGCAAAAAAGTTTATCAAAAATTTTGTTAGATATACCTACGGCCACCATCCAGATTATATTTGGGTTGATATTGTTATCATTTTATCATCCGGCATTTATTCTTTTTGGTTTTATATTGATTATTCTTTTGTGGTTAATTCTTCGCTATACAGGCAACAGGGCGCTTGAAACCAGTATTGAGGAAAGTAATTATAAATATGCGGTGGCTGGGTGGTTACAGGAAACTGCCCGGGTTATTAAATCAATCAAGCTTGCTAAAAGCAACCACTTTCATCTTCAAAAAACTGATGAGCAGGTAACCCAATACCTCAATGCCCGTAACACTCATTTCACAATTTTGAAGTTGCAGTACCATGTACTGGTGGTTTTTAAAACCATTATTACCGCAGCCTTACTTATTGTTGGCACGCTGTTGCTGGTAAATCAGCAGTTAAATATCGGCCAGTTTATTGCAGCCGAAATTATCATCTTACTTGTATTAAACTCTGTTGAAAAACTGATTATGAACATGGGTAGTGTTTATGATACGCTTACATCTGTTGAAAAAATTGCAAACCTTACAGATAAGCCGGAAGAAAAAAACGGATCTCTTTACCTGGTTGATAGCGGCAAAGGGTTACGGGTAGAGATGAAGAACCTGAGCTTTAGTTACAATGATGAAAACCAGATTTTATCAAATATTACTTTGGAGATAAATGCCAATGAAAAAATCTGCATACAGGGAAATGACAGTTCCGGAAAGTCAACCTTGTTAAGGGTTTTGGCAGGTGCTTACACTGATTTTGAAGGAACGATGCTGATAAATGATGTGCCGCTGGGCAATTATTATTTAGATTCTGTAAGATCGCAGGTTGGTGTACTCATTAACCAGCAGGATATTTTTAACGGCACCGTTTGGGAAAATATTTCACTCGGTAACGCAAATATTACTATGCAAACCGTGATTGACCTGGCGGCTAAAACAGGGCTTAATGATTTTATTGCAACCTTAAAAAACGGCTACGATACCATGTTAGATCCTTCTGGTAAAAGATTGCCCCGCAATGTGGTTCATAAAATTTTATTGGTAAGGGCATTGGCGGGTAAACCACACCTGTTGTTGCTGGAAGAGCCCTGGCAACAATCGGAAAATATTTACAGGCAACAGATTATACAAATGCTGGGTAAAATGGAAAATACCACATTGGTGGTGGTGAGTAACGACCAGGATTTTGCACTGCTTTGCGATAAGGTTGTAATTATTGAAGATGGTAAAATCAAGATTCAATCTCCTCTCATCTCTTAAAAAATCAGAAAATGAACAACACTGAATTAAAATCATACGCACATATTTATCAGCATAATAAAAACAGTAAAGTAAAATGGTGGTTTTTCATCTGTGCACTGGTATTTATTATTTTTTTGTTTTTACCGTGGACACAAAACGTACGGGCAAAAGGCACAGTTACTACTTTGTACCAGGATCAGCGGCCACAGCAGGTTAACAGCATCATTGGCGGGCAGGTAATTAAATGGCATGTTAAAGAAGGCGATTATGTACAGGCAGGCGATACACTCGTGCAACTTACAGAAGTAAAAACCGACTACCTGGATCCAAACCTTTTGCAACGAACAAAAGAGCAACTGGCGGGTAAAGAATTATCAGTAGATTATTATAAAAGCAAAGTGGGCGTGGCCGATCAGCAGATTGGCGCTATAAACTCGGGGCTTCAGTTAAAGCTTAACCAATTGCTGAATAAAATGAATCAATTGCAATTAAAAGTACAGGCAGATAGTGCCGAAGCTGCTGCTGCCAATAACGATTACAGCATTGGCAACAAGCAATACAGCCGCCAAAAAGTCATGTATGATAGCGGATTGGTTTCGTTAACTCAATTGGAAATTCGTAATCAGCAATTTCAAAATGCGCAGGCAAAAAAAATTATGGCGGAGAATAAACTGGCTAACAGTAAACAGGATTTAACGATTACAAAAATTGAAATGAGTGCCTTACAACAGGAGAATGTAGAAAAAGTAACCAAGGCGCAGGGCGATCAGTTTCAATCGCTCACACAAATTGCTACGGGCCAGGCAGATATTGCCAAGCTGCAGAATCAGTATGCCAGTTACAGCATCCGCAATGGTATGTATTATATTCTTGCTTCGCAAAGCGGGCAAATTGTAAAAGCACAAAAGGCCGGTATTGGGGAGTTTGTAAAAGATGGAGACATGATCGCAGAAATTGTTCCGGATAAAATACAATACGCTGTAGAAATGTATGTAGAACCGCTTGACTTGCCTTTGCTTGCAAAGGGGCAGAAAGTGAGATTTCTTTTTGATGGATTTCCTGCAATTGTTTTTAGTGGCTGGCCCAAAGCATCGTCGGGCACTTTTGGTGGAGAGATTGTGGCGGTGGAAAGTAATGTAAGTACAAACGGAAAATTCAGGGTAATTGTGCAGGAAGATACAACCGATAAACCATGGCCCAAAGAATTAAAGATTGGTGCAGGTGCCCAGGGAATTGCCTTATTAAAAAATGTTGCGGTGTGGTTTGAGCTATGGCGCAATATCAACGGTTTCCCACCGGATTATTATAAAAAAGATGAATTGAAAACAAAAGAAAAAAAATGAAATTTTTAAATTGTATCATACCATTTGCCCTGATGATTTTTTTTATGCCTGCAAATGCGCAGCAAATAAAACAGCAAACCGATTCTATAAAAACCTTATCAGCTAAACAGTTGATGGAGATTGTTAAGCAATATCACCCGGTTACAAAACAGGCTGATATTTTTATAGAAAAAGCCAAAGCAGATGTAACAATTGCCCGTGGAATGTTTGACCCCGTTTTAGCAAATGAAACTGCAGAAAAAACTTTTGACGGCACAAACTACTATTACTACAACCGTCCCGAACTTAGCATACCAACTTGGTTTGGCGTAGAGGTTACAGCCGGATTGGAATACCTCTCCGGCAACCGTACCGATCCTGAAGAAACAAAAGGCCAAACCAGTTATTTGGGAATTAGTGTGCCGCTGGCTAAAAATTTATTGATGGATAAACGGCGTGCAGCATTGCAAACTGCAAAGATTTTTCGGGAAGCTTCTTCTATTGAAAAAAGAAATATACTCAACAACCTGATGCTGGATGCTGCAAAAACTTACTGGACATGGGTAAAGGATTATCATATTTATAAAACCCTTACAGATGCAGTTTCCGTTAATGAAAAAAGAGTTGAAATGGTAAAGACTGCTTATCGCCTTGGCGACAGGCCTGCTATTGATACCACGGAAGCACTTGTGCAATTGCAAAATTTTGAGTTGCATAAAAACCAGTCCTGGCTTGATTTTCAGAATACAACACTAGAGCTTTCTGTTTTTTTATGGAATGCAGAAACTGAACCTTTCAATCTCTCAACAGATATTATTCCTGGCGAAAATCTGCAAGCATTAAACATTGCGAATGCCTTCTTACCGGCATTGGATAGTTTAATTGCTGCTGCAGTAAAAAACCATCCGGAACTGCTGATGTACAATTATAAACTGAATGCTTTAGGCGTAGAAAAAAAACTAAAATTTCAGGAATTATTGCCAACAGTAAACTTTAGATACAATCAATTAGGAAAAGGATATGATGTTTTAAAAACTGCCACAACCGGTCCTTTGTTTCAGAATAATTTTCAATATGGATTGTCTTTAGGTATTCCGTTAAGGCTATCGCAGGGAAGAGGCGAATACCGGAAGGCAAAGCTAAAAGTAACAGAAACGCAATTGCAACAGGTACAAAAACAGCAACTGGTACAAAATAAAGTACAAAGTTATTTCAATGAATTAATTGCAGTAAAAAGCCAGGTTGCAATACAGGAAAAGGCTTATAAAAATTACCAGCTTTTACAGCGTGGAGAAGAGATTCGATTTATGGCCGGAGAAAGTTCTTTGTTTTTAATTAATGCCCGTGAAAATAAAACACTTGAGGCATTGCAAAAATTACAGGAACTGAAGGCAAAATATTTTAAAACAGAAAATGCATTGCTTTGGGCTGCGGGCGTATTGATTCAATAAATTACAATCCCATCGCTTTATAAACAGCTTCCTGTATATTGGTACGCACAGCCATCTTAAGTAGTTTTGTGTTTTCGCCGCCAAGCGGATTAACACGGTTGCTTAAAAAAACAAAAAGCATATCGTATTTTGGATCGGCCCATACACAGGTACCCGTATAACCGGTGTGGCCAAAAGTTTGCGGCGATGCTGATAAACTTGGATAAGGATCCGGACGGGTACGGTTATCTTTTTCGGGTTTATCAAAACCATAACCACGCCTGCTACCGGTACTATGGTATGCAGTAAAAAGATTGATGGTTTCCTCCTGCAGATATCTTTTACCGTTGATGGTGCCGCCGTTTAAAAGCATCTGCATAATCATAGCCAGGTCGTATGCATTGCTGAACAAACCTGCATGGCCCGATACGCCGCCAAACATGGCTGCACCAGGGTCGTGCACATCTCCACGGAGCAACTGTAAACGAAATTGTTTTTCATCTTCAGTAGGTATTATTCTTTGCAAAGGATATTGCTCAAGCGGTTTAAAACCCGCTGTGGTTAAACCCATGGGGCGATAAAATGCTGTTTCCACATAATCATTCAAAGGCAAGCCGCTGATGGCTTCCACAATCTTACCTAAAAAAATAAAATCATTATCGCTGTAAACATATTTGCCGGTGTGGCCAAGCGGACTATCTAAAATGCGTTTGTAGATTGTATCCTTCCAGTCATTACGCATGTACAAATTTTTTGCAACACGAATATTGAATGAGTCTGTTTTAACTGATTTGTAAATCTGAGGTTTTGGTACACCGGCAGAGTCAACCGTTTCTTTATAAAATGGAATGTATGCAACAAGGCCCGCCTGGTGCAGCAAAATATTTTCGATGATCAGGTTCTCTTTATTGCTTCCTTTAACCCAGGGCAGGTAATCACCGAGCTTTTTTTTAAAATCGAGTTTGCCTTCATCATACAATCGCATTACCGAAATGGTGGTGGCACAAACTTTTGTAACAGATGCCATATCAAAAATAGATTCAGTATTTACGAGTTCATTTTTATCGTACGTATAATTGCCATAAGCTTTGTGGTAAACAATCTTACCATCTTTGGCAATCAATACCACAGCGCCTGGTGTAGCACCTTTGGCAATGGCATCTTCAGCAATGGCATCAATAGCAGTAAGTTTTGCCGCATCTAAAATTCCTTTTGCTGCTTTTACAGGATTGGGTGCTTTAAATGTTATGCCTGTACCAAACTTTAACTGCTCACAAACTGTAACCGGTAATTTTCCCTGTGCTGCAATTTTTCCCTGCAGCAGATCAATAGCGGTGTTGTGAATGATGCTGTCATCTTCATAACAGGCTACAAGGTTTTTTGCGCCGCACCAATTTTTAACAGCATACACATTTCCAAAAATAAAAGTGATGGCTTTTGTTTTTTGCTGTAATTGTGTTACCAGGTCAATGGCGTTTTTGCTGATACCAAAATTATTGGCCGGTGAACGCCCGTATCCATGCACACCAATAACCACTTGCTTATAATCTTTCTTAGCTCTTGCCACTATCGCTGTAATATCGGCAGCATCTTTTTTATAATCAAACCAGGTTACATCAGCATTATAATCGGCACGCATGCGGTTGGCAAATGCATTATCGCTGCTGGTACCAATGCTTACATACAGTATATTTTTTTTAACCGAATCTTTTTTTGCAGGCAAAGGAAAAAATACAGCATCAGTCTTTTTTAAAACTGTCAATGCATTTTCTGCTATCAGCTTACGCATGCTGCTAACGTCCCTGTTTAAATCGTTGGTTAAATTTTCGGTATTGATCGGTTTTAAATTTGAAAGGCCATAATCATATTTTGCTTTCAGCACTTTTCTGCAATGCATTTCAATATCGGCCCAGCTTATTTTTCCGGCAGTAATGGCCTCTTTTATTTTTGTTATAGCCAGTGGTACATCGCCGGGCAAACAAAGCATATCATTACCGGCAATAATCGATTCTACCGAAGCAGCACCATCCGGAAAGAATTTTCTTACACCCTGCATTTCCAATGCATCGGTAAAAGTAAGTCCCTGGTAATTTAGCTGGTTTCTTAAAAGATCGGTTACATTGTTTTTTGAAAGTGATGTGGCCCTGTTGGCACTGGTATCAATAGAAGGTATATATAGATGTGCGATCATTACACTACCCACACCGGCTTTAAAAATTTCACGGAAAGGGAACAGTTCTAAAGATTCCAGTTGCTGCCTGGTTTTATTGATGACCGGCAAATCATAATGAGAATCTACAGCCACATCGCCATGTCCCGGAAAATGTTTGGCACATGCCATCACACCATTGTCCTGCATGCCTTTCATGTATTGAACACCATAGGATGCCACTTTGTATTTATCTTCCCCAAAACTGCGGTCGTTAATTACAGGGTTGTTGGGGTTATTATTTACATCAACCACCGGTGCAAAATTTACCTGTATGCCAATGCGCTTGCATTGCTCTGCCACAATTCTTCCATATTGATAAGCAATGCTTGAATCCTGCACAGCACCCAACATCATTTGTTTGGGCAGTGGAAGCACACTGTCCGTCATGCGCATGCCAACACCCCACTCAGCATCTATCGTTACCAGCAGTGGTGTTTTAGCTTTAGCCTGAAGTTGGTTTAAAATAATTGCCTGCTTTACCGGGCTTCCCTGGAAAACACAAAGGCTGCCAATATTGTATTGCTTCATCAGTACAGTTACCAGGCTGTCGTAAAAAGTAACACTCTTGTTTGCATTGATGGTTGATAAACGCACCACCATCAACTGTGCAATCTGCTCATCGGGAGAGAGGGTTTTAAAAACACTGTCAACCCAAATATTTGCTGCCGTTGGCTTTTGTGCAAACGAAATTTTACTGATTGCACTACAAAGAATAATTACAAGAAATAGTTTTTTCATAGTTATAAAAATACTTAATAAAGGTATATACAGGGTATTTTAATAGTGAATGTTTGTAGAATGTTTTTTAACTTTACAATATGTCAGTTGCAGAAAAATACATGCCATATTATACTTACGAGGATTATTGCCAGTGGGAAGGTAAGTGGGAATTGATTGAAGGTATGCCTTATGCCATGAGTCCGGCACCAATTCCAGCACATCAAAGGGTTAACAGTACATTAGTATTTGAATTTGAATCAGCTTTAAAAGCAGGATGTAAAAAATGTAAATTGTACCTTCCACTCGACTGGAAAATTACTGAAGATACAATTGTACAACCTGATATCTTAATTGTTTGCGATAAAATTGAAAAAAAATTCCTTGATTTTCCTCCGGCATTAATTGTAGAAATTTTGTCTCCGGCAACTGCTGCAAAAGACCGGGGACTGAAAATGGAGATTTACCAATCGCAAAAAGTAAATTACTATCTTATTGCCGATCCTCAATTTAAAAAATTAGAAATATACCAGCTCATTAACGATAAGTACGAACCGGTTTCAATAAATCCGTATGTTTACACTTTTAATTTAGCTGATGAATGCACTGCTGAAGCAAATCTTTCAGATATCTGGGATTAGCCCTGTTTTAATTAAAGTGTAACCCGAAAATCTTACCAAAAAATTAAAAGAATTCCTTTGCCTGATATCATTCAATTATTGCCCGATAACATTGCCAACCAGATTGCTGCCGGCGAAGTTATTCAAAGGCCGGCCAGCGCAGTAAAAGAGCTGTTGGAAAATGCAGTAGATGCAGGTGCAACAGAAATTAACCTCGTTATAAATGATGCTGGCAAAGCTTTAATACAGGTTATTGATAATGGCAAAGGAATGAGTGAAACCGATGCCAGGATGGCTTTTGAGCGCCACGCCACTTCCAAAATAAAAAATATTGAAGACCTGTTTAAGATAAAAACAATGGGTTTTAGAGGAGAAGCCTTGGCCAGTATTGCGGCTGTTGCGCAAGTTGAATTAAAATCGAAAAGAGATGAGGATGAAACCGGTGTTTTTATTGAAATTGAAAACAGCCAGGTTATAAAACAGGAGCCCATTGCTGTACCAACCGGTACCAGCATTGCCATGAAAAATCTTTTTTTTAATGTGCCGGCCCGCCGTAATTTTTTAAAAAGCAATGCAGCAGAGTTAAGGCATATTGTGGATGAGTTCATAAGAGTTGCCATGTCGTTTCCGGAAATATTTTTCTCTTTTACAAGCAACGGGCAGCAGGTTTTTCATTTAGAAAAGGGAAGCATGAAACAACGCATTGTGCAGATATTGGGAAACAGCTATGCAGCCAAACTGGTGCCTGTGCAGGAGCAAACGGATTACATGAATATTTATGGCTTTGTGGGTAAACCCGAAACCGCTAAGAAAACCAGAGGCGATCAGTATTTTTTTGTGAACAACCGCTTTATTAAAAGTGCCTACCTGAACCATGCGGTGATGAATGCTTTTAATGAGATGATTGCGAAAGATAGTTTTCCGATGTACACGTTGTTTATTGATCTGGATCCATCGCAACTGGATATTAATGTACACCCAACCAAACAGGAAATTAAATTTGAGGACGAAAAGATTGTGTATGCTTTTGTGCAGAGTGCTATTAAGCATGCACTGGCACAATTCAGTATTTCGCCCACGCTTGATTTTGAGCTGGATGCATCCATACAAAGCCTTGATGCGGTAAGCAAACCATTTACAGACGATAAAAAATCATCGGCATCATCTTCTTCTCTTTACAATACATTTACAAAAAAGAATCAATCACATTTTGTTGAAAGTAAAAGTGAGTTAAAGCATTGGAGAGATTTTTACGAAAAAGACAAGCCACAGCCTGATAATTTCAAACCATTTGCTGAGCCACCTGCTTTATTAACTACAAACCCCAAACCCCAAACGGATAAGCTTTTTCAAATCCATAACAGTTTTATTACTGTGCAAACCGAAAAAGGTTATTATTTAGTTCATCAGCAAAATGCGCATGAACGTATTTTATATGAGCGTTTTGCTTTGGCTGTAGAAGGGAAACCTATTGCTACGCAGCAAAGCTTATTTCCGGCCACAATTGAATTACATGCGGCTGATGCTGTTTTGCTGAAAGAACTTTTGCCCGATATGAATCACCTGGGTTATCAGTTAGAACCCTTTGGCAACAACACTTTTGTAATACAAGGCACACCGGCAGATGTAAACAATGGCAACGAAAAAACCGCTATCGAAAAAATGCTGGAGCAATACAAACATTTCAGCAACGATTTAAAATACAGCAAGCGTGAAAAACTTTTACGGTCTCTTGCACTGCAGCAATCTATAAAAGCCGGCAACTCTTTAACCGAAAAAGAAATGAAAATTTTGATTGAAGAACTTTTTAACTGTGCTGTACCCAACAGCACTGCCAATGGCAAACCAACCTATCTTGAATTTAAAAAAGATGAACTGGATAAATTGTTTGGGAGATAAAATACAGTTTCACGCAGAGAAAACAGAGAAGCTGAGGCGGCAGGATAATAATAAACTTTGCGTTCTCTGCTCCTTAGCACCCTTTGCGTGAAAAATCAAAAAAGCCTGCAACATTTCTGCTGCAGGCCCTTGCTTTAAAAACCCTATTCTTACAGTTTTGCAAATCTGGCATAGCAGACTCTGTTTCCATAGACTAATCTGATAGTATATTGTCCGGCAATAAGGTTGCCAATATTTAATGTAACTAAATTATTGCCCGTAGCGCCGGGTTGATCGTGCTGCAGCATTAAAACATTCATGTTGTTGTAAACGTATGCATGAATAATTTCGGGCTGTGTTAAATAAACATTTACGTTAACTACGGCATTGGCAGGATTCGGGAATGCCTGTAATTCGCATGCACTTGAAACCTGTTCTATCCTTATATAATTGCAGTATTCTTTCACACAGCCACCTTGCAATGTTGCCTTTAAACAAACCCTGAAATAACCGGTATCCTGAAATAAATAGATTGGATTGTTTTCGTGCAGAATTACAGGAGCAGTTGTGCTGCCTACTTTGGTTATCGTCCATACCTGGTCAATTATCGGTAATGTAGCATTTGCAAAAAACTGAAATTTGTTTGGCAGGTTATTGTATCTAACCGAAGTGTAGTATGCATGGGCGCTATCGCAGTTTACCTGCGGCAAAACATTTATTTCGTGGCAGGTTGTAGATGCACAGGTACTGCTGCGCCATACAGTTAAGCAGGCAACATACACACCGGGTTGTGCATAGCGGTGTGTTGCAATAGGGTCGTGGCTGCCGGTACCATCACCAAACGTCCAGGTGTATTGAAACGTGGTGTTTATATAATCAGGAGTGAAATTATATTTCTGATTATCATTTGGAAAAACTGAGTAATGATATTTTGACAGCTCGGTACATGGCGGTACCGGTACAGGTATAACAATAGTATCACAACTTTCCCGGAAACAGGTTGTATTTGTTCCTGAATAAACTTTCAGGCAAACCCGGTACCGTCCTGGTTGTGCATACTCATGCACCGCATTCCATGATGTGGCGGATGAACCATCTCCAAAATTCCATATGGCTATAGCATTTACTGATGGCGGTGTGGTAAGATTGGTAAAATAAACTTTTCTTGTATTAACAGAATCTAACCTCCAGCTAAAGTTTACAACAAAATTACAAGGTGGTGTTACTGTAATGGTTCCGCATTTTTCTCTTACACAATTAACCGGTGTATTGAGGTTACCATTTTTCTTCACCCTTAAACAAACGGTGTAATTACCCGCATTTGCATAATTGTGTGTTGGGTTGGCAACATTGGGATCGCTTTGTAAACCGCTTACAGATGTTCCATCACCAAATGTCCATCTTACAGAGTCTGTTGCATTGGTTGGTAAACTCGTATTTGTAAACTTAATGCGCAATGGATTATTAGGATCGACTTGCGAAGTGAAATTAACTACCAACGTACATGGTGCATAAACTATAACTGGTTTGCAGGTATATCTTATACAAGGAGTACTGGATGCATTGGATTGTTTTTTTACAATAAGGCAAACATTGTAATTGCCTGCGTTTGCATAATTATGTATTGGGTTTGCAATAATGGGATTACTTTGTACACCACTTAAATTTGTTCCATCTCCAAAATTCCAGAATAAAGAATCGGTAGCAGCAACCGGTACACTCAGGTTTGTAAACCTGATGCGTAATGTGTTACCTGAATCGGGCTGAGCGCTGAAATTGGCCACCAGCGTGCAAAGCGGCGGTATAACCACAGTTTTGCAAATCTCTCTTACGCAAGGAGTAGTGGTGCCGGCATTATATCTTAGTATGCGCAAACAAACAGTGTAAGTACCAGCGGCTGCATAAGTGTGTACCGGGTTAATATCGCTGGATGAACTTCCGTCTCCAAATGTCCAACGGATAGAATCATTAGCAAGGGTATTAGTGCTGGTATTATGAAACTCAATTCTTAAAGGATTGGTTTGTGTAGCTGTCCAGGTAAAATCGGGTATCATGTTACATGGTGCACTAACAACAACAGTTTTGCAGATTTCTCTGATACATGGGGTATTGCTTCCATTGTATCTTATAACACGCAAACAAACAGTATAGGTACCTGGTGCGGCATAGGTATGCACGGGATTCATGCCATTGGATGAAGTGCCATCACCGTATGTCCACCTGATAGAATCATTTACAGCAGCAGGCGTGGTTAAATTATGAAACTCAATGCGTAAAGGATTTGTTTGAGTAACGGCCCAGTTAAAATCAGCTACCATGTTACAAGGTTGTGTTACCACAATTGTTTTGCATATTTCTCTTACGCAGGGAGCCGATCCGGGAGGTGTTTGTTTTTGCACTCTTAAACAAACAACATAAGTACCTCCAACATTATAAGTATGTATCGGGTTTACATCTGATGATGTTGAGCCATCGCCAAATGTCCACCTGATAGAATCAGTAGCAGCAAGCGGTGTACTTAAATTATGAAATTCATATCTTAATGGATTGGTTGCCGTAACAGTCCAGTTAAAGTTTGCAACTAAAGTGCAAGGCGCAATAACGGTAACTGTTTTACAAATATATCTTATGCAGGGCGCTGTAGTATTGTTATTGTTTTTCTTTACAATGAGGCAAACATTATATGTGCCTGCATTGGCGTAAGTATGATTTGCATTTACTGTGTAAGCGTTTGCACTGTTGTCTCCAAAAATCCAGGTTATTGAATCGGTTGCTGTAAGCGGTACCGATAAATTTTGAAATGCAACTGTTAGTGGATTGGATGAAGTGGCGGTCCAGCTAAAGTTAGCTACCAGGTTACAGGGCTCTGCAATGGTTACAATTTTAGTAAACACCTGTGTGCACACCGGAACATTATTTGGCGTTGTTCTTAAAACTGTATGTACTACTGAGTAACTGCCAGGCAACGAGTAAGTATGGGTTGGCGAAATCAACTGACTTCCGGGCGTAGCATCTCCAAAACTCCAGTAGTGATGTACCCACGGGGAGTCGTTGGTAATTACGGGATTGAATTTTACCGTGGAATTGGTAAGATACTGAACAGCAAATTCGGCATTACAATTAGGTGTGGTTTGTGCTGATGCCTTAAATGTAAAGGCGGCGAGGGTTAACCACAGCAGCGTAAAAATCTTTTTCATACAAAAAGGGTTTTGTTGGTTAAAGGATAAACAGAGTTATAAGCTTAGGGAAGATGCTGTGATTTTTTGTTTTGTTGCCTGAGGGATAAAAATATCAATAATTTTCCCGGATAGCAAGTAAAAAACGCTCAACGGCTTTACGCACGGGGGTAGCTCCGGTTATGTAACTATTGGCTAAAACAGAGAAAATGAGAAGCTTGCCCTTTCTGGTAATTAAGACGCCGCTTAAAGCACAATTATTGCTTAAAGTGCCTGTTTTTGCGTAAATAAAGCCACTGTCTTTTTTATAATAAGATGATAAAGTGCCGGTGCCCCCGGTTGGTAAAATATTTTTTAGACGCTCCCAGCCAAATTCGTTTTTTGTTTTGTTGAGAATATAAATAAAAGATTGAGGCGTAAATAAATTATACCGGCTTAGCCCGCTGCCATCAACCCATTTGGGCTTTTGGGGTATATCTTTTAAATCTGAATTAAGTAGAGTTTCAATAATTTTTCCGGTGCTCATTTCTCCCAGGTATTCATTGCTCACCATTAATAATGTTTGCTCTGCAAAAAAATTATCACTGCGGTGCATCATGGGTTTAAAGAGCGAATCGCTGGGTTGTGATTTTATTTTATGCCAACGAAGATTGGCGGGAGTGCCGGGATATAACCCATTATCAGCAAGGATTCCTTCTTTTACGTTTAACCTCAAATCATTTTTTAATGCCGTAACCGTGTTTTTAATTCCGTCAGTATAAACAGGTATTGTTTGTTTTTTAAAAATTGAATTTGCTGATTTTAATGTAAAAGCATTACTGGTTCGGTTTCGTTCTATAGTAAAGCTTTTAGTTAAAAGCTGTGCCTTGTTTGAATCTATCTTTTTCAAACTGGCATCGGCCCTGTATTTTGAATCCAGCAAATGAAAAGCCGGTAATATAGTTTCAAAATATTCCGGACTTGTTTTCCAATTGGGTTCAATATAAAATTTCTCATCTTTTTTATATCCATCAATCATTACAGAAATGGTATTTCCATAAATGGGAAAAGCATTTCTCTCAATCATATAATCATCATTAAAATCATCCCATGCCCAGCCATAGCCTAAGGCATTGTCATCATAATTGCCTGATAAATAAATTATTTTTTTTTGTGTCTTGAGAAAATCTAAAGCTGGCTGGTTTTTAAAACCGGCATGCATAAAAGTAGCATCTCCGGTGCCGGCAACGTTAATAGCAGTATCACTAAAATTTTGATAAACCAGGCCAGTTAAACTATCGCCCAGGTATTTCATACCTGCATACAACGTAAATAGTTTTGTATTACTTGCCGGTATAAAATATTTATCGGCATTGTAATTATACCAGTATTTATTGCTGGCTGGCTCGTAAATACTAATGCCGATATGGCCGGTGCTGATGGCAGTATCTTTTAATAAAATATCAGTGGCCTGTTTGCTTATTTGTTTGGATACCGAGCAGGAGGCAAGGGCAATTAATAATGATGAATTAAAAATTAATAATGTTGTTGAAATTGAGCGGCTCATAATTTTTAATTATTCATTTTTAATACTTAATTAAACTTCTCTCTCCTGCGCCCTCAACCATCTTTCCGGTATTTCGTTGCGGCTTGCCTGCACATAATCATTGTAACTGCAGGGTATAAATTTTTTGTTAGGCAACTGCATCCACCAGCGACCGGTTTTTTTGCTTTGCAGAAAAACAGATTCTACTTCGGTAAAGCTGCTGTGGTATTCATTAAAATAATCCCGGTCTTCAATGGCCGCTTCCTGCTTGCTTCGGCTTTTGCCATCAATAAAGTACCAAAGCATTTGCGATATTTGTTTTGCAGTAAGATCCTTATCATCCTGCTGCGGCAGGTAACCATAAATGCCAAAACTGTTCAGCTTATTACTCAGCCCAGCAAAGCGTGCCAGTATGCAGGCTTCCTCACCGCTAAAGCCATTGGGGCTTTCGCTGCTGGCTGGCGAGTCGCTGTATTTTATAGCGCTTATATCAAAGCTTAATAAATTGGTATTGCGAATTACCGGTTCCATCTCCTCTAAATTTTCACGTGCAGCACCCACCCGGTAACAATCAAAACGAAGTTTGTCCATCGTTTCCAGCATGCGTGGGTGTACAAAATAACTTTGAAACCCAATATGGTTATAATGCTTTACCAGGTTCGGTTCGCCGGTTAGCATCTCTAGTAAAAAATTTTCGCTGCGTAAAGGATTTTCGCCTTTCAGGTTTATAGTTGCATCAACACAGGTAGCTTCTACCACCTGTTGTAATTCTTTATAAGCAAAATATTGTGCCAGTGTAATATCGTGCGATCCGCCAAGTATAACCACCGTTTTATTTTTGCGGAACAATTCCGCCAGCACAGTTCTTACGGCAGCATAACTATCATTTAAAGTTGCACCGGTTTTAATGTTGCCTATATCTGCAATAACCACATCGGTATGCCAGTAATGCAGCTGGTATAATTGTTTGCGTACAGCATCGGCTGCACTAATAGTATTATCAAAAGCACCGCTTCCTCTTGTTTCATTTACGCCCACTAACACAATATCTGCATTGGTAATATCTGGCATTTCGTTTTCGTAAATGGCAATATGCTTTGCCAGTTGCCCATCGGTATATCCATTATCATCATTCAACTCATGAACAGGTATGGGGGTTAAAAAATCTTGCAGGTCGTACATGTAAAAAGTTTGCGCAAACCTAATTTATTAATTTCAAAAAGAAGATTTACGGGCGTAAAATATGATTGATGTTCTGTTTTTTCGTATCGCTAAATTGTTAACTTCGCTATACTTAATTTTTAACGATGAGCAATAAGCAGGAAGTATTAAATGACGTAGTAATTAAATTTGCAGGCGATAGTGGCGATGGAATGCAGTTGACCGGTAGCCAGTTTACCAACAACACAGCCATGCTGGGGATTGACCTGGCAACTTTCCCGGATTTTCCCGCCGAAATACGTGCTCCAATAGGTACATTGCCCGGCGTAAGTGGTTACCAGCTTCGCTTTTCAAGCGACCGTGTGTTTACACCCGGAGATGCATGCGATGTGCTGGTGGCTATGAATGCAGCAGCTTTAAAAACAAATTTAATTGGCCTAAAACCCGGCGGCCGCATTATTGCAAACGAAGATGGATTTGATGCAAAAAATTTACGACTGGCAAATTATGCGGAAGGTGTTAATCCTTTAGAGGATAACAGTCTTAGTAATTACGAAGTGATACGGATGGATGTAACCAAAATGACCCGTGAGGCTTTGAAAGATATTACCATGGGTGTTAAGGAAAAAGATCGTGCAAAAAATATGTTTGTACTGGGTTTTTTATATTGGATGTATAACCGTGATATGGATAGCACCATTGGTTTTATAAAAGAAAAATTTGGTAAAAAGCCCGAGATATTTGAAAGCAATGTAAAAGCTTTACAGGCCGGTTATAATTATGGCGATACTACAGAAACCTTTACCACTCGCTACTCTGTTGCCAAGGCAAAAATGGATCCGGGTACTTACCGGTCTGTAATGGGCAACCAGGCAGTATCTTATGGTTTGATTGCAGCATCGCAAAAAAGCGGCTTGCAATTGTTTTTAGGCAGCTATCCCATTACACCAGCAAGCGATATTTTACATGAGCTGAGCAAGTATAAAAACTTTGGTATAAAAACTTTTCAGGCCGAGGATGAGATAGCAGCCATCACATCGGCCATTGGTGCCAGTTATGGCGGTAGTTTGGCAGTAACAACCAGCAGCGGTCCTGGAATTGCATTAAAGGCTGAAGCTATGGGTTTGGCTGTAATGTTAGAAATTCCTTTAATCATCATTAATATTCAACGTGGAGGCCCATCAACCGGATTGCCAACCAAAACAGAGCAAAGCGATTTAATGCAGGCTTACTATGGCCGCAATGGTGAGTGCCCGATGCCCATCGTTTCTGCATCAACACCCAGCGATTGTTTTAGTGCAGTGTATGAAGCGGTAAGAATATCTGTACAACACATGACACCGGTTATGTTTTTAAGCGATGGCTATATTGCTAATGGTGCCGAGCCATGGAAGTTTCCACAAGCTGCAGATTTACCCGAAATTAAAACACAATTTGCATCGCAGAATTTTGCAGATATTATGGATAAGGATGGCAAATTTCAACCTTATAAAAGAGATGATAAATTAGTGCGCCCATGGGCAATACCCGGTACACCGGGATTGGAACATAGAGTTGGAGGTTTAGAAAAGGCTGACATTACCGGCAACATCAGTTACGAACCCGAAAACCACCAGCACATGGTAAAAACCAGGCAGGCAAAGGTTGATATGATTGCCAATTATATTCCTGATCAGCATTTAGATAGCGGTGCAGATAAAGGTAAAGTGTTGGTGCTGGGCTGGGGCAGTACCTACGGTGCTATAAAAAGTGCCTGTACCGAATTACAGAAGGATGGCCATTCTGTATCTCATGCACATCTGCGCTACATAAGACCATTCCCTAAAAACCTGGGAGAAATTTTAAAGAATTTTGAAACCGTTTTAGTACCCGAGATCAACAACGGTCAACTGGTAAAAATTATACGGGATGTATATTTTGTAGATGCAAAACCTTACAATAAAATAATGGGTATCCCCATTACTAAAGGAGAATTGATCGCTGAAATTAAAAACTTGCTTTAAAATAATTTCAACCTGTAAGTAAAAGCCCTTTCAATTATTTTGAAAGGGCTTTTTATTTAATTAAATTACTTTATTTAATTTTTGGCCTTCCGAAAGTATAACCAATTTTAAGATTGAAGGTAAAAAAAGCGTCTTTGTTATTGGGATTGCCTCTTTCATCCTGTGTGTTGTAGCTATGTCCGGGATCCAGCTCATATTGGCGGTTGTTAAGCAATAAAGCATTTGTAAGTTTAGCTCCTGTAAAATAATTTGCGTATAAAGTAGGGTCGGCATAATATTTTGAACTTACATCATCCAGGTAATCGGTATTTAATTTTCTGTATACAAATTCAGCTCTAAGGCTTAAGGTAGAACCAAGATCATATTTAACACCCAAACCCAAAGGAATATTCAGTTGATTTAATTTATAAGGTTTTCTGTCGGGATATTCTGCAAATCCTTGTCCTTCGGTACTTAAAGCCTGCAGATCAATCCATTTACCGGCTAATTTTGCCTGAGGTTTAAAAGAGAAAAACCCAACACCCGCAAGCAGGTAAGGAGAAAATAATGGTGGTTCTTTCTCATCATCCTGATTATATTGATTAATAATGTATAAAGGATGAATTTCCAGTCCAAGCATAAAATCGGTAATCTTAGATTTGAAGCTTAGGTTTCTTTCGTAACGCCCATAAGTAGAGGGTGCAACTTTTGCAAGAACCCTATCTTCTGCAGATACGGTTCCAAATGTAGCCTCAAGCCTTAAGGCAAACATGTAATTATACATAGCGCTAAGAGAAATACTACCGGCAATATTTGTTTTACCCAGGTTTAAATCTTTTACGAATTTTTTACCAACGCCTTTGTTTCCACCTAAATCAGTAAGGCAATTCATAGCGCCAATAGAACCTCCGATTTCAAATGTAAGCGGACTATCGTAGTATTTGCTATCGTAAAAATAATATTGAGCCGAAGCTTTTTCTACAAATAGGGTAAGCATTAAAATAACGCTGAGCGCAACAGTGATTTTTTTCATTTAATTATGTCCTTTTTTAAAAAATATTGGCTGGGTTTTAAAAGGATGAGCTATCTCATGCAAATAAAACGATTATTCCTCAATAATAATTCAAGTTTACATTTTTTTCTTAACAAATTTACAGATACCGTTTAAACCACATTCGCTGCACCGTGGTTTTCTGGCTATGCATATATACCTTCCGTGTAATATCAGCCAATGATGTGCAACGTGCACATATTGTACCGGTAAATTTTTTATTAATTGTTTTTCAGTGGCTAAAGGAGTTTTTGCATTTGTTGTTAAACCAAGCCTGGCACTAACTCTAAACACATGTGTATCCACTGCCATGTTTGGCTGGTTATCAATAACAGAAGTTATTACGTTAGCTGTTTTACGGCCTACACCAGGCAATAAAACCAATTCATCAACAGTCATCGGTACCTGCCCGTTAAATTTCTCCAACAGCATTTTAGCCATGCCTATTAAATGTTTGGTTTTATTGTTTGGGTAAGAAATACTTTTGATTAAAGGGAACAGATCATCAAAATCGGCCTTGCTCATTGACAAGGCATCGGGGTATTTTGCAAAGATGAACGGAGTTGTAATGTTTACCCTTTTATCTGTACACTGTGCAGATAAAATTACTGCTACCAGTAACTGAAACGGATCATCATACAATAATTCTGTTTCTGCATCGGGGGCATGCTGTAAAAAATATTCAATAAATAAACGATATCGTTCCTTCAGCGTCATAAAAAAAATATCCCCCGATTTTATCGGGGGAAACTAAAATTACATTAAAAGTTGATTGCTTTAAGCTTGTGGTGTAAGTTCAGCTACTGCTTTTTCTGCGTAGCTCAAAATATTATCAATTGTTTGCTGGCTTGGCGACATTTTAAGTGCTTCCAGCCTGCTTTGAGCTGAGGTTATCACTTCAAATTTTTCACGTAAGCTCCAGTCTGTTTCCAAAGCAGCCTTAATGGCGGCTGTTTGTGCCGGGGAAGTTTCTTTATACAAATATTGTAAAAGATCTTCCGGTGTAAAGTTGTGCATGTTAAGGTTAAGTTACTTGTGCGTTAAGAAATTAAATATCCCTGTTTAAACCTACAGGCAGGCATTATCCAATTACATAAACGGTTGTTAAAGAGGAATATTGCTTTTAAAGCTAAATTATTTGTCTTCCGGGGTAGTTTTAACAATAAAAAGATCTTCGTTATCCTTCTTCATCAAATACTTTTCCCGGGCATATTTTTCAATGCTTTGGGCGTCATTTTTAAGTAAGTCCAGCTCCTGTTTTGCGTCTGTTATTTGTTTTTTTAAGTTTAATTCGCTCGACTGCAGTTCATTTAACTTGCCTCTTCTATCCAAATCAGACAAAATATCTTTTGGATCAAAGAAAACCATCCATACTACAAAAAACACACCTGTAAGCAGGTATTTGTTTTTTAGCCAGGATGGTATGTGGGTTAGAATTTTCATGTGCCGTTATTGGTTATCGGTTACTTGTTAATCGTTACTAAACTAATAACAATTAACAAATAACTTGTAACATTACTTACCAAATTTAATCTTTCCTTTTGGATATATGCCACTTTCTCCCAGCATTTCTTCAATACGGATAAGCTGGTTGTATTTTGCCATACGATCTGTTCTTGAGGCTGAGCCGGTTTTTATTTGCCCACAATTTAATGCCACCGCAAGGTCAGCAATGGTTGTGTCTTCTGTTTCGCCACTTCTATGACTCATTATTGTATTGAAGCCATTTTGCTGCGCCATACTAACTGCATTAATGGTTTCGGTGATGGTACCAATCTGGTTTACTTTAACTAATAAACCATTTGCAATACCTTCATTAATGCCTCTTTCTAAACGGTTAACGTTGGTTACAAACAAATCGTCGCCTACCAACTGGCATTTGCTGCCAACTGCTTCGGTTAACATTTTCCATCCTTTCCAGTCATCTTCGGCCATGCCATCTTCAATGGAGCAAATAGGGTATTGCTTAACCCAGCTTGCCCAATAAGCTACAAGTTGTTCGCTGGTCATTTTTTTACCATCACTTTTATGAAAAATATATTTTTTCTCTTTTGCATTCCACAGTTCGCTGTTGGCTGCATCCATGGCAATCATAATCTGACTGCCGGTTTTGTAACCTGCGCTTTGAATGGCAGTCAGCACGGTTTCAATAGCTTCTTCGTTGCTCTGGATGTTTGGTGCAAAACCACCTTCATCGCCCACATTGGTGCTGAATCCTTTTTTCTTCAATACAGTTTTCAATGCATGAAAAATATCTACACCCCAGCGCAAACCCTCGCTAAAAGAAGTTGCGCCAACAGGCATTACCATAAATTCCTGGAAATCTATTTTATTATCAGCATGTGCGCCGCCGTTTAAAATATTCATCATCGGTATTGGCAAAATCTTTGCATTTGTACCGCCAATATATCTGTATAACGGAAGATTAGCTTCCAGCGCAGCGGCTTTTGCAACGGCCATACTTACAGCCAAAATTGCATTGGCACCCAGCTTACCTTTATTAGGTGTAGCATCCAAAGCAATCATCATGGCATCAATACCGGTTTGGTCAGCCACATCCCATCCCAATAAATTATCGGCAAGAATGGTATTAACATTCTTAACTGCTTTAAGTACACCTTTGCCTCCGTATAGTTTTTTATTGCCGTCGCGTAATTCAACTGCCTCATGTATGCCAGTGCTGGCGCCACTTGGCACGGCTGCACGGCCCAAATGTTCATTCTCGGTTAAAATATCAACCTCAATTGTAGGATTGCCACGGCTGTCTAATATCTGGCGGGCATGAATGGATGCGATGTAGCTCATTGTTGATTTGTTGGTTTAATGTTATTGGTTAAAAGTTATCTGTTATTTGTCTGTTGTCTGTTAATCGTTCTCTGTCAAAGTTCTGAAAATATCTTCTAAACTTGCGGCAGTTTCGCTTTGTAATGAAATAATATTGAGATTTTTTTGCAGGCTAATTTCGAGTAGTCTTCTCTTTAAAGCATCAGCATTATCTGTTTTAAATAACCAGGTGTGGGCATTTAATTGCTGTATATTTTGAATGCCTTCGAAAATAGCCAACTGCACTACTTCTTTAATTTCGAGTCTTAATTCGTTAAACTGTTTTTTACCCAACAAATTTTCCAGTAAATCATCCGCTACAATTTTTCCTTTGTTGATGATGATTACCCGGTCGCAAATGGCTTGTACTTCCTGCAAAATATGGGAAGAGAAAAGCACCGTTTTATTTTGACCCAGCTTTTTAATAACTTCTCTTATTTCTACGATCTGGTTAGGGTCGAGGCCGCTGGTAGGTTCATCCAAAATCAATACTTCCGGATCGTGAATTAATGCAGCGGCCAAACCAACACGTTGTTTATAACCCTTACTTAACTGCCCAATTTTTTTATTGGCTTCAACAGTTAAGCCAACTGTTTTTATCACTTCTTCTATCTTGTCTTTTTTATTTTTTACTGTGTGAATATTGCTCACAAAATCTAAATACTCTCTTACATACATATCAAAATACAGCGGATTGGCCTCGGGTAAATAGCCAATTTTTTTCTTTGTTTGGTTATTGTTCTCATCAACAGTAAGATTGCAAACCGTTGCTGATCCTGTGCTTGCTGTTAAATAACCGGTAATAATCTTCATGGTGGTTGATTTGCCTGCACCATTAGGCCCCAGGAAACCAACAATCTCTCCTTTATTTACTGTAAAGGAAATATCATCAACTGCTTTTTGTGCGCCGTAAATTTTTGTAAGTTTATTTACTGTTATTGACATGAAAATTTTTATACCACAAAATTAAAAAAACGCCGGGTGTAAAATCCCGGCGTTCAATTTAAAACTTCGTTATTTTTTCTCCCCGCTGTTATTGCCAGGATTTTGATTTTGCCTTTGTCCACCTGATTGCTGCCCTCCTCCCTGTTGTGCGCCACCTCTGTTTGGCCGATTGCGGTTTTGATTTTGTCCCTGGCTACCAGAGCCAGCTTGTTGCCTGTTAGGATTATTACTGCGCTGGTTGCCACCGGGATTTTGCGAACGGTTTTGACCACCGGATACTGCCGATTGCTGGCCTTGTGCTCCGCCAGTAGCTGGTTTCTGAGAACGGTTTTGCTGATTACCGCCCTGCTGATTTCCAGAACGCTGCGGACGATTTTGGTTTTGCCCTTGTCCTCCAGATTGCTGGTTTCCACCAGCTTGTCCACGGGATCCTTCATTCCTGTTTCTTCCCTGCTGGTTACCACCACCTCTTTCCTGGTCTCTTCTTTTGCGGCTGGTTTTTTCCAGACTTTTTAAACTTATTTGTCCAACCACATCGGCATAAGTTGGTTCAATTTCTTTAGGCTTATTGCTAACTACTTCAACCGGTTCCAGATCGGCCGGACGAACGCCCTGCTTATTTAATTCTTTTATTTTTTTAACACGCTCGATAGTTAAAGGGTATTGTTTGTTGCTGTCCGGCATGGTGTACCACATCAGGTTGCGGAAAATATCTTTCTTCACCAAAAAGGCACGGCTTTTTTCCATTTCCAGCATATCTGCATCATCCGGAAAGAATTGCAGCGCATCCATATAAGTATCCAGTTCGTAATTTAAACAGCATTTTAAGCGGCCGCACTGTCCGCTTAATTTGGTTTGGTTGATGCTTAAATTCTGGTAACGGGCAGCATTGGTATTTACACTTTTAAAATCGGTAAGCCAGCTACTGCAACAAAGCTCACGGCCGCAACTGCCTATTCCGCCTACTTTTCCGGCTTCCTGGCGTGCACCAATCTGGCGCATTTCTACCTTTACTTTAAATTCGGTAGCGTATAATTTTATCAGTTCTCTAAAATCAACACGGTCATCAGCAATGTAAAAAAATGTTGCTTTTCGGCTATCGGCCTGCACTTCCACTTCGGCCATTTTTAAATCGAGTTTTAGCTGGCGTGCCATGGCACGGCTGCGTATTAAAACCTGTGCTTCCCTTGCTTTCGATTCAACCATTTTGGCAATATCGGCTTCGGTGGCACGACGTAAAACTTTTTTTATATCCGGACTTTTTTCATCAACCTTGCGTTTTTTCATTTGCAGGCGAACCAGCTCACCGGTTATGTTTACCATGCCCACATCAAAACCACTTACGCCTTCCACGGCAATCATATCGCCTTTTTCGTAGTAATGTAAAGTTGTATTTCTGTAAAAATCTTTACGGCTGCCATTGTTAAAGCTTACTTCAATAATGCGGCACCCGCTTTCGGGGTCACTAAAGGGCAGGTTGGCCAGCCAGTCATGCACATTCATACGGTTGCAACCGCCGGTTGAGCAACTGCCATGGCTTTGGCATCCGCCTGGTGCTCCTCCATCTTTTGAGGTTCCGCAACCTCCGCTTCCACATCCCATATCTTAGTAGTTAAGAATTAGTAATTAAAAATGAAGGAGAGATTTTTGAGCCGGGTGGCAGAATTACTATTGATTTCATTGGTCCCGATAGCTATCGGGACACTCTTGTACTGTATTTCAATATTAGGCAAACAAAGCTGCCAATTGGTTTGCCGTACAAGTGAGTGACACAACGATGATGCCCAATGTTGAAAAAGCTGGTGTCAAAAAAAATATTATAAATACACACAATCAACTTCAATCAGTAATTCCTGTTCCCTGCTGCTCTCTGCCTCAGTTCACCAAAATTAACGATTTGTTGTTAATAATATGATACAACCTGATGGAAAGAGCATGAAACAGCATTTTTGCGTTAGCATTACGCTCAATATAGTAGCTAGCTTTGTCTAATTCGTTAATAATTGCCTCCTGCTGACCAAGGTCGCAGAGCTTGTTGAGGCGAAATGCAAAATCGTTACTCGTTACTCGTTGCTCATTATCTGTTGTCTGTTGTCCGTTGTTTGTTTTCACCATTACTCTCAATCTTATCGCTTCCTCAAGCAGGTGAATAAAATATTTGAGAAACTGTTTTTGTTTTTCCCGGCCAAGTTTGGCAGTATCATCAATCCATTTTACCTGGGCAACCGGCCCGGTGCGTATAATGGCATTCAACCACTCCCGCAGCATAACTTCCCAATCATCGTCGGCATGCTGTAATAATTGAAGTGCTTCCCGGTAATTGCCTTCGGCAAGAATAGCGATTTGCTGAGCTTTTTCAATCCCGATAGCTATCGGGACTCCTGCATTCAATTCCAAAGAGGCTTGCACTTCCAGATTTGTAAGCAGCGGAATTTTTACCAGTTGTGTACGGGATAAAATGGTGGGCAGTATCAGATTCTCGTTTTCGGCAACCAAAATAAACAAGGTATTTGGTGGCGGCTCTTCAATCAGCTTTAATAATTTGTTGCCTTCCTTGCCCAAAAATTCGGGCATCCACATTACCAGTATTTTGTATTCGCTTTCAAAACTTTTGAGGTTTAGTTTGCGGATGATATCGTTGCACTCATGTGCGGTGATATTGCCCTGCTTATTTTCGGCACCAATAAATTGCAGCCAATCGTACACATTGCCATACGGGTTTGTTACAATAAACTCACGCCACTCTTTAATAAAATCGGTGCTGATGGGTTTTTCGCCGGGCTTACGGGTAATTACCGGGTAACTGAAATGTATATCGGGATGAATGAGATCGTTTGCTTTTTTGCAGGCTGGGCAGAGGGCACAAGAATCGTTTCTTGTTTCTGGTTGATTTGTTTCTTGTTTATCGTTTGTGTAGTCTGTTGCTGCAAACAAATCAACTTCTGGTGGTTGCGGTTTGCAAACTATGTATTGGGCAAAAGCCAATGCCAGTTGTAAAGCACCGCTTCCTTCCTTGCCTAAAAATAATAAGGCATGACTAAGCCGGTTGTGCTGTACCATTTGTACCAACTGCTCCTTGGTTTCTTTTTGCCCTGTAATGGATTGGAATTGCATGGGTGCAAAGATAGTTGATGTGGGTTGAGTTGGAAACTCAAAAGCTGGCATGCTCGTTAGAGAAGAAGGCGAGACAAGGCGTAGTAATAAACTATTTTAAAAAGCCCAGAACTGTTTTCTTTTAAAGTCTATCCAAACCGGTCCTTCAGTGCCACCAATTGTTTTTGCATTCTTGTCTTTTTCAGAATGTATTATGATCCATTTGCCGTTGGCATGTTTATAAATCGTACCACTTTCAAAAAGTGTTCCTTCTTTTATGCCGCTAAGGTTAGCAGGTGCATAAATCCAGATTTTATTACTTTTGATTTTTATTTTACAGTTACCCAAACACTTATTGTATTCTTCATCACAATATTTATAGATGTAAATTCCGCTTTTTGGTATCTGTGCATTTACGTTTACAAAAGGAGGGAATAATATGACCATGAGGATAAATAATTTCATACGGATTTTGTAAATGTAAAGCGGTGCTTTTTATTTCAATTTCATCTGCGCAAAATAAGGATGGTCTGGGTTTACAATCAATTCTCTGCGATACGGATTTATAAGCACGTCCATATCTTCAAGCGGTATGGCCCCTAATAAAAGTTCATTATCTCCCTGAATTACCATCGCATCTACAACACAGCGTCGGTTTTTAAAACGTACTTCAATGGGGCCAACTACATTGTATTCAACCACGCTGCCATCTGCAAGCTGGCCTTTATGCTGTTCTATTACTTCAAGTTGCAATTGCTCCTGAACAGTTTCATTAATGCACATATAAACACTACCTGTGTCAACCAGCATACTTACCTGCATGTGTTTTATTTCGTCCTCGCCAATTATATGTTTTCTGGCAAGAACTAAATCATCACCATTTATAAGCTCTATATCTGCATATACTAATCCCATAAAAATCAATTTTAACCATGGGTATAAAGATAATATAATTTTTTTATAGGATTATGGAAAGGAATAATAAAGTAATAGACATAAAAAAGGCGGACATAAAATTATTATGCCCGCTTTAAAATATTTTTAATTTTACAATTTACCCGTAATCTCTTCACTCATTGGCGTAACTTTGCTTGGAAAATATTGCAGTAGGTTTCCTTTTTCATCCAATAAAAATTTACCAAAATTCCAGCCAACAACTGCATCTAATACACCGTTTTCGGCTTTGCTGGTAAGGTATTTATAAATGGGAGCCATATCATCTCCTTTAACAGAAATTTTTGCAGCCATAGGGAATGATACGCCGTAATTTTTTTTGCAGAATTCTTTAATGGTTGCATTGGTACCTGGTTCTTGTCCGCCAAAATTATTTGCCGGAAATCCTACAATCACTAATTTATCTTTATAGGTATCATACAATTTTTGTAAACCTTCGTATTGCGGTGTGTAGCCACATTCGCTGGCGGTGTTAACAATCAATATTTTTTTGCCTTCAAAGGTTGAAAAATCAATGGTGCTGCCGTCCAGAGCTTCAACTTTAAAATCGTAAATTGATTTGGCGGTCGTACTTACTGGTGTAGGTTGTGCTATGTTCATACTTGAATTTTTATTTGCCTGAACAGTGCAGGAAAGTAATACGGTGCTAATGGCTAATAATTTAATCATGAGTTTGAGTTTTTATTATAAACGAAATTAGAATTGATTTGTTCAATTAGAACATACGGATATTTGCTTAACCGGGGTTTAACACAATCATTGTTTTTCATAACAACCAATATCCGGCAAACCCACGTTCCTGTTTTTATCATCCAGATCTTTAGGTAAACCGGTTGCAATGCCTGTATTTATGCCTGGCGCTGCTGCATTTTTTGTAAACCGGAAATCGAAAATGTTTTTGGTTATATTGATACTATCGAATGCAGGATCGGAATTTCTGATATTGCCTGTTAAAATACTGTTGGCTGGATCGGTTAACGCCCGGTAAATATTTTTTTCGAACAAAACAGTAAATGTATTTGCTCCCTGTTTGTTAACTGTAATTTCATTATCTATAAGTCCACCATCACCCCAAAAAATATTATTACGAAAAACAGCATTTAAACTGGCTGTTAATGTGGCACCGGCCTGAGTTGTAAAATTATTTACAGTAAGTGCAGAATTTTTATGATTTAAAAAATTGGTAGAGTAGGCAGCAACCGTGCAGTGTGTAAAATTATAAATGCCGCCATAATTTATAATAATATTGTTGCCGCAATTACTTACCAAACTGTTATCGGCCTGCAGGCTGCTGTTTACGCAGAGTATGCCTGCATCATAAGCATTATCAACAATACACTGGTGCAAAATAACTTTGGGGTTTGCATTTACAGATGGTTTTTCAGTAACAATTGCCTGGTTGGCATTTTTTACAATAGCATAAGTAAGTACATTGTTTTTACTACTGCCCCGGAAATAGATGCCTGGCCAACTTGCGGGTAAATCTTTATAAGCTTCATCTAAACGGTCGCCGGTAAAAGTTACGGGGTTGGTTTTAGTACCATTTATTATTAATGTGCCGTCCACAATAAAAGGAGCAGTTGCATGAGAATAAATTTTGCATCCTGGCTGTATGGTTAACGAAGCTGTTGTATCTATGCGAATGCTGCCGAGTATTACATAAGGCAGATTATTCGTCCAAAGTACATTACCAGTTAAAACCCGGTTGCGCAAAAAATTAGCGTTTTGGCCATAAGCCTGTAATTGCACATAGCGTTTGTTGCCGTTATAGTTTATTAAAATACTATCGTTTACAATAAAAGGAAGGTTGGCGGCATTTGGGTTAACGGTTACGGAAACAAAAACGTAAATGCTGTCGTTTGCCTCTATATCCAGGTTTGTAACTTCGGCAGTAGCAACACCATTTACATTCATTTTATAGGCAGATGTGGCGCCGCCCATTAGCTTTACATTATTAAGACGTAGCTTTTGACTGTTATCGTTAATTATTTTAAACGATTTGGTGATGGAGCCGGTAGTGGTAAAAACAGTATCGTATTTTAAAGTATCCGCTGTAATATTAATACGGGCAAATTCGCTTGTAATAAAAGAGCCTTTTTTGCAGGAAAATGTTAGAAACAGGCAATAACCAATGGGCAACAGGCAAAAAAAGAATTTAAATCGCTTCATTTTTCAAATTTATACATATTTGGGTACAGTTTGCTATTTGGCAGCATAAGCTAAAGTTGCAATACTCAATTTTGCATCGGTTGCATTTAATATTATGTTTCCACAGGCTTCCAAAGTGGCACCGGTTGTTACTACATCATCTACTAATAATATGTTTTTTCCGGTCAATTCGGCGGGTTTTGACACTTTAAAGCTGTCTTTTACATTTTCCCAACGCTCGGTACGGTGTTTACGGGTTTGGGTTTCGGTAGCATGCTGTCGAATTACTGCACTATTTAAAACCGGAATGTTCATAACAGCAGATATACCGTTACAGATAATCGTTGCCTGGTTATAGCCTCTTTTATGCTCCTTAGCAGCATACATTGGTAGGGGAATAAGGGCATTAATTGTTGAAAAACGGTTGCTTTTCTGCATTGTTTTCCCCATTATTTCGCCCAGGTAAAAACCAATTTTTGTATCTCCTTTATATTTAAGCTGATGAATTAAATGCTGCATTAAAAATGCTTTCGAAAAATAAAACTGGCTGTATGCAGCTTCTAAATTTATGCGGCCCCAAAAATCTTTTTCAACGGGATTGTTTGCAAGTGCCGCAAAATTTGTGTGTGGTAAGTCATGTATGCAGGTAAGGCAAAGCAGGTTGTCTTCATTCAGCAAATCGGATCCGCAACCGCTACATACATGCGGATATAAAAGATGCATGGTGCTGCTGAAAATATTTTTAAGCTGAGCGATCATTATAAAATAATTACATCAACAAGTTAAAACAAATATTGATAAAGTTCTTCAACCTTACCCAATGGGACTACTTCAATATTAAATTTTTGTTTGCCTAAAGATTTACTGTTGTATTTGCTTACAATGATTTTTTCAAAACCTAATTTTTCTGCTTCGGCAATGCGTTGTTCAATTCTGTTAACGGCTCTTATCTCGCCGCTTAAACCAACCTCGCCGGCAAAACAATAATGTTGGTTGATGGTAGTATCTTCATAACTGCTCAACAATGCACTCACAATTGCAAGATCAATGGATGGGTCTTCTACCTTAATACCACCGGCAATATTTATAAAAACATCTTTTACACCAAAATGAAAGCCTCCTCTTTTTTCCAGCACGGCCAATAATAATTGTAATCGACGCAAATCAAAACCACTTACCGTTCGTTGCGGTGTACCATAAACACTTTGTGTAACCAATGCCTGTGCTTCAATTAATAAAGGCCGCATACCTTCAATTGTTGCTGCAATGGAAATGCCACTCAGTTGTTCTTCTTTTTGCGTAATTAAAAGTTCGGAAGGATTGTTTACAGCTCTCATGCCTGCGCCGGTCATTTCGTATATACCCAGCTCAGATGTAGATCCAAAGCGGTTTTTAAGCGTTCTCAATATTCTATAAGCATAATGGCGGTCACCTTCAAACTGCAATACAGTATCAACCATGTGCTCCAGAATTTTAGGTCCGGCTATGGTGCCGTCTTTGGTAATATGGCCTATTAAAAAAACCGGTGTGTTTGTTTCTTTGGCAAAACGCTGAAGCTCTGCAGCGGTTTCTCTAATCTGGCTGATGCTGCCTGCTCCACTTTCAACAAAGGGCGATTGTAATGTTTGAATAGAATCAACAACTACAAGTTGCGGTTTCAGTTTTTTTATTTCCTGAAAAATGGTTTGCGTATTTGTTTCCGTAAGAATATAAAAGTTATCGCTGCCAATTCCAATCCTGTCGGCACGCATTTTTATTTGCTGTTCACTTTCCTCACCACTTATATATAATGTAACAACATCTTTTAGTTGCAAGCCAATTTGTAAAAACAAAGTTGATTTACCAATGCCTGGTTCGCCGGCAACCAAAACGATGCTGCCTAAAACTATACCGCCACCAAGTACGCGGTTTAATTCTGCATCCGTTGTAAGTATCCTTTTTTCTTCGGCACTGCTTACATCGTTTATCGAAATGGTTTTTTGTTTTCCCAAACCTGAGTAATCCCGCCACTCATCTTTTTCTTTTTTATCGGTTCCTTTAACAATTACTTCTTCAACAAAAGTATTCCAGCTATTACAGCCTGGGCACTTACCTAACCATTTGGCACTTTCGTAACCACAGCTCTGACAAAAAAATGCCGATTTAGTTTTACTCATGCCGTAAATGTAAATTGTAAAAAGAAGAATGAAAAATCATTTGATGAAGAATTTGTTTTTGAATTGTGATGTTTTGTTTTTAAAAAAGGGAGAAAAAAGTTTTGAGAAGTAGAATTTGAAGAATAAAAAATTGCAGTTGATTTTTGCTTGCTAAAAAGTAAAAGGGCCAACATTGCTGCTGACCCTTTGTACTTACTAACCCATTAAATTCTATTGCTAAATTACAAATTCGGGCCAGATAAACAAATAAATTTTCTGAGATGTTGATAAGTTAACATACACAACAACCCTAAAAACTCACCTGTAGTAATCTGGCTTAATTAATTGATTATCACACATTTAATGCCTAAATATTGTCTAATTTTTGCCTCTTAATCAAGCTGAAGTAACCAAAAAAATAAATAAATATTTGGTTTATAAAATAAACTACTTTACGTTTGTGTAAAATTAGATAGAATGAAATGGCGGCTCACATTATTTACAATTTTAGTTGGCTTGAGTGCTACTGCGCAGGTAAAAATTGTCGGAAAAATAACCGATGGAAAGGCTAAACCTATTAGCGGAGTAAGCGTAACCTTAAAAGATACTTACGATGGTGCAACAACCGATTCTTTGGGTAACTATTCGTTTACAACAACCGAAAAAGGTAGAAAAACTTTAGAAACTTCAATTGTGGGATATAAATCATATGAGCAGGAAATCAATATTGAAGCAACCAACATTACACTAAACGTAATTATGAAGGAGTTGGTTACCGAATTAAAGGCAGTTGTAATATCTGCCGGTTCCTTTGTAGCCAGCGATAAAAACAAGGGGGCGGTTTTATCGGCTTTGGATATTGTAACCACCCCAAGTGCCAATGGCGATGTTACAAGTGCCTTTAAAACCTTGCCAGGCACCCAGCAGGTTGGTGAGAGTGAAGGGTTGTTTGTAAGAGGTGGCTCGGCTACTGAAAGTAAAATATATATGGATGGAAACCTGGTAAACAACTTTTTTTACAGCAGCACGCCAGGCATTGCAACAAGGGGCCGTTTTAATCCATTTTTATTTAAAGGAACAATCTTTAGTTCGGGAGGCTACTCAGCCTTGTACGGCCAGGCACTTTCTTCGGCTTTAATTTTAGAAAGCAAGGATTTGCCCGAAAAAACCGAAGCCGATCTGGCTTTATCGGTTATTGGCATTGGCGGCGGCATTCAGCATCTGGCAAAAAATAAAAAATCATCCTGGGGTGTTTCTTACAACTACACCAATCTGTGGCTGGCTTTTAAAGTAAATAAATACAAACAGGATTTTTACACTATACCTGTTTATCACCAGGGCGATGCCAACTTCCGCATAAAAACAAAAAACGGTGGTATGATAAAATACTACGGTTATGTGAGCGCCAATAAAACGGGTTTCAGAAGCCCGGATATAGATTCAGCAATTTTAAAAGATGCATTTGCCATCGAAAACTTAAATACTTACCAGAATATTAACTGGCGTGAAAATTTTGGCATGGGCTGGAAAGTTACAACAGGCATCAGTTACAGCACCAACAAAGATGATATTAATAACGAACTGCAGGATGCCAATAATCAAAAGCAAACAATTACAAATCCTTCGTTTTATGCTTTTAAAAATTTTAAACTCAACAACAGGGCTCAATATGCACAAGCAAGGGTTGTATTTGATAAAAAGTTAAATGGATTAAATGTAATTCGTTTTGGAGCCGATTATTTTTACAGCAAAGAAAAAACAACTTACACGTTGTATGATGGAACTAAGTTTACCGAATCGGTAACCGATAACCTGGCATCTGTTTTTGGAGAAGCGGATATTTTTATAACCAACAGCCTGGCTGCAAAAATTGGCAGCCGTGTAGAGCATTCGGAAGTTGTAAATAAATGGAACATAGCACCAAGAGTTTCTGTGGCTTATAAATTTCGTGATAACAGCCAGGCATCGTTTGCATACGGTTTATTTTATCAAAACCCCGAAAGAAAATATTTACCTGCAGTTGCCAGTCTTGATTACTCAAGAGCCGCACATTATATACTGCAGTACCAGAAACTCAGCAACAGCCGCACTTTCAGGGTAGAAGCTTTTTATAAAAAATATACCGATCTGTACAAAACAGCAATATCACCAACTGGTAGAGAAGTTGCAAGCAACAACAACGGTTTTGGCGATGCTAAAGGAATAGAATTATTTTACCGAGATAAAAAAACATTTAAAAATGTTGATTTCTGGATTTCCTATTCTTACTTAGATACAAAGAGAGATTATTTAAATTATCCGCAGGCAATTACACCCACTTTTGCAGCAAACCATACCGCAGCTTTTGTTATAAAAAAGTTTGTAACCAAATGGAAAACAGGGTTCAATCTTAGCTACAATTTTGCAACCGGCAGGCCTTATTATTATTTTGCCTACAACAGCACACTTGACAAATATGTAATTGGCGATGCCGGCAAAACAATCAATTTTAACAGCACCAGTTTTAGTGTAAATTATCTGCCAAGTATTGGTAAAAAAAATACAAAAACATTTGCGGTTTGGGTATTGGGGGTTAACAATGTGTTTGGACAAAAGCAGATATTTAATTACAACTATAATAACGATGGCAGCCGTAAAGAAGCAGTTACACCGCCATCAAAACGATTTATTTTTCTGGGATGTTTCCTGAGTTTTGGAATTGACAGAACGCAGGATGCTATCAATAATAATCTTTAAAAAATAACCTTTAAACTTAACAATCATGTCAAATTATCAACCAGCCCCCGAAGGAAAAGACCCCGTGCTTTGGGAGATTGCACAAAAAAGGGCGGGCTTTAAAAAACATCTGGTTAGCTATCTTATTGTAAATGCTTTTTTATGGGCAGTGTGGCTTTTTTCTTCGTCTGATTATGGGAATTTTGAAATGCATAACATGCGCTGGGCGCATTTTCCATGGCCAATATGGACAACGCTTGGTTGGGGCATTGGGCTTGCTTTTCATTTTGCGGGTGCCTATGTTTTTCCAAGGTCAAACTCTGTAGAAACTGAATATCAAAAATTAAAAAATCAACAAATCAATAAATAAATCTTCAAAATCAACAACCATGAAAAAATTATTTCTTATTGCCGCAGTTTCTTTTTTAGTAACCGGTGCAACTGCACAAAGTGAAAAATATAGTGCATCTATGAAGGCAAATATTGCAGCCATTGACAGCAGTTTTAAAAATCCTGCAAACCTGTTGGAACTTTCAAATAAGTTTGAGCGCATTGCCACAGCGGAAAAAACTCAGTGGCTTGCTTATTATTACGCTGCACTTTGCCAGGTAAATTACAGCTATATGGAGCAGGATAAAACCAAGGTAGATGCCATTGCAGATAAAGCAACAGAACTGATTGACAAAGCCGATGCTTTGCAGCCAAACAACTCAGAGATCAGTTGCATAAAAAGTATGATTGCCAGCAGTCACATGATGGTAAACCCCATGCAAAGGTTTCAGGAGTATGGACCCGAAGCGCAAAGTTTTATTGATGCTGCCATGCAACAAGACCCAACAAACCCAAGACCCGAATATTTAAAAGGACAGGGATTAAAATATACACCTGAGCAGTTTGGTGGTGGATGTGCAACTGCAAAACCAGTTTTACAATCATCATTAGCTAAGTACAGCACATTTAAACCTGCAAGCGATATTCACCCAACCTGGGGTAAACAAAGGGTGGAGTTATTATTAAGTGAATGTAAATAACAATTTTTGTGTTGGGTTATCGGCACCGGTAACCCAACACAAAACTCTAAAATCATTACATATGGATTCAGAAAATTTTTCACCCAGGGATAGTCTGCAGTTAATTGACAGCATGATTAACCAGGCAAAAAACCGTTTTACAGAAAACGGCTTTTTATATTTATTGTGGGGCTGGGTAGTATTTGCGTGTTCAATTTTTCATTTTGTGGTTGTTAAACTAAACCTGTTCAAACATCCCGAGTGGGTTTGGACAATTACATGGGTAACAGTAATTTTTCAAATCATTTACCTGGTAAACGCAAAGAAAAAAGAAAAAGTAAAAACTTATAGTGATGGTATTATTGACGCCATCTGGATTTGTTTTGGGATATGCATGTTGGTGCTCACTATTGTTATGGGGCGGTTTAATTTGTGGGTTTATATAAACTCACTGGTCTTGTTGTTTTATGGCATTCCAACATTTTTATCTGGTTTTGTTATGCGGTTTACGCCCTTAAAATTGGGCGGTGTAGCATGCTGGCTCCTGGCCATTGCATCTACTTTTGTTAGTCCGGTTTATTACTTAATCCTCATTGCAATGGCGGTACTTATTGCCTGGATAATTCCCGGTTACTTACTAAGAAAAAAGTTTAAAAATCAAAATTGATATGTCAAACCACCAATCACTTTCCAAAGAGAAAAGCCTTGAGATTATTCAGCAGATGATAAACCAGGCCAAAAGCAATATTACAGATAATGGCCTGGGCTGGTTGCTTTGGGGTACCATGATATTTGCAGCTTCGCTCTTAACCTTTTTTTTTATTTATACCAATGCCGAAAACACATTTTTAGCCTGGAATATTTTTGGCATTTTCACTATTATTATGCTGAGCTATGAATTTTTTAAACCTAAGAAAATAAAAGTTAGAACTTATGTAGATGACCTGCTGCGTCTGGTTGATATTGGATTTACCGTCTGCCTTTTTACAATTATTTTCTCTATAAATGTTGCAGTTAGCCCTAATGCAGGTTTTGGTTTTTTTCTGATGATTTTTGCTTTTCAGATGTTGCTAAAAGGCGGTGCTGTAAAATCACGATCGTTAATGATAGGCGCTGCGGTAAATTGGGCCGGTGCTATCGCTATGTTCATCAACAAAGACTTTAAGTATGATATGTTGATCATGGCCGCCGCTGTTTTAATTGGTTATATCATCCCGGGGTTGTTATTATGGTTAAAGTATAGAAAATTAAATAACACCCTAAATAATTAATAGCCGCTTTATCATGGAATTTAAAGAACTCGATCCCATATTACACTCTCAACTCAGGCTTGCCGTGGTAAGCCTGCTTATAAGTGTACGTGAGGCTGAGTTTACTTTTTTAAAAGAAAAAACAAATTCAACCGCCGGCAATTTGAGCGTACAGATTAATAAATTAAAAGATGCCGGTTATATAGAAGTAACCAAGCAGTTCAGCAATAATTATCCGCAAACTATCTGCAAAATCACGAAAAAGGGGATTGAATCTTTCGAAGCTTATGTAAACGCCCTTCAATCATACATGAACCCGGGTGTAGAATAACTATACACTAAAATTATTTTTAAACTTTTTACATGCTTATCCGTTTTACCTTTGGCAATATAGATACACATGTCTTCAATTATAAAAGTTAATAACCTTTCCAAGCAATTTAAAGATATCCATGCGGTAAACGACCTTTCATTTACGGTAGAAGAAGGGGATGTTTATGGGTTTTTGGGCCAGAATGGTGCCGGAAAATCTACCAGCATACGCATGTTGCTTACGCTTATAAAGCCTACTGCCGGGCATATCAGCATTTTTGATAAAGACCTTTCAACACATCGCAAAGAAATATTACAACAGGTTGGTGCAGTAATTGAAAAGCCCGATCTGTATAAATATTTATCAGCCTACGATAACCTCGCCATCTTTGCAAAGCTGAGCGGCATTAAAGCAAATAAAACTTTGCTGATGGAGCAACTGAAAATGGTTGGGCTAGATGAAAGGGCAACCAGCAAAGTAAAAACCTTTAGCCAGGGGATGAAACAAAGATTGGGTATTGCAGTTGCATTAGTGCATAACCCAAGGTTGATAATTTTAGATGAACCTACCAACGGATTGGATCCACAAGGCATAGCCGATATGCGGAATTTGATTTTACATTTAAGCAGGGAAATGGGAAAAACAATTGTTGTCTCATCCCACCTGTTAAGCGAAATAGAATTGGTGGCAAACAGAATGATCATCATTCACAAAGGAAAAAAAGTTGTGGAGGGTAAAGTGGCAGAATTGCTTGATCCATCAAAATCGCTGGTACAGCTTAAAACAAATAATGATATTGAAGCAAGAGAAAAACTGCAGCACACAAAATGGAACAGCCTGTTACAAAATAATAGCAATCATCTGCAACTTAAAATGAATAAGGAAGATGTGCCGCTGTTGATTCAGGAACTGGTATCACAGCAAATACAGGTTCTTTCAGTAAATCCAATGCACTCGTTAGAGGATTATTTTCTTTCACTTACAACCCAAGCCGGCCATGTGGAATCTTTTGCAAATTGAACTGTTTAAAATTTTTAGAAAACCAAGAACGTACTTGGCTTTTGCCATCATTGCCGCATTCATCTTTTTAATACAACTGGGCTTGCTGGTTAATGGAAAAGACTGGATGAAATTTATGCTGGGTTCTTTGGATGAAACAATGATTATTGATTACAAAGAACTGGTAAACGGCTATGCAGTTTGTTTTTTTGTATTGAATCTGTTGTTGGTGCATGTGCCAATATTGGTTGCATTGGTTGCAGGCGATGTGGTTTCTGGCGAAGCAAGCATGGGTACTTTAAGATTACTGGCTGCCAAACCCGTAAGCCGTACACAAATAATTTTGGCAAAATATTTTGCAACGGCCGTTTATGTTTTTGGATTATTGTTATGGATCGCAATTATTTCTTTAGTGGTAAGTATTGCCGTGTTTGGTGAAAATGATCTGATAGTTGCAAAAACAAGCGGACTGCAACAGATTGAAGCCAGCGATGTATTGTGGCGGTATTTTTGTGCATTTGGTTTTGCCTTTATAGCCATGATGGTGGTAGCAGCCATTTCTCTTTTATTATCTGTACTCTCAGAAAATTCGATTGGCCCGATAGTGGCTACCGTAGGCATTATTATTGTATGTACGTTGATAAGCGAAATGGAAATTCCCATCTATCAAAAATATATAAAACCTTATCTTTTTACCACTTATATGCTGGGATGGAAAGGATTTTTTTACATAGGCTCAACAGAAGATGGGGAAACCATAAAGGGATCTATACAATATTTACCGGCCATTTTAAAAAGTATTGGGGCCTTGTTGCTTTACATTGTTGGCCTGGTTTCTGCATCTATTTTTATTTTTAGAAGAAAAGATATTTTATCATAAAACCGTATCATGAAAGGCATTATAGTGTCAGTTTTTCTTTTTCAATTTTCTTTTTTTGTACAAGCACAAGATGTAAATGTGCTGGTGCAAAAAGTAAAAGATAAAATAAATCTCGTAAACGATTACGAAGCAAATGGTAAAATGAAAACCAATGTGGTATTTTTAAAAGTGCCGGTTGCCAGTGTAAAAATGTACTTTAAAAAGCCCAACCGGTTAAAAATAAAAAACGAAAAAGGTATTTCTTTTATACCCAAAGGTGCAATTAATATGAACCTGAGCAATGTACTCAGCAGCGGTAAATACAGTGTACTGGATGTTGGGGCTGATAAAATTGGAAATACAGCCGTTAAAGTTGTGAAGCTACTTCCAGAAGATGATAATGCAGATGTGGTACTTTCAACACTTTACATAGATCCGGTTAACCTGGTGATTCTTAAAACAAAAACCACCACCCGTGATAATGGTACTTACGAACTGCAAATGAGTTACGGAAAATATATTGCCTACAGTCTGCCCGATAAAATCATTTTTACTTTTAATACCAAAGATTATAAAATGCCAAAAGGGGTAACTTTTGATTTTGATGACGGTACCAAAAAGAAAACTGCCGAAGACAAGCTGAAAAATCAAAAAGGCAAAATGGAAATTTCTATTAATGGTTACATCATTAATAAAGGAATTGCAGAAAGTGTTTTTAACTAGAACGTTTCATGAAAAAAATCACACTGTGCCTGTTTATTAGCCTGCTGCTGCATCAATTTGCATCTGCTCAGGAAATTGTAATTACCGATTCTTCCAAAATATTGAATGAAGTTACTGTTACCGCTTTTGAGCAAAACAGGGCAGTTAACTGTGGCACTATCGTAAAAGTATTAACCACAAATAATGCCGACAGAAATAATAAAACTTCGCTTGTAAATGGTTTCAATTCGATTGCAGGTGTAAGAATGGAAGAACGTTCACCCGGCAGTTACCGCATCAACATACGTGGCAGTTCCTTACGTTCTCCTTTTGGTGTACGCAACGTAAAAATTTACTGGAACGATATACCCATAACAGATGCTGGTGGCAACAGTTATTTTAACCAGTTTGCGTACAATAATTTTTCAACAATAGAAATAGTTAAAGGCCCTGCAGGCAGTTTGTACGGATCCGGCACAGGCGGTATGTTACTAATTCACAGTTTACAAAATTCATTTAAGCCCACAGTAAAATTAGAATATGTTACCGGTAGTTATGGCTTGCAAAATATTTTATCATCTGTAAGTTTTGGAGAAAAAAACAGCCAGAGCCTTCTCACTTATGCTCATACACAAAGCGAGGGTTATCGCAATCATACCCATAACAAAAGAGATAATGTAAGTTTTGTTACCAGGTTTAATGTTTCGGATAAACAGCAAATAACCGGAAGCGTTTTGTACAATAATTTATTTTACGAAACACCGGGAGGATTGAACCTAGCAGAGTTTACAGCCAACCCAAAACAAGCCAGACCTGCAGCAGGCAACCAGCCATCTGCAGATGCTGCCAAAGCAGCTATCTACCAGCAAAATTTTACAATTGGTATTAATCACCGGTATAATTTTACTGACCACTTTAAAAACTCAACAACAGTTTATGGAGCGTTTGCCCAAATAAAAAACCCAACCTTCCGTAATTACGAACGCCGCAATGAGCCTGGCTTTGGCGGCAGAACTTCTTTTATTTATGAAAAAAAGATAAATAATATCAGCATACAAATTGTTACCGGTGCTGAGTTGCAATATGGTTTTTTTAATACGCAGGTTTCAAAAAACAAAAATGGTAATCCCGATACCCTGCAAACCAATGATGATATAAAATACAGTAACTGCAGTTTTTTTGCACAGGGCGATATAAGCCTGAACGATAGCTGGATAATTACTGGCGGCATCAGCATCAATAAATTAAAAGTTAATTTTACAAGGCTTAATAATTATCCGGTATTACAGCAGGGGCGCACTTATAAAAATGAATTATCGCCAAGGGTTGCTTTGCAAAAAAAAATTAAAAATAATCATGCAGTTTTTGCAAGTGTATCAAAAGGATTTTCTCCGCCAACTATTGCAGAGCTGCTGCCATCTACTGGTGTTATCAGTACTTTTCTGGAAGCTGAATCGGGCATTAATTATGAATTGGGTACAAAGCTCTCACTACTAAAAGGCAGGCTGCGGCTGGAAGCAACAGGTTTTTATTTTAAACTGAATAACGCCTTGGTTACACGTAAAGACAGCTCCAATGCTGATTACTTTGTAAATGCAGGCAACACAAAACAGCATGGCATCGAAATAAGTGCCGACTACTCAGCAACTTTTAAAGGCAATCTTTTGGATTACCTGATAGTAAAATCGGCTTACACTTTTAATGATTTTAAATACGGAGATTTTAAAAAGGGCAGCACCGATTTGTCGGGTAACAAATTGCCAGGCGTACCGGCTAATACCATTGCTGTTTTGCTGGATGTTTTTTTTAAGAAAAGTATTTATTTTAACAGCACTTATTATTTTGCTACTAAAATTTATTTAAATGATGCCAATAGTGTTTACTCAGATGTTTATCATTTAATGGGTTGCCGTGTGGGTTGGAAACCCGCTTTAAAAAAGAAAATGATTTTTAACTTTTATACAGGTATTGATAACCTTTTTGATGAAACCTACAGTTTGGGAAATGATATCAATGCAGCAGGTGGCCGTTATTATAATGCGGCAGCAAAACGGAATTATTACGCCGGTGTTTCATTACAATGGAATGCGCCGGAAAAGAAAAAGCTGTAAAATCCCTTTTGAATCAATTGATTTTGCCAGGCTAATAAAAATACCCGCCAGTCTTATTCAGGTATATCAGTAATTTTTTGATCAACCGCATTGGCAACCATCCTGGAACTTATCTTTTTTAATGGATTACTGTATTGCTCATCATATTCTCTACGGCCGTTAATTATATCCACACATTTAAAAATGGCTTCTCTAAACGAAGCTTCATCTGCCTTGCCTTGCCCTGCAATATCAAATGCAACACCATGGTCGGGTGATGTACGTACACCGGCAATCCCAGATGTGTAATTTACGCCTTCGCCAATAGCCATTGATTTGAAGGGAATAAGGCCCTGGTCATGATACATTGCCAATACGGCATCAAATTTTTCGTGCTGGCCACGGGCAAAAAATGCATCGGCTGCATAAGGTCCAAAGCAAAAAATATCTTTTTGTTTGGCATCTTTAATGGCCGGTTTAATAATTTCCTCTTCTTCTTTGCCAATTAAACCTTCATCGCCCGAGTGTGGGTTAAGTGCCAGCACTGCAATGCGTGGTTTGTTAATGTTAAAATCTCTTTTTAGTGAGTTGTTGATGATCTGTAGTTTGCTTAAAATTGCTTCCCTGGTAATGTAGGGTGCAATATCTTTTACAGCCACATGCTCGGTAAGTAATGCCACACGCATATTCTCGGCAATCATAAACATGGCTACATCTTTGGCGGCAAATAAATTTTTAAGGTAAGGTGTGTGGCCTGTAAAATTAAACTCAGCACTCTGTACATTTTTTTTGTGTAGTGGTGCAGTAACAAGCCCGTCTATTTTTCCTTCTTGTAAAGCATTTGCAGCAGCGGTTAAGCTTTTAACTGCATATTTGCCGCCTATTTCATTTAAAATGCCTGGGGTAATATTAACTTCTTCTTCCCAGCAATTAAAAAGATTCAGTTGTTTATGGTTGATAAAAGCAGGCTCTTTACAGATGTTGAAATTGATATTTACATCCTGCATCCCCTTTCTGTAAAAATTGATGACTTTATTGTTACCAAAAATCAGCGGGGTGCAAATTTCAAGTATGCGGTTGTCATTTAAGGTTTTAATAATCAATTCTATTCCAATTCCATTTACATCACCTACCGAAATGCCTATTACCGGCTTATTTTTCAAAATTGTACTCATCTGGGTTGTTTAATCAGTAAAAATACAAAATACTGGCGGTAAAAGATTATTGAGGTGCTAGTTTGTAAATATGCAAAAAATGGTAAAAGCTGGTAGGGCAATTTTTTTGATAGACCTGAGCTGTTTTTAAATTTTGGGTTTTAATAATTTCCAATGCCTAAAACCACTACTGTAATAATTCTTATTGATATTAAAAATACTTAGTAGTAATACAGATGACTGATATACAATAAAACATATAAATTTTAAAAGCGAATAAAATAGTAACTAAAAACCTTTTTTTTATTAGATTATAACAAAAATAATGGTGCTTATACGTTGGCAATGGCACGTAAATTATGAAACCCTGTTTCAACATAAAGCACCTCATAGTTGAAAATTTTCATATTGGATTAAGAAAAGGTTCAACAGACTGGCTTTTTAAAAAATAAAGAGACTATCTAATACAATAATTGTACACTTTTATCGTATTAAGGTAGAAAAACAACTACATTTTTAAAACCTATTAGTTTTTATTGTATTTGTCAAATATCCAATTATCAATTTTAAAACCGGCTTTTGCATGAGCACTATTCTACGACCCAAATTCATGTATTTAACTGCATTAGTATTCTTATTGAGCT
>JANMBZ010000160.1:0-4343 GCA_031360765.1 Chitinophagaceae bacterium
ACCGGGCTGGAGCCGCTAATAATTACCATAACCTTTGCATTGATCGCTTTTTTTCCTAAATACGTTAGGCGATTGGATGCAGGTGCTGACATTTTTTGCAGGGTTGTAGCGGTGGAAGTACCCGCCACTTTTACATAAGTATTTGTGGTGGTAGTTGCCGTTGATGTTGCATTACTGTTCATATAGCAATAAGCATATGAGCGGCTGTCTGGAATATTTGTATTCGATACCATTTGCCAGCCAGGGGTGAAGGAATCAAAGCCGGTAAGTATGGTGGTTACACCCCTGAACATATTTGTTGTCATGCGCCCCAGGTCAACAGTTGCACCGGCATTTAGTTTAACACCAGTTTGTCCGGTATAAATAAAGTAGTTGTTAGCAAGATCAATATCATCAATGGTAAGCCCTGCCAAAAATTCAATACCAATACCACCACTATTAATGCCAACAATAAAATCAAGTGAAGCACAAAATTTACCCATGTTACCGGTAACCTTAATCCCATCTTTACAGTTCCAGTAATTTTGCGAAATGGTTACGGCCAGGAAGCCACTTACCTGTCCCACTCCTAAACTCGGGATCCCTATTTCCACCACCGAACAACCAGAAAATATATTACAGAATTTGGTTTTGGTTGCGTCTGCAAAATCATAGGCCTTGGTACTTCCACTTGCAGGCAATACCGCTATATTTTCCATAAACACGGATACACCGCTACTTCTTAATATGGCACCACTTACTGTTGACATAATACCATCCTTAGCTGGATCTGTACCTCTTAAACCAGCGCCATTCAGATTAAGATAATTGGAAGAGATATTAACGATCCCTGAAAAGACATACATTTTGTTTGCATCTAAAGTAATGGCACTGCCCGATGGTGTGGGAAGATCTGCCAGTGAATACACATTAACCAGGTTACTGGCGCTGATGTTGTTAGAAGCTGCTTGCCAGTTGCCGTTACCAAGGGAATCGGTCGCTGTCCATACATAACCACTTGTTGATGTAGATGCAAGCCTTGGTGTTGTAAATACCGGTGAGGTACTGTACACCAGTTTGGATGATGTGGTGCCGGTTGTACCGGTTGCAGCATTCAAATAATTTAATTGAGTTCCTGTGGTAGTTACAGATGTAGCGCCTAAGGTAAAAGGAGATGGCATCGTAACTGTTCCGGTAAATGTAGGCGAAGCTTTTGGTGCCAGCAGCCCCAGGTCGGTAGCCAGACCGGTAACCTGGCTTTGAGCTATTTGAATGTTTGTATTAGCTGCTGCAGTAATTAATCCTTTTCCATTTACGGTATAGGTTGGAACCTGTGTAGCGCTGCCGAATGAACCCACATTGCTGTTTACTGTTGCCAGTGTTAAAACGGTTGCACCTGTTGCATCGCCGGTATGATTGGCGTTTGAAACCAGGCCGCTATATAAACTGTTCGTTGCATTATCGCCTGTATTGGTACCCGATAAATTAGATGCTGATATGGCACCTGAAAACGTTTTGTCACCCGCAATGGTTTGTGTACCTGCTGTTAAAATACCGCCATAGGTGCCATTAGCCGGTTGCAGCGTTAAATATCCGCCAGATATGGTTGCGGCATTGGCATTGGGTGTTGCACCAATAGCCGACATGGCTAACAAATCAGAGGAAGCAGCAAGCTTTGTCCATACCGGCGAACCGGTAGTACCGGAATTATAATAATATCCTTTGGCAACATAAGTAGCCGAACTGTTATAAATTAAAAGGCTGTGAGCCGGTGTTGAAATAGTGGTTGCATCCGACAGAGAAAGTAAACTAATCTGCGGTATGAGCATGCCCTTGCTGGAACTTTGTACATCCAGCATCGCTGAAGCATCAGGATCGTTGCCGGTTGAATTAATGGCCACATTCTGGGCGTAGCCAGTTTGTAACCCGGTGATTAATGCCGATAAAGTAAACATTAATACCGTGAGGAATTTTCTTTTCATGATTATGGATTTTAATTAATTAAAGCCTTTTGCTGGATAATGGTTCAAAAAACTCCGGTTCAATGTTTCTTCTTCGTTATTATTTTAACAGCAAATCAGTTTCTGCCAGTACAACAGATTTAGCATCGGGTTGGGTGCTGTATGTTATATGCAATTTTCCCTGGTGCAGGTTTAATCGCTGCTCTGTTTTTATAGGTATTTCAAAAATTCTTTTTTCATAAGGTGCATACAAAGCCATCCCTTTAATAATTCCTACCTGGGTTATTTTACCCAGATTGGAAATATGATTAACTGCGATATCGCCATAAACCGACATGTTGCCGGTTCTCATCACTTCAACTTTCAACTTATCCATATCATTATTAACGGTTTCCAGTTGGGCGTTGGTTATGCTTAATTTGGTGGTTGATTCTCCAACCCGTATAATAACCGGAATACTTATTCCAAAAACAGCTACCACTTTAACGGCAATGGCTTGTGTCTCTTTTATTTTATCATCTTCACCCAAAGGTTTTTTATCTGGCTCGGCTCTTAAATAAATATGCGACCGGTATTCACCGGGCTTAAGATCATTGGTATTATACAGTTGAATTTTTACGGTTTGTGCTTTATTGGGTGGCAGCAAAACCTGGCGTGGAAAAAACCTGAAAAACGGATCAGCAAATTGTTGCGCCGAATCAGGTTCTGTAATGGTTTCAAAAGTTCCGTTTTCCAGCATCCTGATCTGGACTACTGATATCCGGTATATTACTGTGTCTTTTCCTGTATTTACAAGATTTACGACCTGCATCCTGGTATTGCCTTCAAAAACAATTCTTTTGGGGTACAATAATAAATCACCCTGAGCCTGGCTGCTTAAACCGTATAAAATCAGTACAAGTATGAAAACAAATGCTACGAATACATTGGTTATTTTAAATTTAATTAGTAACAGCATCATTAGATTTTTCATTTCAACGGATTTTAAAAAAGTGTCAAAAAAGAATGCTGCATGGGCAGGATTCTTTTTTGACACAGCATAACATTAATTGTAATTAACGGTAACAAACAAGGCGCTTGAGTTGCCCAGGTTATTTACATAAGTTCCGGCAGGTGCATTGGCTGGCACATTTAAAGTAGCTTTTACTTTTAATGTAGCAGCACCACTTGCCAAGCTGCTTGATGCTCCAGCATCGCAAAGAAAACCGCTTACAGTCATGGTATTACCACCTGATGTAAGTGTAATTGGACTTGATGGAATAGAGATAGAAAAGCCACTGGTGCCTTCACCGGTAACGGCAAACACGGCAGTTTTTTGTGCAGTACTGCCGCTTGGTAAACTGGCACCGCCAGTGGTAGTACGGCCATCAGCATAATCTAAAACAACAGTACCGGCAGTTGCACTGGCTGCTACAATACCAAAATGCATGTCGGTTGTTTTTGAAATAGCAATTGGAGTAACCAATACGGCAGTGGTGCTTGCGTAAGCAGTGGACTGTGCATTTACATTTGTTGCTGCGGCAATCATCAAGACTGCAATTGCGGATAATCTGGTTTTCATTTTTTTTGGATTTTAATTAAAAAATAATTGTTAGAAATAATTCTTAAACGAAAGTATATATCATGATTCTACAATTTTATTTTTTTCAATTCTTTATAAAATAATTACGTGTAAATACTTAGAGAGACTGATTAAAATCTACTATAATCAACTGCTGAAATGCCGGTGACATTTTAAAATGGACTTTATTTATTTAAATACTAGTATTTTTTGTTTTCTTGTAGTAAAGGTAAAATGCGAGTGGCCGGAATATCCACCGGAGTTCGATGTAAATAAAAACACCGTACATTCCATTATATTTAAATGTAGAGTTCAAAAGGAAAATAAAACTGCACAGAACATCTATTTGGTTCCGTCATTAAAAATTAAAAAGCTATAATCCAAATGATTATAGCTTTTTAACTGTTTTTGGTAGTGTAAAAGTGGAGCTGCAGGGAATTGTACCTATTTATGGAATGCAATCCCACATTGAATTACAGCTAAACGATTTAGCTTGACTCTCGAATTACTCCCCTTCATTTCATTTCCTTTTAATTCGATTTACTTTTCCTGATACCTTTCATATACTTTAACCCACGAGTAAACCAGGCTTTGCAAAGAACTAAATAAGGAACTCCTGGACCTCGCTTTCTTCTAACCCAGTGAAGTTACAAAACTCTTTCATTGTTAAGAAATCACCTCTCCTCTTCTTGTATTTCTTTCGGATTTTGGCAAGCAGCTTCCTGGCGGCACGCTCTCTACGGCCGGTAATATTCATGATGTCTTTTGCATAGATCACTATGCGTTTTGGGATCGTTTGATGCATAATCCTGCACGTTCGCTACCGTTGCTTTTTTTGTTTT
>JANMBZ010000202.1:0-61830 GCA_031360765.1 Chitinophagaceae bacterium
CGCTTTTCATCGTTAGCAGCATGAAGCGATAAGGCCAGATTAAACTTTACTTTATCGTCTCCCAACTGCCTTATCATTTTTGCAACGCCTGCAGTGGAAACCGTAATTCTTTTAGGGCTCATGGCCATGCTATCACTGGCTGTAATTCTTTCGACAGATTTTAAAACGTTGTTATAATTCAGCAAAGGTTCGCCCATACCCATGTAAACAATATTAGTAATTCCTGTACCGTACATTTTTAAGCTCTGTTCATTTAATATGGCAACCTGATCGTAAATTTCATCAAAATGTAGATTGCGCTTGCGATCCATTAAACCAGTTGCACAAAATTTACAAGCCAGGCTACAACCAATTTGTGATGATACGCAGGCTGTATTTCTTTTTTCTGTGGGGATTATCACGCCTTCCAGCAAATGCCCGTCAAAGGTTTTAAATCTCGATTTTAAAGTGCCATCACTGCTGTGTTGTGTGGCATCCACTGTCATAGTATTTAATTCAAAATGTTCAGCCAGTTTTTTACGCAGCTCAAGCGATAAATTGCTCATATCATCAAAACTGCGGGCATTTTTTTTCCAAAGCCACTCATAGGTTTGTATGGCCCGGAATTTTTTATCGCCGATTGATTCAAAATATTCCTTTAACTCTGGTAGGGTTAGTGTACGTATGTTTTTTACTGCTGACATGCGGCAAAGGTACTGCCGGCAAGGCTATTTACGATAATTAAATGTATTCCAAAAATGGTAAAGGTAATTTGGCGGTAAATTTGTAGTTTTCATCAATAAAAATAATCATGTTAAAAAATAACTTTTTGTTACTGTTGATAATCGTTTTCTCGTCCTTCTATGTTCAGTGCAGTTCTAACGTACAGTTTAGTGGAAATGATGCAACAAATAAAGATTCTGTTAAAACAATTTTATCGGGTTTAAATAATCCCTGGGAAATTTTGTGGGGTAAAGATAATCATATCTGGATGACGGAACGCAAAGGGAAGATAACTAAGATAGTTCCGGCAACCGGTAAAATAGTTTTTTCAGTCTCAATCGCCGAAGTCGAAAGCAATAACGAAGGCGGTTTATTAGGTATGGTGCAGCACCCTGATTTTTTAAGCAATGGATTGTTTTATGTGGTGTATGATTATGATGCCGGCAGCGGTTACAAAGAAAAAATGGTACAGATGAAGTTTGAGAACGGAACCATTACACCTGTAAAAACATTGATTGAAAATATTCCTGCATCCAGTATTCACAATGGGAGCAGGCTTTGGATAACTGATGAAGCAACGCCGCATATTTTTATGACAACCGGTGACGCATCGGTACAACCAAATGCTCAAAATACAACGTCACTTTCAGGAAAAGTATTACGGTTTAATTTAGATGGAAGCATTCCATCAGACAACCCAATTGCCGGTTCACCGGTTTGGAGTTATGGGCATAGAAACCAGCAGGGGCTTGTAGTTGCAAACGGTATTATGTATGCAAGTGAGCATGGGCCTAACCTGGAAGATGAAGTTAATATTATTGAAAAAAATCGTAATTATGGCTGGCCCACAGTAAAAGGCCCTTGCGATGAAAATGCAGAAAAAACATTTTGTACGGCTAACAATATAAAAGAACCCGTTTGGAGCAGTGGCAGCAGCACCATTGCTGTTTGCGGCCTGGATTATTACAACAACAGCCTGATACCAGCCTGGCAAAACAGCCTGTTGATGTGTACTTTAAAAGATGCCAGTTTGCGGGTGCTTACTTTAAGCAGTGATGGACTTTCGCTTGTTAAACAACAAACAGTTTTTAAAAACAGGTTTGGAAGGATAAGAGATATTTGTGTTTCTCCTGCAGGTAAAGTTTACTTGTGTACCAGCAATGGAGGTAATGATGATGTGCTGGTGGAGATTTCTAAACTGTAACAGGATTTTAAAATTGATTATATTTGAATAAATTTTTTTTATGGGAACCGATACAATTGAGAAAATAAAAATACTTCCCCTGGATAAGCAACAGGAGGTAGATGATTTTGTTGATTTTTTGATTAATAAATATCAATTTAAATCAGAAGAAGAATCTGTAGGAGAACAAAGGAGAAAGAATGGAGGTTGGGCAAAAGGTAAAATATGGATGGCAGACGATTTTAACAAAACGCCTGAAGATTTTAAAGATTACATTTAATGGAAAAATACTTAATTGATACGCAGATTCTTCTATGGCATTCTGAAAATCCGGATAAAATTAGTAAAGCAGCAAACAAGATAATAAACTCTGATGTTGAACTTTATATTAGTATTGTTTCATTCTGGGAAATTGCGATTAAAGTAAAAACCGGAAAATTAGAATTGCCTTTCACTTTATTTACTGAATTTTATAATTTTTCTGTTTTAAAAAGTAAGGTTATTGTAATGGATTTAACGAAAGAAGATATTGCTAAAACTTTAGAGCTGGATTTAGCGCATAGAGACCCCTTTGACAGATTAATTATTGCAATAGCACTTCAAAATAACATGCCGATCATAAGTTCTGATGATTTATTTGATAATTACCCTGTAAAACGAATCTGGTAAATGGAAGCAGTTTACATAATTGATGCAGTAAGAACACCCATTGGAAAATATGGTGGCGCTTTAAGTGGCGTAAGGCCCGATGATTTGCTGGCGCATGTAATTAGTGTGCTGGTAAAAAGAAACGTGGGCATTGATGTGAATGCTATTGAAGATGTGATTGCCGGTGCGGCCAACCAAAGTGGCGAAGATAACCGCAATGTGGCCCGTATGGCCGCTTTGCTGGCAGGTTTGCCCCACACTGTTGCAGGCAATACTGTAAACCGTTTGTGTGCCAGCGGCTTGCAGGCCATTATGGATTGTACCCGGGCAATTGCATGCGGCGATGGAGAATTGATGATTGCCTGCGGTGTGGAAAGTATGAGCAGAGCGCCTTACGTAATGCCAAAAAGTACAACGGCATTTGGGCGTGATCAGCAGATTGTTGATACCACTTTAGGCTGGCGTTTTGTAAATAAAAAACTTACTGAATTATACTACCCATATACCATGGGAGAAACAGCGGAGAATGTTGCCAAGCGCTGGAACATAAGCCGGCATGCGCAGGATGAGTTTGCGTTTGCCAGTCAGCAGAAATATGAAAAAGCTTTAGCCGAAAATAAATGGGCTGATGAAATTACACCAGTGCAGGTGCAGGTAGGCAAAGATGTTTTTGATTTTGAAAAAGATGAGCACCCCCGTTTATCAAGTATTGAAAAACTGGGAATGTTAAAAGCTGCTTTTGCAAAAGATGGAACCGTTACCGCCGGCAATAGCAGTGGTATAAATGATGGTGCTGCGGCTATGTTATTGGCAAGCGAAGGAGCTGTAAAAAAATACGGATTACAGCCGATGGCAAAAATTGTAAGCATGGCCGTTGCAGGGGTTGATCCTGCAATTATGGGTATTGGCCCTGTGCCTGCCACGAAAAAGGCTTTGCAAAGAGCTGGTTTGGAAGTTGCCGATCTGGATCTGATTGAATTGAACGAAGCTTTTGCTTCTCAATCCATTGCCTGTATTCATGATCTGGGGCTGGACCTGGAGAAAGTAAATGTAAATGGCGGCGCTATTGCATTGGGGCATCCACTCGGCTGTAGTGGTGTAAGAATATCTACTACTTTATTACACGAAATGAAAAAGCGTAAAGCAAAATACGGCCTTGCTACTATGTGTGTGGGCGTAGGGCAGGGCTCGGCAATTATTTATGAAGGCATGTAACGAATGCGTTTCGGGGGCTGTAAGGCTGAGCTTGTCGAAGCTGGTATGCCTTATAATAACCCGCCTTAGACTTGCTCAGCCTGACAGCTTTTAGATTAAAAGCGAGTTCAAATTTTAATGCTATAAATTTTTCAAATAGTCAGCCAGATTTGCTAAAGCCACAGTTTCCTGGTTACCGGTTGCTAAATTTTTAACAGCGCAATTTTTTTCTTCCATTTCTTTACTGCCGATGATAATCACATAAGGAATGTTCTTCTTTTCTGCATATGTAAATTGTTTGTTGATCTTGCTGGCTTCGTGATATAGTTCGCAGGCAATGCCGCTGTTGCGTAATTGTTGCATAATACCAAAAGCAAATCGGCTTTCTGCTTCTCCCATATTAAAAAAGAGTGCTTTGGTACTTACCTGCACATCTGCCGGAAATAAATTTAACTCTTCAAGCACATCATAAATTCTATCTACCCCAAAGCTAACACCAACGCCCGGAATGTTTGGTACACCAAATAAACCGGTTAGGTCATCATAACGTCCGCCACCGCCAATGCTGCCCATGTTCACTTCCGCTGGTGCTTTGGCTTCAAAAATAATTCCGGTGTAATAATTTAAGCCTCTTGCCAAAGTAAAATCAATGCTGAGGTTTGTATTTTTGGTTTGCTCAAAAACGAATTCTACTTCTTCAATACCTTGCTTGCCAATTTCGCTTAAACTAATTAAAGATTTTATTTGCGAAAGCTTTTCTTCATTGCTGCCGGTGATGTTCAGGTATCTTTCAATGATTTTTATTTGCTCATCTTTTAAACCACGTTCGTGCAATTCTTCCTTTACTTTTTCAAGGCCTATCTTATCTAATTTATCAATGGCAATTGTGATGTTGATCATTTTATCGGCACCGCCGCATAATTCGGCAAGGGCAACCAATATTTTGCGACTGTTAATTTTTAATTCATAATTTTTCAATCCCAGTTTAATAAAAACCTCGTGGTAAATATTGGCCAGTTCAACTTCGTTTAATAAAGAAAGACTCCCAACTACATCTGCATCGCATTGCGTAAACTCACGGTAGCGGCCTCTTTGCGGCCTGTCGGCACGCCAAACAGGTTGTATCTGGTAACGACGAAAGGGAAAAGTAAGTTTGGTGTTATTCATCGCCACGTAGCGGGCAAAGGGAATGGTGAGGTCGTATTTTAAAGCACGCTCTGTAATATCGCTGCTGCTTTTTCCTTCCAGTAATTTTTCAAAACCGGCTTTCGATTTTTCAATATTTTTTTCGTTGTTAATACCGTTATTTAAAATTTTAAAGATGAGTTTATCTCCTTCTTCGCCATACTTGCCCATCAGCGTTTCTAAATTCTCCATCGCCGGTGTTTCCAACGGCTGAAAACTGTACAGCTCAAAAATATTTCTGATGGTAGAAAAAATATAATTCCGCTTTCTAACAACTTCTGCCGAAAAATCCCTGGTGCCCTGCGGTATAGATGCTTTATTGCTCATACTTAAACGTGAATGGTGATCCCGATAGCTATCGGGAGTGAATAGTGAGTTATTATGCTTTGTATTTTTTTATGATGCTGTCGCAATTTCTGTCAATTATTTCAAATACTTCGTGGTAGTCTTTTTCCGGGCCGCTCCATGGGTCAGGTACATCTCTTTCTTCTCCCGGATATGTCTCTTCTAAAAACAAACTTACTTTATTAGTATCGAAATTATTTTTAGCGATCCGTTTCATATCATCCAACACATCAGCAGCCATAGCATAAATCAGATCATAGTTTTCAAAATCGGCAGCAGTAAATCTTCTGCTTTTTTGGCGGCTGATATCAATTCCGTTTAGTATAGCAACTTTTCTGCTTAAATCATGTGGAGGCTCGCCGGTATGGTATCCGTTTGTGCCTGCACTATCAACCTGCCAGTTTAATCCCGCTTTCAATGCTTTATCCTGTAAAATCCCTTCTGCCAAAGGACTGCGGCAAATATTACCCAGGCATACCATTAAAATTTTCATGCCGCAAATATAAGCTACAAGGGGAGAAGCCACAAGCGGCAGAATTAAGAAAAGAACTTTTTTCATAACGCTTCTCCCTTTCGCCCTATTTCCCTTGCAGCTTCTTTTTATGGAATCGGCAAACAATCACATCTTACTGTTGAAAACGGCGCCGGTTTTGAATTTATTTAATCTCCCGATAGCTATCGGGATCAAAACCAAAAATTATGAACAGCAATACTATTCTCAAAGCAGATATCCTTGATATCATTTTTGAAAAACGTAATAAATTGTATGGGGCTTACGACCTGCGTAAATTTTATCCAAACAGGTTAAAACTTGCACTGGGCTTTATGTTCCTTACTGCCATATCATTTTCAGCTTTTACTTTTTTACCTGTGTCACAGCGTAAAATTAGTACTGGAGTTTATATTATTGATGATCACAGGCTTAAAGAACTTAAGGAAAAACCTAAGGAGCCTGAGAAAAAAACAGAGGTTGTAAAATCTGAGAAAAAAACCACAGAAAAACTAACACCTATAACTCAAAAAGCTTTTACAAGTAATCCTAAAATTGTTGCCAATAATGAAAAAACCGACAGCATAATCACATTAATGCCCGATGATAAAATAGGAGATGTAACAATTGTTACTCCAAACTCCGGCCCGTTTTTAGTTACACCTGAGAAAACAGAACCTGGTATTAGCGGAACAGAAAAACCTGCCGCTACTATTAATAAAAGCTTACCCATGGATGGCGATGCAGTAGATATAACGCCTGCCTACCCCGGCGGAATGGAAGCTTTTAGAAAATTTCTGGAAAAAAATCTGCAAACACCAAACGAAATGGAAAATGGAGAAACTGTTAGTGTTAAAGTAAAATTTGTAGTTGACTACACCGGCAAATTAAAGGGTTTTTCAACCGTGCAGGATGGTGGAGATGCCTATAATAAGGAGGTGGTAAGGGTATTAAAGAAAATGCCGGATTGGATACCCGGAAAAGCCAAAGGAGAAAATGTATCTGTTTACTATGTTATTCCGGTAAAGTTTACCGGTGCAGACTGATTCAACTGATTAATTCAGTATTTTCACAGCCCGTAAATATTTTTGTAAAAAGCATTTAATAAAATTTATAAAATGGCACTGGAAGAATTTGAAAGAGAACAACCAAGTGAGCGTGATAAAAGTTACCTGCGCATGCGGAGCATTATGGATTATGGCATGGGCCTGCTATGGATGGCGATGGGTGTATTTATGATCTTTATAAAAAAATTTAATGCAGAGCTTGCGGCCAGATATGATGATATAACGTTTAAAATTTTTGGAGCTGTTTGTATAATTTACGGATTGTTCAGACTTTACAGGGGATACAAGAAACAATATTTCAGAGACCGATGAACAGAAAAAAAATAAGCCGGATCATAATAACCGCAGTAAGCTGTTTTATGATCCATTTTTTTATAACTGGATGTAATGGCAGTGTGAAGAAAGGCCCCACGGATACGATGGCTTCCGGAACCATAAATATTAGTGTGGATGAATCTTTTAAACCGGTGATGGAAGAGCAGATAAGGATATTTGAACAGTCGTACCCCAATGCACATATTATTGCCCAATATAAAACAGAAGCAGATTGTTTTAAAGATTTTTACAACGATACTTTAAACCGGATGGTTATTGTAACCCGTGGATTAACCGATAAAGAAGATGCCTATTATTTAGACTCATTAAAATATTACCCGCATTGGGATAATATTGCCAATGATGCTATCACAATCATTGTCAACAGTAAAAGCAACGATACACTTTTTTCATTGGATAGATTAAAAGATCAGTTAACAGGAAAAATAAACCGTAATCAGAAAATTGTTTTCGACGGCCTGAATGCAACCAGCACGGTTCGGTTTGTTATGGATAGTATTTTAAAAGGGCAACAATTTGATACTTCTGTTGTTCAGGCGGTAAAGGGCAGCCAGCAGGTAATTGATTATGTTGCTAAAACAGAAAATGCAGTAGGCTTTGTTGGCATAAGCTGGGTAGGCAATCCGGAAGATAGTGCGCAGGTTAAAATGTTAAATAATGTAAAAATTGCGTACGTACTTTGTACGGTTTGCCAGGAAAAACCTTACGTAAAACCAATGCAGGCAAGCATCTTAACAAGGCGTTACCCTTTGGTACGTGGTTTGTATTATGTACTTAAAGAAAATTTTGATGGACTTGGTACGGGGTTTGTAAATTTCTTAAATCAAGAACGTGGGCAGCTGATTTTTAAAAGAGCATATTTAGGTACAAGAATGGATTTTGAAATAAGAAGAGTTAAGATTAACCAGAAATTATAAAAGATTATAAGTATTTAATGTTAGAATGATTGAAAAATTAATATTATTGTAAAGACTTAAACAGCGAAATAAAATGAAGAATTTAAAATTTACAAGTATCCTGATAACCGGTTTGCTATTTGCAAATTTCAGTAAATCACAATCCATTGAAGATGGTAAAAAGTTTTTGTACTACGAAAAATTCATTAGTGCCAAAAATATTTTCCAACAATTGGTAGCGGCAAACCCTGCTAATGATGAAGCCACTTATTGGCTTGGTCAAACATTAATTGCACCAGATGAAGACAAAGATATAGAAGCAGCTAAAGCAGTTTATCAAAAAGGATTGGCAGCCAATGCAAACAGTGCATTGTTAAATGCAGGCATGGGCCATTTGGAATTGCTTGAAGGTAAAACACAAGCTGCCCGTGCTCATTTTGAAAGTGCCATTAGCCTGAGTGGCGGAAAAAATCCCTTGGTACTCGATGCTATTGGTTTTGCCAACGGCGATTTCGATTCAAAATTTGGAGATGGTGCTTATGCTATTGAAAAACTGCAACAGGCTACCAATATGAAAGGCGTTAAAGACGCAAGGATTATGACTGACCTTGGAGATGCATTTCGTAAAATACAGGATGGTGGTACGGCACAACGCACTTACGAAGCAGCTTTGGCACTTGATCCTAAATATGCAAGGGCCAAATTCCGTATAGGAAGAATTTATCAGTCGCAGGGCCGTAGCCAGGAATCTATTTACCTGCAATATTATAATGATGCAATTGCTTTAGATCCTAACTACGCACCGGTGTATTTTTATCTACATCAATATTTTTACGAAACTGATGTTGTAAAATCTGCAGCGTACTTAGACAAGTATTTAGCAGCTAAAGGAGCTGCTGATGAACCTAATGCATGTTTCCTGAGTGCGCAGATGAAATTTGCACAAGGGTTGTTTGCTGAAGCAATTACATCGTCAGAAAGTTGTATTGCTTCCAGCCCTAATCCTTATCCAAATCTTTTTGGTTTAGTAGCTTATTCTAATTTTAAAATTGGCGAAAAACTTGAAAAGGCAGGCGATTCAACCGGTGCATTGGCCGCTTTCGGCAATTCTAAAATAGCTTTTGAGAAATATTTTCAAAAACAAAAGCAGGCAAAAATTGGTGCAAGAGATTATTTTACAAATGCAAGTATTTTGTTGAAGTTTCCAGGTAATGAAGCTTTGGCTGGTAATTTAATGGAACAGGCAGTAGCATTAGATAGTACAGAAATAGGGAAAGCTACCATGCTAAAATCAGTTGCAGCTACTTACGAAAAAAGAATGCAATATGCAGATGCTGCAGAGTGGTATAAAAAAGTGTTGAACATAAAAAAAGTGCCTACTAAAACCGACATTTATAATGCAGCGTACAGTTATTACAGAGTTGGCCAGTTTGCACCTGCAGCACAGCTTTTTGAAACCTATACACAAAAATATCCTGATGATATTTTGGGCTACTACATGATGGGTAAATCTTATTGGGGCATAGATACCGTAATGGCTTATGGCTTGGCCAATAACTCATTTACAAAAGCTATTTCGGTAGGAGAAGCTTATACTGATAAAACAAAAATTGTATCTCAGTTAATGGCAGCCTACAAATACTTCATTGCTTACAGTGCTAATATCGAAAAAAATTATCCGCTTGCTGTAAGTTATGCTGATAAAGCCCTGGTAGTTGATCCTAATGATCAGGAAGTAAAGGCCAACAAAGAGGCTCTTGCTAAACTTACCCCAAAAGCCGATTTAAAACCGGTTAATACGGCAACAGCGGTTACAATAGGTGTAGATGGTAGTGTAAATGCAACTGGTAAAGATGGTTCTACAACGGTAATAACTAAAGAAGGTAATGTAACTACCGTAAAAGATGGTGTAACTACTATTATTGAAAATGGTAAAGTCACCGTAATTGGCAAAGATGGAAAAGTGTTACCTCCGGCAGCTACAGTAAAGCCAACCCCGGGTAAACCTGCTCCAAAACCAGCGGCTCCAAAGCAAACACCGCAAAAAAAAAAATAGTGCCGGCAAAAAAGAAAGGCTCTAAATAAATAAAACAAAACCCCGTTATTAAAAGATAACGGGGTTTTGTTTTACAAGCTATTGAATATTGGTTTTGCTGCCTTATTTTTGCTGACAATATATCCATATGGAGTTTTTTCTATTACAGGCTACAGATGTAAATAATGCGGCAAATTACCTGCCCATTGCATTGCAAATGCTTTTTGCAATAGGGCTTATAGCTTCTATCATAATTGGTTCTAATGCATTAGGTCCTAAAAGAGCCACCACTGATAAGCTACAAAATTTTGAAAGCGGTATCCAAATCAGGGGTAATGCACGCCAGCCAATGGCTGTTAAATATTTTTTGGTAGCAATTTTGTTTGTGTTGTTTGATGTGGAGGTAATTTTCTTTTACCCTTATGCAGTAAACTTTAGAGAATTAAAGTGGGAGGGCTTTATAGCAGTTTTAATGTTTGTTTCTTTATTTATAGCAGGGTTGGTTTACATTTTTAAGAAGGGAGCATTGAAGTGGGAGGAATAACAGTTGCCAGTTTACAGTGTGCAGTTTGCCAACTGCCCACCGCCAACTGCCAACTTTTTGATAATAAAATTTAATAGAACTTATGTCTCGTCCGGTACAATATAATAATCACATAAAATTCGATGGTATTCCCGAAGGGTATATGGGCGAAGGGTTTATGGCAACCAATTTTGAAAAAGTGGTGAGTCTTGCCCGTAAAAATTCCATCTGGCCTTTACCATTTGCAACCAGTTGCTGTGGTATTGAGTTTATGGCAACAGCCGCCAGTCATTATGATCTGGCACGGTTTGGTGCTGAGCGAATGAGTTTTTCTCCACGCCAGTGCGATTTATTGTTGGTAATGGGCACTATTGCCAAAAAAATGGGACCGGTTTTACGACAGGTGTATCTCCAAATGGCTGAGCCACGTTGGGTTGTAGCCGTTGGTGCCTGTGCATCGTCGGGAGGCATTTTTGATACTTACTCTGTTTTGCAGGGTATTGATCAGGTAATACCGGTTGATGTATATGTACCTGGTTGTCCGCCCAGGCCCGAAGCGATATTGGATGGATTTTTAAAGATACAGGACCTGGTAAATGCAGAAGGATTGAGAAGAAGGCATAGTGATCAGTATAAAGAACTGCTTGCAGGGTACGGAATACAATAAAAAACCCCTCCGTCTCCGCCAGTTGGCGGAGGAACTGGGCGTTAAATACTTTAACGAATTTAATGATGCAAAAGCTCCGCCGCGGCGGACCTGAGGTTATGACCAACGAAACAATACAACAAAAACTAACTGAAAAATTTCCCGATCAATTAACCGATTGGCATGAGCCTTATGGTATGCTCACTTTTACAGTACCAGCCGAATTAAATTTAAAAGTACTTCAGTTTTTATTTGATGATGAAGAATTGAAATTTCAATTTTTAACCGATCTGCAGGCAGTACATTATCCGGATAATAAAGGAGCCGAGTTGGCCGTAGTGTATCACCTGCATAACCTGGTTGATAATGTACGCATAAGGTTTAAGATATTTGTTGATATTGAAAAGCCCGATGTGTTTAGTGCCACTGCATTGTACAGTGCTGCCAACCACATGGAAAGAGAAACTTACGATTTTTTTGGAGTGAATTTTATTGGCCATCCAAACCTAATCAGGATATTGAATGTAGATGAGATGGATTATTTTCCGATGAGAAAAGAATTCCCGCTGGAAGACCAGAGCAGGATTGATAAAGATGATGAGATGTTTGGAAGGTAGAAAACCCCCTCCGCCCCCTGAAGGGCGAGGAAACGCAGAAGATTGAAGCGGAGAGTGATTTATATTTTTTAGCTCCGTAGGAGCGATAGATTGGTAAAATTAGACAAGATAAAAATTTAAAGTCCCATAGGGACGAAAGTTTAGAGCAAAACATAATTAAAGCTCAATAATGATTTTCAGTACAAGAGTGCGACGCCAATGAAGATGATTAAATAAATATTGCTGGGTTCAAAAAAATAATTAATGTCTAACACCGATCATATATTACTGCCCGAGGGTTCAATTGAAAAGCAAACCACCACGCTTAACCTTGGGCCAACGCATCCGGCTACGCATGGCGTGTTTCAAAATATTTTGGAGCTCGATGGAGAGCGGGTGATGAAATCAACCTCTACCATCGGTTATATTCACCGTGCTTTTGAAAAAATTGCAGAACGCAGACCGCTATACCAGATAACCCCGCTTACTGATCGTTTGAACTATTGCTCATCACCCATAAACAACATGGGCTGGCATATTACCTGCGAAAAATTATTGGGATTAACATTACCAAAACGTGTTGATTACTTACGTGTGATCATTATGGAGCTGGCAAGAATTTCAGATCACCTTATCTGTAATTCAATTGTAGGTGTTGATAGCGGTGCTTTCTCTGGATTTTTATACGTGATGCAGTATCGTGAATTAATTTACGAAATATATGAAGAAGTATGTGGCTCCCGTCTTACTACTACTATTGGGCGTATTGGCGGTTTTGAAAGGAATTTCACTCCTACGGCATTCCAGAAACTCGAAAAATTCTTAAAGGAATATCCTAAGGTGTTAAAAGAGTTTGAAAACCTGTTTACCCGTAACCGGATATTCATGGACCGTACAATCGGTTGCGGACCAATCTCTGCCGAACGTGCTTTGAATTATGGATTTACCGGACCAAACCTGCGTGCCGCTGGTGTAGATTATGATGTACGTGTGCACACACCCTACAGCAGTTACGAGGATTTTGATTTTACAGTGCCTGTTGGTACAACCGGCGATTGCTACGACCGTTTTTTGGTACGTAACGAAGAAATGTGGCAGAGCCTGAGTATTATTGAACAGGCTTTTCAAAAAGTGAAGGAATTTAAAGGGGCCGATGCAGAAGTGTTTCATGCCGACGCACCGGCTTATTACTTGCCTGAGAAAAAAGATGTTTATACAAAAATGGAAGCACTCATCTATCACTTTAAAATTGTGATGGGCGAAGCCGAAATGCCCGCTGGCGAAGTGTATAGTTCTGTGGAAGGTGGTAATGGAGAATTAGGGTTTTATCTGATTAGTGATGGCGGAAGAACACCTTACCGTTTACATTTCCGCAGGCCATGTTTTATTTACTATCAGGCTTTTGAAGAGTTGGTAAAGGGCGGTATGCTGAGCGATGCAGTAATCACCATGAGTAGTTTGAATTTGATTGCAGGAGAAATGGATGCTTAAAACCCCTGTCCCCTAAAGGGGAACTAAGGATGTTACAGCATTTGTTTTTTGTGAATAATGATTTGTAATACCAACGAAAGTTTTTCATGGCATCATCGTTGCGTCGCAATCCTTTCATCGGCATACCAATTGGGAACTTTAATAGAAGCGTAGATTTTTAAAACAGAAATAGTAAATGGAAATTATTTTTTCATCAGAAAAATTAAATGAGATAAAGGAAATTGTTTCCCGTTATCCCGAAGGCAAACATAAAAGTGCCCTGTTACCGGTATTGCACCTGGCGCAGGAAGAATTTGGCGGCTGGCTGGAAGTGCCGGTGATGGATTATGTGGCTAAGGTTTTAAATATTGAGCCCATTGAAGTGTACGAAGTGGCCAGTTTTTACAGCATGTATAATTTAAGTCCGGTTGGCAAATATATGTTTGAAGTTTGCCAAACGGGACCCTGCATGATAAACGGCAGTGATGAGATTATCGCTTACATCAAACAAAAATTAAACATTGGCGTTGGCGAAACAACAACCGATGGCATGTTTACCTTAAAAACAGTAGAGTGCCTGGGGGCCTGTGGTTACGCACCCATGATGCAGTTGGGTAAATTTTATAAAGAACATCTTACCAAAGAAAAAGTAGATGCCATTATTGAAGAATGCAGGGCAAAGGCAAATTGATCATTGAAAAAATTATTGACGATATTATTTTTCTTTCTCGTTGCATTTGCAAACGCACAAACCGATGAAGAAAAATTGATAGCCACGGTAAAAGAATTTCACCAGGCACTAATTAATAAGAATACAGTTTCTATAAACCAGCAAACAGATAAGGCATTGAGTTATGGTCACAGCAATGGCTGGGTAGAAACAAAAACGGAAGTGATAAAAGACCTGGAAACCGGTTACATTAGCTACCAGGCTTTTAAAGAAGATAGTATCACAGTTGCAATAAATGGAAATATGGCAAATGTGCGGTTCAACGCAGCTATTACCGCAACCATGAAAGCAACAACAACTACTTTTCATTTGAAAGTATTGGAAGTGTGGGTAAAGAAAGGAAAGCGTTGGGTATTATTTGCAAGACAGGCAGTAAAAGCACAATAAAGAATTAATGTACAAGAGTGCGACGCCAATGAAGATGAATAAAGAAATATAGTTGGTAACATAAAAATTAATTTGCTGAAAGCAAATTGAACTATGAGTAGAAAACTGTTATTAGAAAAAGCACATGTAGAAAACATCAGGTTATATGATGTGTACCGCCGTGAAGGCGGTTACCGTAGTGTGGAGAAGGCTTTGAAAATGGCTCCTGCCGATATTGTGGAAGAAGTGAAGAAGAGCGGCTTAAGAGGCCGTGGTGGTGCAGGTTTTCCTACAGGTTTAAAATGGAGCTTTATTGCAAAGCCCGAAGGCGTTCCCCGTCACCTGGTGGTAAATGCTGATGAAAGCGAACCCGGTACTTTTAAAGACAGGTACCTGATGGAATTTATTCCGCATATTTTAATTGAAGGAATGATCGTGTCTTCTTTTGCACTTGGCTCCAATGTTTCATATATATACATACGTGGAGAATACAACTGGATAGTTGATATTTTAGAACAGGCTATTGCAGAGGCAAAACAAAATGGCTTTCTTGGTAAAAATATTTTAGGCAGCGGATTTGATTGTGAAATTTATGTTCACCGTGGTGCCGGCGCTTATATCTGCGGTGAGGAAACTGCTTTGATAGAATCGCTGGAAGGCAAGCGTGGTAACCCAAGAATTAAACCACCGTTTCCTGCTGTAAAAGGTGCATGGGAAAGGCCAACTGTGGTTAACAATGTAGAAACCATTGCTGCAGTTGTTCCCATTATCAACGATGGTGGCGAGGAATATGCAAAAATTGGTGTGGGAAAAAGTACTGGAACAAAACTAATGAGTGCCTGTGGTAATCTAAATAAGCCTGGTGTTTACGAAATTGATATGACCATCTCAGTAGAAGAATTTATTTACAGCGATGAGTATTGTGGTGGTATTCCTAAAGGCCGAAAATTAAAAGCCTGTATTCCCGGCGGATCATCGGTTCCTATTCTTCCGGCTAATTTATTATTAACAACCGCCAAAGGTGATAAAAGATTGATGAACTACGAAAGCCTGAGTGATGGCGGTTTTGCAACCGGTAGCATGATGGGTTCTGGTGGTTTTATTGTGTTGGATGATAACCAGTGTGTAGTAAAACATACTTATACTTTGGCAAGATTTTACCGCCATGAAAGTTGCGGACAATGTTCGCCATGCAGAGAAGGAACCGGCTGGATGGAAAAAATATTATTGAATATTGAAAACGGGAAAGGAAAAATAAGTGATATTGATTTGCTTTGGGATATTCAACGCAAGATAGAGGGAAATACAATTTGCCCCTTGGGCGATGCCGCGGCCTGGCCGGTTGCAGCAGCCATCAGGCATTTTAGAGATGAGTTTGAATGGCATGTTAAAAATCCGATAGAATGTTTGACAAGTAATTACGGATTGGCGCATTATGCAGATGAAATTCATGTGCCGGTATTGCAATCATAAAAATGAGAAAGTTTGGAATAATATGTATCCTCCTTTGTTTTGTGAAGCCATGCTTTTCACAAAAGGACATCAATTATTCCAATACAAAAAAAGGACAGGTGTTTATAATGTGGGGATGGAACAGGGCGGCATATACAAAAAGCAACATCAGTTTTAAGGGAGATGATTATGATTTTAAATTGAAAAAAGTAGTTGCTCACGATAGGCCAACGGCCTTTAAGTTTAATGATTATTTAGAAATAGACCGGTTAACAATACCTCAAACCAATTTTAAACTGGGGTATTTTATCCGGCAGAACCTGGCAATAACAATTGGTTTCGATCACATGAAGTATGTGATGGATAAAGACCAAACGGTAAGCATGAAGGGAGTTATAACAAGGCAAGGTGCATACAAAGGGAACTATGATGGTGAGAAAAAACTGACAGAAGATTTTTTAACTTTTGAGCATACCGACGGATTAAATTATATTAATGTGGAGGTTGAAAAATACAGGAACCTGTATCATGCGGCAAGCAATAAATTGATGTTAGATATATTGATTGGAGGAGGTGGAGGTGTATTAATGCCGAGAACGGATATTAAACTGTTGAATTATGATCGTAGCGATCAGTTTCATATTTCCGGATTTGGATTAAGTTTAAAAGCAGGCTTGCAGGCAACCATTTTTAAACACCTGGTTATTAAAATTGAAAATAAAAACGGGTACATTAATATGCCTGACCTTATTTTGCATAAAAAGGGAATTGCAGGGCGGGGAAAGCAGGCTTTCTTTTTTACGGCTCTTGATGCGATGATTGGATACAGTTTTTCTTTTAATAACAAAAAAAATAAAAGCAAATAGCACGGAATAATGGCTGATGAAATAAAAAAAGAAGCACCGGCAACCTTTAAAGTTACCATTGACAACATCAGCATAGATGTTGCTCCTGGTACCACTATTTTAAATGCAGCCCGGCAAATTGGCGGCGATGTTACACCGCCTGCTATGTGCTATTACAGCAAGCTGGAAGGTAGCGGCGGTAAATGCCGTACGTGTTTGGTGGAAGTGGCTGCAGGCTCAACAGCCGACCCAAGGCCAATGCCAAAATTAATGGCCAGTTGCCGCACCTCAGTTATGGATGGCATGGTTGTAAAAAACATGACCAGCGATAAAGTGATTGATGCAAGAAATGGTGTTGTTGAATTTTTATTGATCAATCATCCGCTTGATTGCCCAATTTGCGACCAGGCAGGCGAGTGCCATCTGCAGGACCTCGGTTACGATCATGGTAAAGCAGGCACACGTTACGAATTTAAAAGAAGAACTTTTGAGAAAGAAGATATTGGTCCGTACATACAGTTACACATGACAAGATGTATTCTTTGTTATCGCTGTACTTATGTGGCCGATCAGATAACTGATAAAAGAGTGCATGGTATTTTAGACCGTGGAGATCATGCAGAAATATCTACCTACATTTCCAAAGCTATTGAAAATGATTTCAGCGGCAACATGATTGATGTTTGCCCGGTTGGTGCTTTAACCGATAAAACTTTCCGGTTTAAAAACAGGGTTTGGTTTACAAAACCGGTTGATGCACACCGTGATTGCGAAAATCCAAAATGCTGCGGTAAAGCAACTTTATGGTTACGTGGCGATGAAGTTTTTAGAGTTACAGCCCGAAAAGATGAGTGGGGAGAAGTGCAGAGCTACGAAGGAAAGCCAGGCTGGATATGCAACACCTGCCGCTTTGATAAAAAGAAAACAAGTGATTGGACGGTGGAAGGATTAACAGCCATCAGCCGCCATTCAGTTATTGGAGCAAATAAATATGCAACTTTGGATATGCCAACCGATACCATTAAAAAAGTACTCAGTGGTCGTGATCCAAAATTATTAATGAACATACACAATGTAAGCGGTGTAAATAATCCGAATGTTCACTTAAGTGAAATTGAAAGACCGGCGCACATGAGTGATTTTGCAAAGTCGGATGATTTTGTAAAAGGTGAGGGAGAATCAACACAATGGGGTTTACCAAAAGAATAAAAATTATTTTAAAAAAATAATATGCTGGCTTTAATTATTGAGAAATTGGTTTTGATCGTGATAGTTGTAATGGCCTCATTGGTTATTGCCATGTATGCAACTTATGGCGAAAGAAAAATTGCAGCTATTTTGCAGGATAGGCGTGGCCCAAACCGTGCTGGTCCCTTTGGTATTTTACAGCCATTAGCAGATGGGTTAAAATTATTTTTTAAAGAAGAGATCATACCTGATTTTTCTTCCAAATTCTTATTTATACTTGGTCCTTCGCTTGCAATGCTTACTGCAATTATGACGAGTGCTGTAGTTCCCTGGGGCGATAAAGTGCATCTTTTTGACAGAGACATTTCTTTGCAAATTGCCGATATAAATGTTGGAATTCTTTATGTTTTTGCAGTGGTAAGTATGGGTGTATATGGCATTATGATTGGTAGCTGGGCAAGTAATAATAAATTTTCGTTGATGGGGGGTTTAAGGGCAGCTTCGCAGATTATTAGCTACGAACTGGCCATGGGCCTTGCTCTTATTGCCTTACTCATGATAACCGGAACGTTGAATCTTAAGGAAATGGTGCAGCAACAACAGGCCGGGCTTTGGAACATTGCTTATCAGCCTTTAGGCTTTTTGTTATTTTTAATTTGTGCGTTTGCCGAGTGTAACCGTGCACCATTTGATTTATCAGAAGCAGAAAGTGAACTGATTGGTGGTTATCATACCGAGTATTCTTCCATGAAACTGGGCTTCTATCTTTTTTCTGAGTACATCAACATGTTCATCAGCAGTGTAATTATGGCTACATTGTACTTTGGTGGTTACGATATTCCATTTGTAAATGAAGCAAATTATAATCCCAACCTGATGGCGGGATTAGGAATACTTGCTTTAATGGCTAAAGTGTTGGTATTTATATTTGTGTTTATGTGGGTGCGATGGACGATCCCCAGATTCAGATACGATCAGTTGATGAACCTCGGCTGGCGGATTTTAATTCCATTGGCATTGTTCAATATGTTGGTTACAGGAGCATTGGTATTGTTAAAAGCGAATAATTGGCATTTTTAAATTTTTGTACAAAATAAATAAAATTCCGCTGTTGCGGATTTGGATATGCAAGCATTAACTAACAGAGTAAAGCAGGTTGATCGCCGGAAAATGAATTTTCTGGAGAGTCTTTATTTGGTAGCTATTTTTAAAGGTATGCTCATTACATTCAGCCATATTTTTAAAAAGAAACCAACCATTAATTATCCCGAAAAAACAAGGCCTTTCAGTCCGGTTTTCCGTGGGCTTCATATTTTAAACAGAGATGAAGAAGGCCGTGAAAATTGCACTGCCTGCGGCTTGTGTGCAGTTGCCTGCCCGGCAGAAGCCATTACCATGGAGGCTGCTGAAAGACAGACTGGTGAAGAAAATTTATACAGGGAAGAAAAGTATGCAGCCAAGTATGAGATCAATATGCTGCGTTGTATTTTCTGCGGATTATGTGAAGAAGCCTGCCCTAAAGATGCCATTTATTTAAGCGAAACCTTTGCACCGGCCGATTACCAGCGCAAACAGTTTATTTATAAAAAAGAAGAATTATTGATTCCTCACCCGATAGAAGAACCAGATGCATATATAAAAGCATTGGGTAACAGGGCGAAAAAAGAAACGGTTAATTAAAGATCATGGGCATTACACAAATATTATTTTGGAGTTTATCGGCATTGGCTTTGTTCGGTGCCATAATGGTTGTTGCCAGTAAAAGTCCGGTACACAGTATATTGTATCTTATTGTTGTTTTCTTTGCCATTTCGGGTCATTATATTTTATTGAATGCGCAGTTTTTGGCCATCGTAAATATCATTGTATATGCCGGGGCAATTATGGTTTTGTTTTTATTTGTGGTGATGCTGATGAACCTCAATGCAGAGTCGGAACCTAAAAAGCACCGTATGCTGCAGTTTGCCGGATTGATCTCTGGCGGATGCTTGTTCCTGGTTTTAATTTCAGCTTTATCAGAAACACCGCAGGCATCAAACCTGGTGCAAATGGGTGGAGGAAACAGCGGACTCATAAAAGAATTGGGAAAGGCTTTGTTTACAAACTATGTATTACCTTTTGAAATAAGTTCTGTTTTATTTTTAAGTGCAATGATTGGAGCGGTGGTCATAGGTAAGAAAGAGAAATGATTTTATTACACGGATTAAAACTAATTACACGAATTAGTATAAAATAGAAATTCGTGTAATTAGTGTAATTCGAACAATTAGTGAAATAAATAAGTATGGAAATTAAATGGTACATCGGTTTGGCATTGGCGCTTTTTTGCACCGGCATTGTGGGCGTATTAACACGCCGCAATTCTATCATTATATTTATGTGCATAGAATTAATGCTGAACTCTGTGAATTTATTACTGGTGGCTTTTTCAAAAATGCATGCAGCATCTGCAGTTGCTATATCTAATCCTAATGTGGTTACCGATGCACAAATATTTGTATTCTTTATAATGGTGGTGGCTGCTGCAGAAGTAAGTGTAGGACTGGCAATTATTGTTATGCTTTACAGAAATACTCATTCGGTAGATGTAAACTTTCTAAACAGGTTAAAAAATTAATGACCGGTAAATGCTGGTTACAATAACGGCTTATGAATAATGTTTTGCAAATGGTTTGGCTGATTCCTGTTCTTCCTTTAATTGGATTTTTAATTAATGGATTGGGCAGAAAAAATTTATCAAGATCAGTGTCTGGGTTTATTGGCAGCGGAACAGTTTTTCTTTCTTTCCTTGTCAGTGTTTATGTTTTCTTTAATGTACGATCAGGCAATACTCATGTTGCCCATTATTTCGATTTTATAAATGTAACGGCTCTCAAGATTGGTTTTGATTTTCAGATCGATCAGCTTACCTCCATATTCTTATTAATAATTACCGGGGTAGGATTTTTAATACATGTGTATTCAACCTCCTACATGCACGATGAGGAACCAAAAGATTTTGCAAAATATTTTGCTTACCTGAATCTTTTTGTGTTCTCTATGCTGCTGCTGGTAATGGGTGCCAATTATGTAATTATGTTCATCGGTTGGGAAGGCGTGGGACTTTGTTCTTATTTACTCATCGGCTTCTGGTTTAAAAATACCAACTATAATATTGCAGCAAAAAAAGCCTTCATCATGAATCGCATTGGTGATCTTGGTTTTTTGCTGGCTGTGTTTTGGCTGATATCAAAAGTTGGTTCAGTTGATTATCACCATGTTTTTGAATTTGTTTCAAATACAAAAACTAATCGTCTTACAACATTCGATATTACCGGTATCACCATGTTACTATTTGTAGGTGCTATGGGTAAGAGTGCACAAATTCCTTTGTACACCTGGTTGCCTGATGCGATGGCTGGCCCAACACCTGTGAGTGCTTTGATACATGCTGCTACCATGGTTACTGCAGGAATTTACATGATTGCACGCAGTAATATTTTATATACCATGGCGCCGGTTACGCAGGGCGTTGTTGCTATCGTTGGTTTATCAACAGCTATTCTTGCTGCTACTATCGCTCTTAAACAAAACGATATTAAAAAAGTATTGGCATACTCAACCGTAAGCCAGTTGGGGTATATGTTTTTAGCGCTGGGTGTTGGAGCTTATACCGGCGCTGTGTTTCATGTAATGACGCATGCATTTTTTAAAGCGTTGCTATTCCTTGGTGCAGGTAGTGTAATTCATGCCATGGGTGGCGAGCAGGACATACGTAACATGGGTGGCCTCAAAAAATACATGAGCATTACTCACATAACTTTTTTACTGGCTTGCCTTGCAATAGCTGGTATGCCACCTTTCTCAGGTTTCTTTTCTAAAGACGAAATTTTAGCTGCGGCTTTTGAAAAAAATCCGATACTCTGGGGTGTTGGTGTTGCTGGTGCAATCATGACAGCTTTTTACATGTTCCGTTTATATGCTATGACGTTTCTTGGCAAATTCCGTGGTTCACATGAGCAGGAACATCATTTGCACGAAAGTCCGAAAGCAATGACCATTCCCCTTATCATACTTGCTATACTTTCTGTTATTGGTGGATGGATTGGAATACCGGAAATTTTTATGCATGGCGGCCATAGACTGGAAACATTTTTAGAACCGGTATTTGCACAAAGCAATGCCATAGCTGAAAATAGTCACTTATCACATGCAACAGAATATATGCTGATGGGCATTTCGGTTGCAGCAGCTTTGGCGGCGTTGGTTTTTGCGTGGAGTAAATTCAGCAAATATCAAAAAGTTGAAAAAGAAGAAACTGGTATAGGTAAAGTGCTTACCAATAAATGGTATGTTGATGAATTATACGATGCCATCATTGTAAAACCTTTACTTTCAATTGCAAAATATTTCAATAATATTTTTGAGAAAAAAGGCATTGATGGTTTTGTAAATGGTGTTGGCAAAGCAGTTAATTATGGCAGCCGCCAAATACGTTTGTTGCAAACGGGCCAGGTTGGTACTTATGTGTTGATGATGGTGCTGGGCATTTTAATATTTTTTATTGTTCAATTGTTTTTGTAATTACAAAATATGGATCCTAATTATTTAATAACCATTCCGGAATTATTAATATGGTTTCCGCTCTTGGCGGGCCTTGTGGCATTTATGATACGCAAAGAAAATGCGGTAAAAAACTGGGCTGTAATTGCTTCGTTGATTACATTAAGTATATCGGTGGTTAGCCTCGTGTATGCAGATAACACAAAACACTTCTATCTTAATAATGTAAGTTATTACTGGTTAAAATACCTGGGCAGCAATTTTACTTTAGGTATGGATGGTATGAGCCACTTGCTTACCGCATTAACCGCAGTTTCGTTCCCCATTATATTTATTGCTACTTATAAAACCAACTATAAAAATGCCAATGCATTTTATGGGTTGATGTTGCTCACACAATCTGGTTTAATGGGCGTTTTTACTGCTTTGGATATTTTGGTATTTTATTTTTTCTGGGAGTTGGTTGTTATACCAGCTTACTTTCTTTGCAGCCGTTGGGGCGGAGAAAGAAGGATACAGGCTACATTCAAATTCTTTGTTTATACTTTTACAGGTTCACTATTAATGCTGGTTGGTATCATATTCTTGTACATGCATACAGCACCAACTTCTTTTGCTGAGCATTCATTTTCTATGAATGCAATTTATGCTGCGGTACTTTCTCCGGCAGAAAAAAATTGGATATTCTGGCTTTTCTTTATTGCATTTGCTATAAAAATGCCTGTGTTTCCTTTTCATACCTGGCAGCCGGATACATACGAGCAGGCGCCAACTGCAACAACGATGGTACTGAGTGGTATCATGGTAAAAATGGGCGTTTTTGCGGTTATCAGATGGGTACTACCAATCTTTCCCGATGCTGTTTCAAAATTTGATAATATCGTTATTGCGCTTGCTGTTATCGGAATGATTTACGCAAGCTTGATTGCAATTAAGCAAGATGATCTGAAACGATTTGTTGCTTATTCATCCATTGCCCACATCGGTTTAATGTGTGCCGCTATTTTTACAAAAACAGAAATTGGTTTACAGGGTGTAATGGTACAGATGTTTGCCCATGGTATTAATATCATTGGCATGTGGATAGTTGTTGACCTGATTGAAAAGCAAACCGGCACCCGTAAAATTTCGGAGCTTGGTGGTATTGCAAACAAAGCACCTGCACTCACCATTTTTCTGGTGGTAATTGCTTTGGCAAATATTGCACTGCCTTTAACCAATGCATTTGTGGGTGAGTTTATGATGTTTAACGGCTTGTTTAAATTTAATTTCTGGTTTACCGCTGTCGCTGGATTAAGCATTATCCTGGCTGCTGTTTACACATTGAATATGGTGCAAAAAGTTTTTTACGGTGAGGCGAATAGCATTACCGGAAATATGCAGGATATTTCAACAGGACAAAAATTTATATTGGCAGTGTTGGTTGTGTTAATTTTTATTTTTGGAGTTTATCCGCAACCAGTTTTAGATTTAACAAAAGATACAGTAGCTGTTATTTTAACAAAAATAAATTAATAAAAACGCCATTGGCGTAACTGAGGTATGAATGCAATAATATTTACAGCAATCTGGGGCGTAGTGATGATGTTGGGCGGAGCTATCATTAAAAATAAAAGCACTCCTAAATACCTGGCAATTTTTGGATTGGCAGTAATACTGGCTTTAAATTGTGTTGAAATGAACCGGGGTATGCCTTTGTTTAATGTTGATGTTAAAGGCATGTTTGATTTTAAAAACTTTAATCTCACTTTTATAAATGTGGCATTTGCCTGTACTTTGCTTTACTTTTTTTTAAATGGCAGAGATATTGAAAAAGTTGGAGAAAATGTATCGGAATATTTTGCGTTGATATTTTTTATTTTATGTGGTGTTGCACTGATATCTACCTATAACTCACTGCTGATGCTCTTTATGGGTATCGAAATTGTTTCGATACCCCTTTACATTTTAACAGGAAGCGATAAGCGGAATTTAAAAAGTAACGAAGCTGCACTTAAATATTTTTTGATGGGAGCTTTCTCAACAGGCATCATGCTTTTGGGTATTGCTTTTCTTTATGGCGGTGGCGATCTCGGCTCATTCGATATCCATTTAATTATATCCGGTAATGCCCACATGTCTCCTTTAATTGCAGCGGGATTGGTTCTTTTATTAATATCCATGTCTTTTAAAGTATCGGCAGCACCATTTCATTTCTGGACACCCGATGTGTACGATGGCGCACCAACAGTGTTTACATCTTTTATGGCAACAATTGTAAAAGCAGCAGCTTTTTTTGCTTTTGTAAGATTGTTCGAAAATGCATTTGGCAGTGTGCATCAGCAATGGCAAACACTCATTGTTATTTTAATAGCCGCAACTTTATTAATAGGCAATCTTACTGCAGTATTTCAGCAAAGTGTAAAGCGCATGCTTGCTTACTCAAGTATTGCACAGGCTGGCTTTATGCTGTTCTCATTATTTGCATTAAGCAAAGTGGCTTACGAAGGTTTGGTACTATATGCAGCAGCATACAGCCTTGCCAGCATTGGTATTTTTGCCATACTTGTAAAAATGAAAGATTACACCATTGATGGGTTTAATGGCCTTAGCAAACAACAACCGCTGCTTGCTGTAACGGCAACAGTTTTTTTGTTATCATTAACCGGTATTCCACTCACTGCCGGTTTTCAGAGTAAATTTTATATGTTGATGGCTGCTTTGCAAACCGGTCATCACATCTGGCTGGTAATTTTTGCGGTGCTTTGTGCTGCCATTAGCGCCTATTATTATTTTAGAATTATACAGGCAATGTTTTTTAAACAAAGCGCCGATGATTTAATACTCACTGAAGATGTAACGCCTGCTTTTAAAATACTTCTTGTAATTACCGCCATACTCATAATTGTTTTAGGATTGTTCCCCGAGTTAATTACAAACTGGCTTTATTATTAAGCGGTTAAATGCCGTTTATAAAAGTTTTGCTTCTTAATCGTATTCTGGTGTTAACTTTAACATGAACAATTCTACTTCATGACATTTAAAGATACCGTTGCACTTTCCTGGCGAAATATTTCTGGCAATAAGCTCCGTACCGGTTTAACGGTTGCCATTATAGCCCTGGGTATTTTTGCATTGATAATGATAGTAACTGCAATTAAAGCAGCCAGTGTAAGCCTTACCACCAGCTTCTCAACCATGGGTGCCAACTCCTTCAGCCTGCGTTTTAAAGATCGTAATATACGTATTGGTGGCGGCCGGCAACGGGGCGATAATACTAAAACCAGTAAATCGGCCTTGAAAGAAAAAAAGAGCAATATGGGTAAGATAATTACCTATGAGGAGGCCAGGGCTTTTAAAGCGCAATATAATTTTCCTGCAAAAGTTGGCCTGGCTTTAATGGGGCCACGCAATATTGTTTGTAATAATGATCGTAAAAAAACAAATCCTGATGTAACTATTTTAGGTGGCGATGAAAACTACCTGGAGCTTAACGGATACACTATTGCTTATGGCCGCAATTTCACAGAAACAGAAATTGAATCTGGCAGAAGTATTTGTTTGCTGGGAAGCGGTACTGCAAAAAAATTATTTCCTGATAATCCTGAAAAAGCAGTTGACCAGGTTGTAAATGTTGATCACACTCCTTACCGGGTAATTGCTGTGCTGGAAGATAAAAGTTCAAGTGCTTTTTTTAACACCAGTAAAATTGTAGTTACTTCTTACAATAATATACGCCGCTTATATGCATCACAAAGTTCTTCATTTAACATCGGCATCATGGTATCCGATCTTAAATTTATGGATGCCGCTATTGGAGAAGCTAAAGGAACTTTCAGGCCGATAAGGAAGCTGGATATTAAAGATGAGATAAATTTTTACGTGGATAAAAGCGACAGCATTGCACAAACCTTTTTATCCGCCTCTTTATATCTGCAATATGCTATGCTTGCCATTGCGTTGATAACATTAATTGGGTCTGCTATTTGCTTAATGAATATAATGCTGGTAGCAGTAAATGAGCGTACCAAAGAAATAGGATTAATAAAAGCACTCGGTGGCACCAAAAAAGAAATCAGGTCTCAGTTTTTATACGAGTCTGTTTTAATCAGTTTGCTGGGAGCAGTGGCCGGCATAATATCAGGAATTCTGGTTGGCAACCTGGTTTCTATATTTTTAAAAACCGGCTTTGTGGTTCCCTGGGGCTGGGTTATTACTGGTGTTGTAGTATGCTCTTTGGTTGGTCTGGCTGCTGGGTTATATCCCGCTTACAAAGCTTCAAAATTAGACCCCATCGTGGCCTTGCGGTACGAATAGTCATTGAAGGTTTTTATCATTTAAATGGCTTTTTTGATTTTTTTTCAAAATTTCAACCGTTTGCAGAAATTTATTATGTAAAAATTCAATTTTTGCATCGTAAAAAAATATTTATAAAATTAAAATTTTGTAAGTTGTACTTTCAATTTATTATTTAACTTGTGCATCCTGCTTCTGTGCAGTTAAAAAATAAAAAAGATTGCAATAGCTAAAAAAATAAAAAATAATTCCTTTACTAATCATTAAACATAAACTAAAATTTTACAAAACTAAAAATTAGAATTTTATGGCAGACACTACATCAACTGTAAAACCAACAACCTCGGTTCAGGCAAAAAAATCAAGCAACGCAATTTCTTTGCTTGCCCCTGTATTATGTATTATAGCAGGTTATTTAATATGGAGATTTGGATTGGGAAATCCAGCTAATTTTGGCAAACCCGGAGAAGGATTATTTTGGCCCAAGCACGAAGATCCAAAATCTGCTTTAAGTAAAATGTACCTTGGTGGTATTATTGTACCTATTCTGATTGGTACATTTTTAACCATGCTTACTTTTGTTGTAGAAAGATTTATGACTATCGCAAAAGCAAGTGGTACCGGTAATAATGCCGACTTTATCCGTAAAGTGCAGTACCAACTTGCTAATAAAAATGTAGATGCAGCATTGGCAGAGTGCGATAAGCAAAGAGGATCAGTTGGCAATGTAATGAAAGCAGGTTTACACCGCTACAAAGCAATGATTGCTAATACTGAGTTAACAACCGATCAAAAAGTAATGTCCATACAAAAAGAAGTAGAAGAAGCTACTTCGCTTGAATTGCCAATGCTTGAAAAAAACCTGGTTTTCTTATCAACCATCGCTTCTATTGCAACCTTGTTAGGTTTGTTGGGAACGGTATTGGGCATGATTCGTGCATTTGGTAACCTCGGTGGCGATAGTGGTGGTGCAGGTGCAGCAAACCAGTTATCGGTTGGTATATCTGAGGCCTTGTATAATACTGCTCTGGGTATCGGTACTTCAGCATTTGCCATTGTATTTTATAATATATTTACTACCAAAATTGATGGTATTACTTATGGTATAGATGAATCTGGATTTACTTTAACACAAACTTTCTCTTCTCTGTACAAATAATTGTATGGAAAAGGAAAGGTTTTGTATCATTAAAGTATCATACTAAAATTTAAGAAATGCCAAAAGTTAAAATACCAAGAAAAAGTACCACCATCGACATGACGGCAATGTGTGATGTGGCATTCTTGTTGTTGTCTTTTTTTATATTGGCAACAAAACAAAAACCACCAGAAGTACTGAGTGTTAAAACACCCACTTCAGTTTCGTCAAAGGCAGCTCCTGATAAATCAATATTAATAACAATGACCAAAGATGGTAAAGTATTTTTAATGATGGGGGAGGATACTAAAAAGAATGAAATAGTGGATGATTTTAATACAACAAGAGGCCTTCAGCTAAATCCAACTGAGCTTGCAAAACTCAAAAAAACTGAGTTTATAGGTTTGCCTGTAGGTATGCTGAAATCAGCATTAAATTCAAACAGGGAAATTCCTGCCAATGAAATGCCGGGCATACCTGTTGACAGTACTAATAATGAATTGAGTTACTGGATTAAAAGCATAACCAATGCTTATAAAGGCGAGGACCTGCGAAAGCTTCAGGATATGCTGCTGGTTAAAGGCGATGGAGAAGCATTGTATCCGGTCTTTAAAAATATAAAAAATGCCTTTAAGGCCAATGAAATTTTTAAATTCAGAATTGTAACTGAAGGTGAGAATGTGCCTTTAGGATCAGAACTCTACAAAACAGCACAGACTGAAAAAAAATAATTATAGTATAAAATTAAAAAACTATTACTATGGCAGAAATGGATACCTCGTCGGGTGGCGGACACAAAAAAGGTCCCGGCGTAAAAAAAGCGAAAAAGAATTCAACGCGTGTTGATCTTACTCCCATGGTTGATCTTGGGTTTCTGTTGCTTACATTTTTTGTGTTTACCACTACCATGAGCCAGAGCACAGCTATGAACATGAATGAACCAAAGGATGATCCTAATCAGCAGCTGAAGGTAAAAAATTCAGGTGCTATGACGATCTTGCTGGGCAAAGGGAACCAGGTTTATTATTATTACGGTCAGTTAATGCCCGAAACAATAAGCCAGGATTTTAAAAGCACCAATTTTGCAGGCATACGTTCGTTAATATTAGAGAAGAAAAAAGCTACACCAATAGATGACCTGATGTACATTATTAAATCAGACGAAAAGTCAACATTTAAAAATGCAATTGATATTCTGGATGAAATGACAATATCCGCAGTGCCACCCGGCCATTATGCCGAAGTGGATATGGTTGATGTAGAAAAAATGCTTATCCAGAAGACGGAAGAAGCAAACGGAATTAAATAGGAATTATGGAATTGGAACAATTTTGAATCTAATTTAAAAAGAGATCATAATGGAAGCAAACAAAATTTTAAGTGCCGATATTCTTGACATTATCTTTGATGGCAAGAATAAAGAGTACGGCGCTTATCAATTAAGAAAGGCCTACAAAAAAAGGCTTACAAAGGCTTTGGTTATTACGGGGGCAGCTTTATTATTAATTGTTGGAGGAACTGTTTTGGCCAATATTATCAGCGATAATATGGGTAAGGCAGATCTGAACGTAGTGGATACACAAATGGCCGAAATAAAAAATGAGCCACCACCACCTCCTCCACCACCTCCACCACCGCCACCACCAACGCCGCCACCACCTCCTGAAATTAACCAGGTTAAATTTACACCTCCTAAAATTGTAAAAGATGAAGAGGTAAAGCCTGAAGAAAAAATTGAAGAGATTAAGGAAGATGCAGCTATAAGTGTGCAAACTGTAAAAAGTGAAAACACCGTGCAGGTAGTACAGGCACCGGTTGAAGAAAAAGGAACCCAGGTTGTGGAAGTGAAAGTAGCCGATGATGAAAATAAAATTTTTACCAAGGTTGAAGTAGAGGCCGGATTTCCGGGAGGAGAAGGTGCATGGCGTAATTACCTGCAGAAAACATTAAATGCCAGTACACCCGTTGATAACGGCGCAAGTGGTGGTAAATACACCGTTATTGTAAAGTTTGTGGTAAGTAAAGATGGTAGTTTGAGTGATGTTAACTGTGAAAATGATCCTGGTTTTGGTATGTGCGAAGAAGCGGTGAGGGTAATTAAGAAAACAAAAAACTGGACTCCGGCTATACAGAACGGACGAAATGTAAATGCATATCGCCGCCAGCCTATCACCTTTGTAGTTGACGAATAAATTTAAAAAAATAAAGCATGTCAGTCCCCCGGTTTTTCCGGGGGATTTTTTTTTATTTTTTTGTGGAAATATTTCATCCTGCCATCTCAATAAAAATTTTCTTACAGGAAGTGTACAGCCAAAGAAGAAAATTAAGCTCTAAGTAAAAAATATTTCTATCACAACAAACAGATTTTTGGAACTTAAAAAATTCCGGATCTGATTAAAAATTAACTGATATGGAAACAAATAAAATTTTAGCTGCCGATTTTCTTGATATTATTTTTGATGGCAAGAATAAAGCCTACGGTGCTTATCAATTAAGAAAATCTTACAAAAAAACGCTGAGTAAAGCATTGGTAATTACCGGTAGTGCTTTATTACTGGCTTTTGGTGGAACTGTTTTAGCAAATATCATCAGCGGTAACGATAGTAACAGAAAATTTGATACGGTGGAAACCATAATGACGCAGGTAAATACGGATGTGCCACTACCGCCACCGCCTCCGCAGCCTGTGCAAACAAAAATTGATATAAAGCAGGTAAGGTTTACGCCGCCTGTTATTACAAGGGATGAAGATGTAAAACCTGAGGAAATAATAAAAGATATTGACCCAGATGCTACCATCAGCAATAAAGATGTAAAAAGCGAAAACAGCAATCCCATTGTACAGGCGCCCATTGATGAAACTGATACAAAAGTGGTGGAGATAAAAAAACCAGATAATGAAAATGCAATTTTTACATCAGTGCAGATAGAAGCTGGTTTCCCCGGCGGGCAGGATGCATGGCTTAGTTATTTACGCAGTACACTAAATGCCGGCACACCGGTTGATAATGGTGCTAGTGCCGGTAAATACACTGTTATTGTAAAATTTGTTGTGAGTAAAGATGGAAGTGTTAGTGATGTAAAATGCGAAAACGATCCGGGTTTTGGTATGTGTGCCGAAGCAGAAAGGGTAATTAAAAAAACAAAAAACTGGACACCGGCTGTACAAAACGGGCAACATGTAAATGCGTATCGCCGGCAGCCAATAACTTTTTTGGTAGAGGAATAATTTTTTTTGAAATGATTTTTTATCCCTTCGCAATTGCGGAGGGATTTTTTTTTGTTTGCGTATGGAAAAATCCCAATCTGCAATCTTAATAAAAACTTACTGAAATGGCAGAAATAGAAACAAAAAGATCAAACGAAAAAAAGAAAAGACTTAATAAAAAAAGTACCAGGGTTGATCTTACGCCCATGGTTGACCTGGGTTTTTTACTGCTTACTTTTTTTGTATTTACTTCAACCCTGGCTGCTCCCAAAGCCATGGATTTGGTTATGCCAAAAGATGATACAATAACCAAAGATCCGGTTTGCGAATCATGTGTGTTAACGGTATTGCTTGATAAAAATAACAGTATAAAATATTATGAAGGTGCTATTGAAAATAACCCACCTGTAAAAGAAACAGGTTTTGCTCCCGAGCAAATACGCACTGTTTTAATGCAGAAAAAAGCAAATGTTGAAAAGGTACGTGGAAGTGCCGATCAGTTTATACTTATCATCAAAGCATCGGCAGCCAGCAATTTTAAAAACTTTGTTGATATTACAGATGAAGTAACCATTTGCCAGATCAAAAAGTATTATGTGGATGAGATAAATGAGGCCGACAAAAAACATCTTCTTAAAAAATAATAAAGCCTTGCCAGTGAGCAGATAGCAGTTTACAGTTGGCAGTTTTCAAAATGAATACTATTTGTAGTCCGCTGCATACTGCTGACTGCCAACTGCTTACTATCTTTGCCGCATGTCAAATCAAATTTCGGGTTGGGATGATACCATTGTTGCACTGGCCACACCAACAGGTATTGGGGCAATAGGTGTTATCCGCTTAAGCGGTTCAAAAGCAATTGATATCGTAAATAAATTATTTTCTTCAAAAGATCTGCATAAACAAAATTCACATACCATTCATTTTGGTTTAATTAGGGAAGATGATATGGATTTGGATGAAGTAGTTGTATCCTTATACAAAAATCCTAAAAGTTATACCGGCGAAGATGTGGTTGAAATTGGTTGCCATGGAAGCCCCTTTGTGCAACAGCAGGTAATACAGGCTTGCATACGTAAAGGTGCCAGGCTTGCAAAGGCTGGGGAGTTTACACAACGTGCTTTTTTAAATGGTAAACTGGATCTTACACAGGCGGAAGCCGTGGCAGATATTATTTCATCTAATACTGCAGCATCACAAAAAACAGCGCTGCATAATATGCGTGGGGGTTTCAGCGAAATTTTAAAATCACTCAGAGAAAACCTCATTCAGTTTTCGGCATTGATAGAACTGGAACTGGATTTTAGCCAGGAAGATGTTGAATTTGCAGACCGGAAAAAATTTTATGAATTAATTGCGGATGCAACTGCAGTTACCGGCGATTTGCTCCAATCTTTTAAACTGGGCAATGTTATTAAGAATGGTGTAAGTGTTGCCATCATTGGTAAACCCAATGCCGGTAAAAGTACTTTACTGAATACGCTGCTGAATGAAAACAGGGCCATTGTAAGTGAAATAGCTGGCACCACACGTGATACAGTTGAAGAAATTATAAATATAGATGGAATTATTTTCAGGTTGATTGATACTGCAGGTATTCGGGAACACAGCACCGACGTTATAGAATTGATAGGTATTGAAAAGAGCAAGGAAAAAATTGAGCAGTCGGATGAAGTGATCTATATTTTTGATGTAAACACCGAAACGCCGGCAGAACTGGAAGCTGCTATTGGGTTAATTGCTGAAAAAAATGCTAATTATTTTTCTGTTGGAAACAAGACAGATATCATGGGTACAGATGCAGCTGCTGAAAAATTTGCAGGAACTGATGCCTTATACATCTCAGCAAAAGAGAAGAATCATATTGATCTGCTTAAAAAAAGATTGGTAGACAGAATAGTTAGCGGCAATATTAATACAGAGAATACGATCATTACCAACACCCGTCATTATGAAGCCTTGCAACAGGTAGACAGATCACTTACTGATATTAAAGCAGGGCTGGATAATAATATCACCGGTGATCTGCTTGCCTTGGATATCCGCCACTGCCTACATTATATTTCTGAAATAACAGGCGATATCACCAATGAAAACGTGCTTGATTATATTTTCTCTAAATTCTGTATCGGAAAGTAATTTTCAACTTTTTTTATAAAAGTCTTATTCCATCTTTTTCAAAACCAAGCTTGCGCTGTTTATAAAGATTACCAGTTGTCATTTTAAACGTCTTCTTACTCATTCCAAAAAACGAATAAATTTCTTCGGGATCACTTTTATCGTGATAAGGTAAAAATCCATTGTTCTCTTTTAATAAACGAATTATTTTTTCTGTTTCATCTTCCACACGGTTGTAACCGGGTTTACCTGCGGCTACATCAATGCGGTAGCGAAGGTCGCTTGCCTTATCTTCGGGATAAATCTTTTTTATAAAACCGGTAAAGCGGTCGCCGGCAGTAATATTCCTGTAAATTTCGTTGTGATGTAATACACCAGTATGCTGGTTGTTGATGATGCACACATAGCCAATATCTGTGCGGCGGTAAACGATCAGGTCAACAACCTCAAGTTCTTTAACTGTTAATTCTTCATTGCTTAAAAATGGTTCTATCTTTTCGGTTGCGGCCAATCTTCCTGTCTGTTCATCCAAATAAATTTTTACCAGGTATTCGCCGTTAGGGATCATCACCTGCTGCTGTTTCGATTTTGGCACAAACAGATCCTTCATTAAACCATTATCTAAAAAAGCACCATGCTCTGTTACGCTGATGGTTCTCAGTTTTACAATATCGCCCAAAATACCTTTTGGCTTTTGTGTGGTAGCAATCAACCTGTCTTCTCCATCATGGTACAAAAAAACGGTTACATCATCGCCAATTTTGGTATTTGCCGGTACAAATCGCTTGGGTAACAAAATGCCCTCGGCGCCATCATCTAAATAAAGTCCAAAATCAACTTCACGTATTACTTTTAAATTATTGTATTCGCCAACTTTAATCATAAATACAAAGTTCACTAATTAAATTGAATTACACTAATTACACGAATTGACCCTGTAGGATGGCTAATTCGTGTAATTCGCACAAATTCCTGTAATAACCTATCTTCACAAAAAAAATTACATTGAAGTTTACAGAATTTGGATTTGACCCTAGGTTAATGGAAGGCATTGATTCCTCTGGCTATGAAAACGCAACCCCTGTGCAGGAACAGGTGATACCCCTGATAATGCAGGGCAAAGATATTATAGCATCGGCACAAACTGGTACCGGTAAAACGGCTGCTTTTTTATTGCCCCTTATCAATAAAATTATTACCGATCCGCATGAGGATCATACAAACAATGCACTGGTTATTGTACCTACACGGGAGCTTGCCGTGCAGATTGCGCAACACATGGAAGGGCTTTCTTATTTTACTTCGGTTAGCTCTATTGCCGTTTATGGTGGTGGAGATGGTAATGCATTTGTGCAGGAGAAAAAAGCCCTGAGCCATGGTGCCGATGTGGTTATTTGCACTCCCGGTAAAATGATGGCGCATATAAAAATGGGCTATGTAAAACTGGCCGGATTAAAATATTTAATTCTTGATGAAGCCGACCGCATGCTGGATATGGGCTTTTACGACGACATTATGTTCATCATTGATAACCTGCCTAAAAAAAGACAGAACCTTTTATTTTCTGCAACCATGCCGCATAAAATAAGAGAAATGGCCAGAAAGATTTTGCATCAGCCCGAAGAGATAAATATATCTATCAGCAAACCAAATGAGAAGATAGAACAGAGCGCCTTTATTGTGTACGACACACAAAAAATTCCGCTTGTAAAGTATTTGCTTAAGAAAAAAAATTTTTCATCCGTACTCATTTTTTGCAGCAGCAAAATTGCGGTTAAAAATCTTACCCGAGATTTAAAGCGTGCTAAATTTCTGGCAGATGAAATTCATAGTGATCTTGAACAGAGCAATAGGGAAGATGTGTTGATGCAATTTAAAAGTAAGCGGTTACCAATTTTAGTAGCTACCGATATTTTAAGCCGTGGTATTGATATTGACAATATTGACCTGGTTATTAATTACGATGTACCACATGATGGCGAAGATTATGTACACCGCATTGGCCGTACAGCAAGGGCTGCAGCCGAAGGCAGTGCTTATACTTTTGTTACCGTAAAAGAGCAACGCAAATTTCAGAGCATAGAAAAACTTTTGGGTAAACCTGTGTCTAAAGCTACAGTGCCCGAAGAACTTGGAGAAACACCAGCGTACAATACTGCGCCTTCAGGCGGTTCAGGCGGAGGAAACAGAAACTTTAATAAGCCAAGGCGGTTTCAGAATAATAAGCGATAATTTTTATCATCACTATTTTCTTTTAAGTCATATTTACATGTCTTTTTCTGTGCTTCCGTGCCTCTGTGGCAAATTATTTTCGCCGCCAGGCGAAAGCATTCCTGATGCCTGCTTTGTATATTTGTAAAAACAATTCTCATCAGCTCCACTTCTTCCATATTAAACAGTCCCATTGAATATTTACAAGGCGTAACAACATTCAAAGGCGATCTCTTAAAAAAAGAATTGCAGATTTTTACTTTTAAAGATCTGCTGGAGCATTACCCCTTCAGGCATGTAGATAAAACAAAGCTGGATAAGATTGGGGCACTTTCACCTGCTAACGAATTCGCACAGGTTGCCGGAAAAATTACACAAATAAATATTTTGGGCGAAGGCAGGGCGAAAAGATTGGTGGCCAGATTGGCCGATGAAACCGGCGAGATTGAATTGGTGTGGTTTCAGGGAATAAGCTGGATACAAAAGGCAATTGAAACAGGTCATCAATATTTAGTTTTTGGGAGATTGGCTTTCTTTATGGGCAAACCACAAATTGCCCATCCCGAAATTGAGAATTTTACCGGGCAAAAAGCCGATGGAAAAAATTACCTGGAACCGGTTTATCCATCTACCGAAAAATTAAAAGCAAAAGCCCTTAATGGCCGCTCCATCGGTAAACTTACTTATGCAGTATTGCAATTGCTGAGCGAAAAAGATCTGCCCGAAAATTTACCCCAATCAATCATTGATCAATATAAATTCATCAGCCGCTATAATGCCTGCCGGCAAATACATTACCCGGCAACAGAAAATCATTATTTGCATGCGGTGCGGCGAATTAAATTTGAAGAATTATTTTTCGCTCAACTCAGGCTGGGCCTCATAAAATCAACCCGACACCGGTATAGCAGGGGATTAAGTTTTGATAAGGTAGGCGATCTTTTTAACATTTTTTTCGAAAAATATCTCCCTTTTGAATTAACCAATGCACAAAAAAAAGTGTTAAAGGAAATAAGGAAAGATGCAGGCAGCGGCAAACAAATGAACCGCCTCTTACAAGGGGATGTGGGTAGCGGAAAAACCATTGTGGCATTGATGATGATGTTGATTGCGGCTGATAACGGATTTCAATCAGTATTAATGGCACCCACCGAAATTTTGGCGCAGCAGCACTTTAACGGCATTACAGAGTTGGTAAAAGATATGCCGGTTTGTGTAAAATTGCTTACGGGCTCATCTAAAGGTAAACAGCGTAAAGAAGTACTAAAACTTTGTGAAGATGGAACGCTGCATATTTTAATAGGTACGCATGCAGTTATTGAAGATAAAGTGATTTTTAAAAACCTGGGTTTTGCTGTAATAGATGAACAGCATAAGTTTGGAGTAGCACAGCGGGCACAATTGTGGAAGAAGAATACCATACCACCACATGTGCTGGTAATGACGGCAACGCCCATACCACGTACGCTTGCACTTACTGCGTACGGCGATCTGGATTATAGCGTTATTGATGAATTGCCACCGGGCAGGCAACCGATTAATACATTGCACCGTTCCGAAAGTGCCAGGCCACAGGTAATGGATTTTGTGAAGGAAGAAGTTGCAAAAGGAAGACAGGCTTACATTGTTTATCCGCTTATTGAAGAAAGCAGTGCTATGGATTACGAAAACCTCATGAAAGGTTTTGAAGAAGTGAAATCCTTTTTTCCGGAACCAAAATACTGGATAAGTATGGTACATGGTAAACAACCGGCAGAGCAAAAGGAAACCAACATGCAGCGGTTTGTAAAAGGCGATACACAAATAATGGTAAGCACTACGGTTATAGAAGTGGGAGTGAATGTGCCCAATGCCAGTGTGATGGTAATTGAGAGTGCCGAAAAATTTGGTTTATCGCAATTGCATCAACTTAGGGGAAGGGTAGGAAGAGGAGCCGAAAAAAGTTTTTGCATATTATTAACAGGTCCCAAAGTATCAAACGATGCCCGTGAACGGTTAAAGATAATGGTAGCTACCAACGACGGTTTTAAAATAGCAGAAAAAGACCTGGAAATACGTGGCCCGGGAGATATAGAACCCACCAGGCAAAGCGGGTTGCTAAACTTTAAGCTGGCAAACATAGTACAGGACAGGGTTATACTGGAAGCAGCAAGAGATGCCGCCGAAGCAATTTTAGAAACCGATCCTGATTTGAAAATCGCTGAAAACGAAACTGTTAAAAATTATCTGCAGCAGCAAAAAGGCAAAACAGCGTGGATTAAAATTTCGTAAATTATACATGATTTATTAAACAATTATTATTGCAAATAGTTAACCAACTATAACACTTATTAACGGTTTCTAAATCTTTATATAATTGCCCTAACCGTTAATTTTACGGTTTAATTTTAGTACATTGTAAAAAAGAATACTTGACAATTTTACGCAAAATACTCCTTCATTTCATAACAATATTATCTGCAATTTTTATTGTACACCACGTCTCTTATGGGCAGGTACAGTTTGTACAAAACAAAGGCCAGTGGGATAGTAAAGTTCAATACCGGGCCGATTTTTCTACAGGTTCATTTTTTTTAGAAGATCAGGGATTCACGGTTGATCTTCACAACCCTGCCGATTTAAAAATTTTGTCAGAGCAGATGCATGGCCACAACGCAAACCCGGCAACCATGGGCCAGCCAATTGTAGTAAACTCACATGCTTATACAGTTAGTTTTTTAGGCGGCAAATCATTTGTGCAAAGTACCGCCGATAAAATTCAACCTTATTATAACAACTACTTTTCAGGCAATGATAAATCCAAATGGGCTGGTGGTTGTAAAATTGCCCAGGCTGTAAGTTATCAGAATATTTACCCAAATGTAGATGTGCGCTATTACAGCGATGGCGGCAAAATGAAATACGATATAATCATTCACCCGGGTGGCGATGTTGATAAAATAGCCTTGCAATACAGGGGCATTGATAAATTAGAAGTTTTAAATAAGGAGTTGCTCATCAAAACATCTGTTGGGGCCATTAAAGAATTGTATCCTTACAGTTACCAAATTGGTGAGGGAAAGAGAAATACGGTAAATTGTAAGTATGTTGTAAAAAATAATATTGTACGTTTTAAAGTAACTGAATACGATCCGAAATCCACCCTTGTTATTGACCCTACTTTAATTTTTTCAACCTTTACGGGCAGTACGGCCGAAAACTGGGGATACACTGCAACACCTGGTCCGGATGGAAGTCTTTTTGCAGGCGGAATTGCCTTTAACACGGGGTACCCCATTTCGCCGGGTGCTTATCAAACCACTTATGGCGGCGGCGTAAATGAAGATGGCAATGGCGGATATGATATAGCGATTATGAAATTTTCGCCTGATGGGGTAAACAGGGTTTACGCAACTTATCTCGGTGGTAGCAGAAACGAACAGCCGCACAGCATGATCTGCGATGCACAGGGTAATCTTTTTGTGGCGGGCCGCTCAAATTCAACAAATTACCCGGGTACATTGAGTGGTGCAGGCGGCGGTTATGATATTGTAATCACAAAATTAAATGCTGCAGGTTCTGCAATTTTAGGGTCTATTAAAATAGGTGGAAGCAGTAACGATGGTGTAAACATCCGTGGTAAATATTTGCCGCCAGATGGAGCAGATGCAACCCGAAGAAATTATGGCGATGATGCCAGGAGTGAAGTTATACTGGACAATGGAGGGAATATTTTATTAGCATCCAGTACACAGTCTAACGATTTTCCGGTTACACCAGGCACACCCATTCAGACAAATTTTGGCGGAGGAAGGCAGGATGGGGTGATTCTTAAACTAACTCCAAGTCTTTCTACCATTTTATTCAGCACTTATTTTGGCGGTTCTGGCGATGACGCCTGTTTTGTGCTGTCACAAAATCCGGTTACTGGTAAAATTTATGTTGCAGGTGGTACAACAAGTAATAATTTACAGGGAACTAACCCATTGGTAATGCAGGCAACTTACCAGGGCGGTGCAACTGATGGTTTTATTACTGAGATCGCAAATGACGGATCAGCTCTTATAAGAACCACTTACCAGGGTACCGGTGGTAATGATCTTATTTATGGAATTCAGTTTGATAAATTTGGTTTTCCTTACATTATGGGTACTACTACCGGTGCATGGACCGTGCAGGTTGCACAAGGGCAATCATCCATATTTAATAATGCCGGTAGTAAACAATTTATAAGTAAACTCGATTCCAATTTATCAGTATATAAATACTCAACTACTTTTGGTACCAATGCAGCAGTACCTAATTTATCACCAATTGCTTTTCTGGTAGATCGATGTCAGAATGTTTATGTATCCGGCTGGGGAGGTGGAATTAATATATTCAAATCCTATCCATCTGCAGGTACCAGCGGAATGCCCGAAGTAAATCCATTGCCAGGCATTCCACCCGCCGATGGGCAGGATCTTTTCTTTTTTGTATTAGAAAAGGATGGGAAAAGCCAGCTTTTTGGTACTCACTTTGGACAAAACGGTGGTTTTGGCGATCATGTGGATGGCGGCACAAGCCGCTTTGATGCAAATGGAATAATATACCAGGCTGTGTGTGGTTGTGGTGATGGAGGTAGGTTATTTTTTACTACACCAGGTGTATGGTCCGGATCAAATAATACGCCCAACGGAGATGGTTGTAATGAAGCTGCGGTAAAAATTGAAATGAATTTTGCCGGCATTGGAGCCAGCGTTAAAGCAACTATAAATGGAGTTATTGATACCATTGGCTGCGTGCCGCTTACAGTAAGATTTACAGATACTTTGGCAAAAGGCAAAATGTATATCTGGGATTATGGCGATCAGTATGACACCCGTATAGATACAACTTTTGCCCCCAATAATTCTACCTCACATACCTATACACGTGTGGGACAATACAGGTTGATGTTGGTTTCAATTGATTCTGCCACCTGCAATATTTCTGATACGGCGTATGTGATTGTAAAAGTTGGCAATAACAATATTGATGCTGATTTTTCTTTTTTTAAATTAGATTCCTGTAATAGCCTGCGATATCAATTCGTTAATCAAACAGTGGCTACAGTACCAACATATACCAGCCAGAGTTTTTTGTGGGATTTTGGAGATAATACCCCAAAAGTACGTGCAGGCTTCGGGCCGGTTATTCATACGTATGCATCAACGGGCAGCTACAAAGTTACCTTGTTGGTAGATGATACCACATTCTGTAACGCACCCGACAGTGCTGTAAAAACTTTACGTATCAGCCCTAATGTAAAAGCCATATTTTCGGCACCATCCAGGGGTTGTGTGCCATTTACTTTAAAGTTTAAAAACCTTTCGCTCGGCGGTACCGATTGGATATGGGACTTTGGTAATGGCGATGGTTCAACAGATTTTGAGCCCACATATACTTACAACTCAACAGGTATTTATAAAGTAAGGCTTATAGCAATTGATACAAGCACCTGTAATAAAAGGGATACATCAGCCTATTTTACTATTACCATATTTGCAATACCAAAGGCAGGTTTTAGCTGGACGCCAAATCCTCCGCAGGTAAACGCCCTCACCCGGTTTACCAATTTATCAAACAATGCAAACAGGTACTTATGGAATTTTGGAGATGGAGAAACTTCAACCGAAGTAAATCCTTCTCACCAATATAACACAACCGGAACTTTTAGGGCTACGCTGTATGCTTACAATGTGGCCAACTGTGTAGATAGCATTACGCAAGATGTACCCATATTGATTGTGCCGCTGCTGGATGTGCCCAATGCCTTTACACCAGGGCGTTTTGGCGAAAATGGTATTGTAAAAGTAAAAGGTTTTGGAATTGGAATTATGAACTGGAAAATTTACAACAGATGGGGACAGGTTGTTTTTGCTACAACCAACAGAAACGAAGGATGGAACGGTTTATTTAAAGGAGTATTGCAGCCAATGGATGTTTATACTTACACACTTGATGTTGAATTTACGGATGGACAGAAGTTAAGAAAAACAGGGGATATAAGTTTGTTAAGATAAGACTACAGGATTTTTTTAATTAAATATTTGGTAATAATTTTTTAGGGAATTGATTGATTGAAAATTGGAAAGATTTTTGCGACCTTTTCATCATTCAAAACTTATCCTTACGATTGAAAAATAGAATGATAAAAAAAATAAAAATACTATTGCTCACCATTTGCAGTTTGCAGTTTGAAGTTTCTCTTCAGGCACAGGATCTGCATTTTTCGCAATTCTTTAATTCGCCCTTGGTTACCAACCCTGCTAATACAGGTTTTATACCCGATGCCGATTTTAGAATTGGCGCTAATTACCGCAATCAGTGGAGTACCATTATGTCGGTACCATATAAAACAGTGAGCGTTTTTGGCGATGCTCAGGTGCTTAGAGACAGGCTGGAAAACGGATGGCTTGGCCTGGGGGGTATGATATTGAATGACCAGGCAGGAGCAGGTAGTTTAAGCAGCACAAAAATTTATGGCTCCCTGGCTTATCATCAAATGCTGGGATTAAGCAGTCTGCTTTCGGCGGGTTTTAATATTGGATGGGCAAACAAACGTATCAATCAATCTAAATTAAAATTTCCCGATCAGTTTGATGGAAAGTTTTTTGATAGCAACATACCTACGGGAGTTTCTTTTACAAATAACTATGTAAGTTATCTCGATGTGCATGCAGGGATGAACTATGCCTATTTTCCTGATGAGAATGTATACATCAATGCTGGTTACTCTATTCAGCATGTTAACAGGCCCAGAGAAACTTTTTTTGGCGATAATACAGTTGCCGGCCGCATACCCATGCGGCAAACAGCCTTTTTAAATGCTATTTTAAAAGTAAACGACCGGGTAATTATTAATCCAAATGCTTACTTCTCAACCCAGGCAAGGGCTACCGATCTTGTGTTTGGCATCAATGCAAATTATAACCTGTCTGAGTTTGGAGAATCGCAGTTACTGGCGGGTGTCTATTACCGCCTGGGCGATGCAATTGTACCCATGGTTGGTTTTGAAGTTAAGAAAGTGCAGTTTGCTTTCAGTTACGATGTAACACTATCGGGCCTCAGTAAGTACAACGGCTACCGCGGTGCCAGCGAATTAAGCATTATTAAAAAAGGATTTTATCCCGAAAATGTTGACAGGGCTTCTCTTTGTCCAAAGTTTTAAAACTTTGGCAACGATTAAAACTTTTCCAAAGCCATCATCCCATTTCAAATTTTATCAACTCATTGTTTTATACGATTTTTGCATAAATAAAAATACATGGTGGCATCAGCAAACGAAAAAATGAATGCATGGCAATTTATAAATGCTTTTAAAGAAATTGTTAGCGATGCGTATGTATTTACCGATGAAGAAAGTTTAAATAACTACGCTCATGACGAAACAGAGAATCTTCATTTTCTTCCCGATATTGTAATAAAACCTCGTACAGCAGAAGAGATCAGCCAGATAATGATCATCTGCAACCAGCATAAAATACCGGTTACACCACGTGGCGCAGGCACCGGGTTAAGCGGCGGCGCACTACCGCATTTGGGTGGTGTGTTGCTTTCTATGGAACGCATGAATTCAATTATCGAAATTGATGAACGCAACTTGCAGGTTACTACTGAGCCCGGCGTTATTACCGAAGTTTTACAAAATGCAGTAAAAGAAAAAGGGTTGTTTTATCCGCCAGACCCAAGCAGCCGTGGCAGTTGTTTTATTGGTGGCAATATTGCAGAAAACAGTGGTGGCCCAAAAGCCGTTAAATATGGTGTGGTAAAAGATTATGTGCTTAACCTGCAAATTGTTTTGCCTACCGGCGAAATCATGTGGACCGGTGCTAATGTGTTAAAAAATTCTACGGGTTATAATTTAACGCAATTGATTGTGGGAAGCGAAGGAACTTTAGCCATCGTTACAAAAATTGTTTTAAAGCTGCTACCACATCCCAAATACGATTTGCTGATGCTGGTGCCTTTTAATTCTCTGGAAAATGCGGGAGCAGCTGTGAGTGCCATTTTCAGGGCAGGCTTTACACCCAGTGCAATGGAACTGGTAGAAATAAATGCATTGAAAATTGTAAGTCGTTTTGTTGATAGCACTGTTGTACCGGTAACCGATGAAATGGAAGCACATTTAATTATTGAGGTAGATGGCAACCACATGGATACTTTAATGAGTGAGATGGAAGCCATTGCAGAATTGCTTTTACAGTTTGATTGTGGCGATGCCTTTTTTGCAGATGATGCACAGCAAAAAGCCGAATTGTGGAAGTTAAGAAGGCGTGTTGCAGAGGCTGTAAAGATTGATGGATATACAATTGAAGAAGATACTGTAGTGCCAAGGGCGCAATTACCCGCTTTAATAAGCGGTGTTAAAGCGCTGGGAAAAGAATATGATTTTGATGTGGTTTGTTATGGCCATGCAGGCGATGGCAACCTGCACATACGCATAAAAAAACAGGGTAGCATTTATAGTTTAAACAATCCGGATGTAATACCTGCTTTGCAGGCTTTGTTTAAACTGGTAAAAAAACTGGGTGGTACCATCAGCGGCGAGCATGGCATTGGTTTGATACAAAAACCATACATGGATATTGTTTTTGATAAAGCGGGATTTGAGTTGATGAGAGGAATAAAAAAAGTGTTTGATCCCAATAATATTTTAAACAGCGGTAAAATTTTTGATAGTAATTAAACGATGGATTTTTAAATGATTCTAAAAATTATAAACAGATAATAATAAAGTAGCCATGAAAAAAGTAATAATTATTTTAACCTTTATAACCGGTTTTTTCGCAGCCAAAGCTCAGGATGAAAAAAAATCCGGTGACGAAACAAAAGGAAAATTTAAAAAGGAAAACCTTTTTACCGGTGGAGGGGCAATAGTTTCCGTTGGAAGTTATTCAACAGTTTTAGGTGCAAGCCCGGTTTTAGGCTACAGCATTACAAAATGGCTGGATGCAGGTGTTGTTTTTAATTTTACCTATGCATCTTCCCGCTATGTTTATTCTAATGGTTTAGTAAGCGATGACAAAATTCGGGAAACCGATTTCGGGCCAGGTATTTTTGCAAGAGTGTATCCTTTGAAATTTTTGTTCCTGAATGTACAGGCTGAACAAAATTTCATTTCTCAAAAAAGAATTTTTGCTAATAGTCCAACTGAAAAATATAAAACTTCCGCAACCAGTCTTTTGCTGGGCATTGGCTATGCAGGCGGCAGGGAAGGTATAGGAGATATGTATTATTATATATCCATTATGGGAGATTTTTCGGGCAATAAAAATTCGCCTTATGTAGGTATTTCCGAAAGCGGTAAAGCTGTTATAACGCCTATTTTTAAAGCAGGTTTACAAATACCTTTATTCCAGGGAAAGGGAAACAGGTACTAGGTTAGATGTATTGTAAAATTTCATCGGCTTGGCTAAGTACAACTATTTTGTCTTCCACTTTATCGTACAAAAAATCTTCGCTTTCCATGGTTTGCGCAAAGGCAAGCAAATGATTGTAAAACCCTGCTGTGTTTAGTATAAATATCTTTTTATCGTGAATGCTCAATTGGTTCCAGGTAAGCATTTCAAAAAATTCATCCATTGTGCCATAGCCACCGGGTAATATGATGGCGGCATCACATTTTTCGTACAACATTTTTTTGCGGATGTGCATATCATCAACAATTATAAGTTCAGTTATTCCATTGTGATGGTGCTCTCTTTCTTTTAAAATTTCGGGAATAATGCCCACTACTTTTCCATCCTTTTCCAGCACTGCATTGGATACGGCACCCATAATGCCTTTATTGCCACCACCGTAAATAAGCGTAACTTTTTTTGAAGCCATTAAATGGCCCAATGCTTTTGCCTGCTGCTCAAATAAAGGATTGTTACCGCTTTTGCTGCCACAAAAAACTGCCAATGAATTTATCTTCATAAAACTTTATAGTTTATTATTGGCAAAGACACGATATTTTCTCTATTTTCAAGATTATTTTTACATAAACGATTGATATGTCTCCAATTATTCTGTTTTCTTTTGTTATAGGTTATTTTGTTTTGCTGCTTACGGTAGCATATTTCACATCCCGTGGCAGTAATAACGAATCTTTTTTTATAGGCAACCGCAACAGCAACTGGATGCTGGTTGCTTTTGGTATGATTGGTACAAGCCTTAGTGGCGTTACGTTTGTGAGTGTGCCAGGTGGTGTTGCAACGGGAAATTTTTATTATTTCCAGGTTGTACTGGGATACTTTATTGGCTACTTTGTTATAGCATTTGTGTTGATACCCCTTTACTACAAAATGAATCTTACTTCAATTTATACGTACCTCGAAAAACGTTTTGGAGTTAATGCACACAAGGCAGGTGCATTCTTTTTCATACTCAGCCGGGTATTTGGTGCTACGGCTCGTTTGTACCTGGTTATAAATATTCTACAGTTTTTTATTTTTGATAAATTAAATATCCCTTTTGAAATAACTGCTTTGGTTATTTTAATTCTTATTTTATTATACACTTTTGAAGGTGGGGTAAAAACAATTATATACACAGATACGTTGCAAACAACCGGTATGTTGCTTGGCCTGGTGGTTTGTACCATTGTTATTGTAAAAGCAATGGGTACCGATTTTAGCGGTGCACTTTCCATGATGAATGCAAAAGGCTACACTAAAATATTTAATACAGATGTAAAAGCGGGGTCTTACTTTTTAAAACATATTGTAGGCGGTATGTTTATAGCTATTGCCATGACGGGGCTTGACCAGGAGATGATGCAGAAAAACATCAGCGTAAAAAATATTAGAGATTCGCAAAAAAATATAATGACTTTTACCGCCATTATCATGGTGGTAAACTTTTTATTCCTGTTCCTGGGCGGTATTCTTTATTTGTATGCCAGCACCCATAATATTGTAACAGCACCCGATGATCTTTTTCCAACCATTGCATTGAGCGATGCTTTCAGCGGTACCATCGGTATTCTTTTTATCATTGCACTTATATCAGCACTATTTCCCAGCGTTGATGGGGCTATCACTTCACTTACTTCTTGTTTTTGTATAGATATTTTAGGAATAGATAAAAAAGAAGGTACTGAGAAGCAAAAGAAAAGAACCAGGCTTAAAGTGCATTTTGTTTTTGCCGCCGTATTTTTTGTAATGGTGCTCATATTTAAAGCTATTAACGATAAACTCATCATTGATTTTCTTTTAAAATTTGCCGGTATCACTTACGGTCCGTTGCTTGGTTTATTTTCTTTTGGAATTTTAACAAAACGCCACCTTAACGAAAAATTAATCTGGACAGTTTGCATTGTTGCCCCACTACTGGCATTGGGGTTAGATATGCTTAGCAGCCCTGAATGGTACGAGAAGAAGCTGCATGTTTCTCTCGGCCTCAGATCAATTTCAGAAAGTATATTTCATGGTTATAAAATCGGGAATGAATTAATATTGATTAACGGCATATTTACGTTTCTTGGCTTACTGTTAATTTCTGCCAAAGGCGATAAAAAAGCAGTTCTTTCCATGTAACTTTACATCATTAGTAAGTGCCATTCTTCATAAATACAAAAAATGAAGAATGGCATTTTATCTAATAAATAGCAATAATAATTTTGGATTACAATAAGCATTATAATGGAACTGGTAAATGATAAGGCAGAGAAATACGCAAAGCAATACACATCTGCTTTGGATAATGTACTGGCTGAAATTGAAGATTACACTTTAACTAATCATCCGCATGCGCAAATGCTCAGCGGGCATGTGCAGGGCAAAGTGCTGGAACTTTTCAGTAAAATGATTGCACCAAAAACGATTTTAGAGATTGGCACTTTTACAGGTTTTAGTGCTTTGTGCCTTGCAAAAGGTTTACAGCACGATGGAAAATTAATTACGCTGGAGTTAAGAGAAGAAGATGCTGCCACTGCAAAAAAATATTTTGCAAAAGCAGGTATGGAAGATAAGATTGAACTGCATGTTGGAAATGCATTGCAGATCATACCAAACTTAAAAGAAACCTGGGACCTTGTTTTTATTGATGCCGATAAAGTGAACTATATTAATTATTACGAATTAACTTTACCAACAGTAAAAAGCGGTGGCTGGATTTTAGCTGACAATGTATTTTTTCATGGCGAGGTACTGCAGGAAAATGTGAAAGGAAAAAATGCCACGGCCATTCATGCTTTTAACAAACATCTTAAAAATGACGACAGGATAGAAAGGGTAATGCTAACCATTCGAGACGGACTCTTCCTGATTCAAAAAAAATAAAATATGCACAAAATATTGTTGGCGATATTGTTTTCAATTTTTTCTTTTGCTGCAACAGCCCAAAGGCTTTCCATAGAGGAATATGTTGAGCAGTTTAAAGAAATTGCCATGAACGAAATGCGGCGTTCGGGTGTGCCGGCTTCTATAACATTAGCGCAGGGTATATTAGAATCGGAAAACGGCAACAGCGAGCTGGTAAAAAAGTCAAACAATCATTTCGGTATTAAATGCAAAAGCAGCTGGACCGGTGAAAGCGTAACGCATGATGATGATGCAAACGGAGAGTGCTTCCGGGCATATAATAATGCCGGTGACAGCTATCGAGACCACAGCGATTTTTTAAAAGCCAATCAGCGCTATGCTTCTCTTTTTAAACTTGATCCGGCCGATTATGCAGGCTGGGCAAGGGGTTTAAAAAAAGCTGGCTATGCAACCAATCCAAGGTATCCGGAGCTACTGATAAAATACATTGAACAAAATAACCTGCAGCAATATAGTTTACTGGTGTTGAATAAGCTACCCGAAACCGATCTGGCAGCAGCCAATGCAAACAAGCCGGTAGCCCAGGTTACTGCAAGTGATGATAAACCCATGCCGGTAATTCAGCCTGCGGTGATATCAGCAGATCCCGGTAAAGTAATCAGCATCAATAACACAAAATGCGTTTTTGTAAAAAAAGGAACTTCATTATTGGTAATTGCTGATAAAAATAATCTTAGCTTAAGTAAACTTATGGACTTTAACGATATGACTGAAGAAGGGCTGTTGAGTAAAGATCAATACATTTATCTTGCTAAAAAATCCAAAACCGGTGAGCAGGAATTTTATATCTGTCAGGCAGATGAAACTCTTACGGATGTAGCGCAGTTAACCGGCGTGCAGTTAAAATATCTTTTAGCTTACAATAATTTTAAGGATGCTGCAAAGCTGAATGCCGGAACAAAAATATTGCTGCAGCCCGGTTTGCAAAATGATAACCAGCAAGCAGAAGCCTCAAAAGGTAAAGTGCATGTGGTTGGCCCTAAGGAAGGCTTGTATGGTATAGCCCGAACTTACCACGTAACCGTTCAGCAATTAAAAGAATGGAATAAACTAAAATCAGATAATTTAAAAACAGGGCAGCAAATAATTGTTTCAAAATAAATTAACACAAAGCACATGATCATTCAGGTACTGGATAAAAAATTTCAACCTTACATTACGGCTCCGGTAATTCACGAGCAGATAGAAAAACTGGCTAAACAGCTTAATGTAGATTATGCAGATAAAAAACCTTTGTTCATAGCCATTTTAAATGGCTCGTTCATGTTTGCATCCGATCTGTTTAAAGAACTCACTATTGATGCAGAAATATGTTTTATAAAACTGGCATCGTACAAGGGAACAAAATCAACAGGCAATGTAATAACTTCCATCGGGCTTGATATACCTTTAACAGGCAGGCACGTAATTATAATTGAAGATATTGTTGACACCGGAAAAACCTTACACGAATTTTTACCGCAGCTGGAAAACCAGCAACCTGCAAGTTTAAAAATTGCGGCACTGCTGCATAAGCCAGATGCATTAGTACATCCGCTAAAAATTGACTATATTGGGTTTAATGTACCCAATAAATTTTTGTTGGGCTTTGGTTTGGATTATGATGGGCTCGGAAGAAACCTGAAAGAAATATATCAGTTGGTGGAAGACTAGAGGGGCAGCGCAAAGCGTTAAAAGAATATCTTGATACCGGATATTATACTCTTATACAACAGCTTGCAATTGAAAAAGTGTTTTTTCTATATTCCAATCCTATTTTTGGCAATTAATGCCAAAGCGCAGCAGTATCTGCGTGGCGAAGTAAAGGATGAAAAAAATCAGCCATTACAAAATGCAAAAATTTTGCTGCATTCAAACAACCACCTTTATTTTTCGGGCACCAGTGGCGGTTTTGGAATTACCACTAATACTTTGATAGATTCTTTAACAGTGAGCCTGGATGGATATGAACCGAGATCCGTAAAAGTGAATACAGCGCAATGGCAGTTTATCACTTTAAAAATATTGCCTTCCAATGTAAACAGCAACCGGCCCAAACTTATTTCAGTAACAAAAAATGCAGAGCATACATCAAGGGTAAAATGGTTTATAGATAAAGAAACATATTTTCAACTGGTAGAAAACGAATATGTAAAGGCTGAAAAATTTCCCAACACCGGCTTCTCACTAAATGTAAATAAAGCATCATACAGCAATGTAAGGCGTTTTATAAACATGAAGAGTGCTGTGCCGCCCGATGCAGTGCGTACAGAGGAAATGGTAAACTATTTTAATTTGCATTATCAGGAACCTGAAAAAGATAAATTATTTCGTTTTGAATCGCAGCTCACAAATTGCCCATGGGATACAGAAAAGCAGTTACTTTTTTTAAATATAAATGCAAAAAAATTAGACCTTGATAAAATACCGCCGGGCAATTTTGTTTTTTTGATAGATGTATCGGGTAGCATGGATCAGCCAAACCGGTTGCCATTGCTTAAGGCTGCATTTCAGATGTTTGTAAAAAATTTGCGGCCGGTTGATACTATATCAATTGTTAGCTATGGTTCTTCAATCAATATCTGCCTGCAACCTACTGGCGGTGCCGAAAAAGAGAAAATATTAAAAACCATTGAAGAGTTAGAAGCCAGTGGCGATACACCTGGCGAAGCTGCAATTATGACGGCCTATGCACTGGCACGTAATACATATAAAGAAGGCTGCAGTAACCGCGTTATACTGGCTACCGATGCCGACTTTAACCGTGGCGAAACTTCTGAAAAAGCAATGGAAGATCTGATAACCAAAGAACGGCAAGGCGGTATTTATCTTACCTGCCTGGGAGTGGGTATGGGTAATTTTAAAGAATCGAAACTGGCAACACTGGCAAAAAAAGGCAATGGTAATTTTGCTTATCTGGATAATATTAATGAAGCAGAAAAAGTATTGATTAAAGAACTTACCCAAACTTTTTATGCCGTAGCCGATGATGTTTTTATGAACCTGAAATTTAATGCCAACCTGGTTAAGGAATACCGGTTAATTGGTTTTGATAACAGAAGAGATGCAGTTGCCGATAGTACAATTGATTTGGAAGGCGGAGAGTTGGGGAGCGGTAACAACGTATTGGCAATTTTTGAAATTGTGCCTGCAAGTGATAAACTTTTTAATCCAGATCCTATTCCAAAAGATTTGCTTGCTGAAATTGAAATGCGCTACAGTCTTTGTAATGATACTACACTGCTAACATTAAAAACCGCATGCGTAGCAAATTATACAGACTTTAAAAGTATTGATAAAGATTTTCAGTTTGCAACTGCCGTAGCCATGTTTGGCCTTAAAATAAAACAATCAAAATATATTAAACCGGTTGACTGGCAGGATATAGAAAAAATAACCACTGATTGCTACGATCCTTCCTCTTACCTCCAAAAAGAATTTTTAAGTTTAATAGGCAAGGCTGAAGAAATTTATTCTACAAAAAAAAGAAGGAAAAATAAGAATGATTAGGTGATTGAAAGAGCTGTCGTCTTTTTTTTAGCTACTTTATACTTTAAAGCCTGCAACAAAAGATGACGCCTCTTTTTATAATATCTTCTACGAAAACATCTCCCTCACTTTATCAAAAAACGATTTATCATTTTTATCTGGCTTGGGTTTAAAATTTTCTGAATGCTGTAATTTCTCCAGCATGTCTTTTTCGGATGAGGAAACGTTTTGTGGCGTCCATACATTTATCTGTATCAGTTGGTCGCCTTTTTCGTAACTGTTTACATTGGGGAAGCCTTTGCCTTTAAGTCTGAAAATTTTTCCGCTTTGTGTGCCGGGTGGTATTTTTATTTTTGCACGGCCATCAATGGTTGGCACTTCTACCTGTGTACCAAAAACCGCATCGGGTATTGATATATGCAGATCAAAGGCAACGTTTAAACCATCCCTGTGCAGTTGTGGATGTGCTTCTTCTTCAATCAGCACAATCAAGTCGCCGGGGGCACCGCCACGTTCGCCGGCATTGCCTTTTCCGCTCAGGCTTAGTTGCATGCCTTCCCGTACACCGGCGGGTATGTCAATGGCCATAGTTTCTTCGCCATAAACCCTTCCATCGCCTTTACAGGTGGTACATTTATGAGTAACTGTGCTACCCTCGCCATTACAGGTGGGGCAGGTTGTTACAGTTTGCATCTGACCTAAAAAAGTATTTTGTACACGGCGTACCTGGCCGCTTCCGCCGCAGGTGCCACAACTCTGCACACTGTTTTTATCTTTTGCACCGCTTCCGCCACAAGTATTGCAGCCAACATATTTTTTAACCTTAATGGTTTTTTGAGCACCCTTTGCAATCTCTTCAAAATTGAGTTTAATTTTTACACGCAGGTTGCTGCCACGTGTACCTCTTGCTCTTCCACCTGCGCCACTTCTTCTGCCGCCACTGCTGCCACCAAAAAAACTTCCAAAAGGGCTTTCATCACCAAAAATATCACCAAACTGGCTAAAGATGTCATCCATATTCATGCCGGCACCGCCGCCATAACCACCACCACGGCCGGCCGCACTTGTTGCCTGGTGCCCAAACCGATCGTACTGGGCACGTTTATCTGCATCGCTTAAAATTTCGTAAGCCTCCGCAGCTTCTTTAAATTTTTCTTCTGCAGCTTTATCTCCGGGGTTTCTATCCGGATGAAATTGCATGGCTACCTTGCGGTATGCTTTTTTAATTTCATCCTGGGATGAAGATTTGGACACTCCCAGTATTTCGTAAAAATCTCTTTTTGACATTTGTTAGTTTCTGCTATTTTAAAAACTGCTTTGGAATTATTACTTTAGTTCACCCTGATCCCTACTGTAACCGAAAGAGAGGGGGCAGAGGAGGTTGCTATTTCCCCACCACAACCTTTGCAAACCGTATAATCTTGTTATTCAAATAATATCCTTTCTCAACTTCATCAACCACTTTTCCTTTTTTTTCTTCGGGAACTTCAACCTCTGTAATTGCTTCATGTTTTTCAACATCAAATTCGGTGTTAATGCTTTCCATGGCAGTTAATCCTCTTGATTGTAAAGTACTTCTCAGTTTATTAAAAACCAATTGTACACCTTCCTTCTGTGCAGCAATATCACTGCTTTCATTTAATTGCTTTTCGGCACGGTCACAATCATCCATTACGCCCAGCATCGATATAATTACATCTTTACCGGCAGTTTGTATAAGTTCAATTCTTTCTTTTGCACTGCGGCGTTTAAAATTATCAAACTCGGCAAACAGGCGCAGGTATTTATCTTTTTGCTCTTCAAGCTCAGCCTGCATTTTGTCTATTGCATCTTCACCATCCGGGTTGCTTAAATGGGTATTGCCCGGCACATCCGAATCTGCATTAATATTCATTTCCTCGTTTTCGGGGTTCAAAGTCTCTTTCTGTTCCATAGTTGTATTTAAAAATTGGTTGCGAAGGTACAACAGTCAAACATTTTGCCAATGGCTGAATTGCAGTCAAATTGGCAAATAACCGGACCATATCTACTATAAGTATGACATGGATGTTACCTTTGCGCCATGAAGAGTATTTTTTTGAACAAAAAAATTAGTCGCAGGGTAGAAACCGGCCATCCCTGGATATTTGGAAATGAGGTAAATACAGGCAAAGCCTTGGATGCAGCTGCCAAACCCGGCGAAATTGTGAATGTGTTTACCCACGACAAAAAATTTATTGGTAGAGGGTATATAAATCCGCAATCGCAGATAATGGTAAGGTTGCTTACCCGTGATAAAGAGGAAATAATTGACGAACAGTTTTTTGTTAACCGTATAGAAAAGGCCTGGGCATACCGCCAAAAACTTGGTTACATCGAAAACTGCAGGTTAATTTTTGGGGAGGCTGATGATATACCGCAATTGATAATTGATAAGTTTAACGACTATTTTGTTGTACAAACACTTGCATTGGGGATTGATGTATGGAAACCTGCGATTATAAAAGCCATTGAAAAAGTTTTTACACCCAAAGGTATTTACGAACGCAATGATGTGCCTGTTCGTGAACTGGAAGGCATGGAGCAAAAGAAGGGTTTTTTATCTGCCGAATTTGATACCAATATTATCATTACTGAAAACGGCGTAAAGTTTCATGTTGATATTGCAAATGGACAAAAGACAGGTTTCTTTTTAGATCAGCAGGATAACCGCAGAGCGATACAGCATATTGTAAAAGATGCGGATGTGCTGGGCGCATTTTGTTACACCGGTTCCTTTGAAATTACAGCTGCACATTATGGAGCCAGATCGGTTTTAGGATTAGATATTTCGCAAAGTGCTATTGATATGTGCAACAAAAATGCAGCATTAAACAAACTTGATAATATTTGTAAGTTTGAGTGTGTAAATGCTTTTGATGTGCTGAAAGAATGGAGTAAGGAAGGGAAGCAGTGGGATGTTGTAATGCTTGACCCGCCTTCGTTTACAAAGAGCCGGGCTACTATTGATAAAGCAGTTGCAGGGTATAAAGAAATTAATTTACGGGGAATGAAATTAGTTAAACCCGGAGGATTTTTAGTTACTTCAAGTTGTACAAACCTTGTGCAACCAGAACTGTTTTTAGACATTATACAAATGGCTGCAACCGACGCTAAAAGAAAAATACGGCAGGTTATTTTTAATTCTCAATCAGCCGATCATCCAATAATTAGAGGACAGGAAAATACACACTACCTGAAATTTTTGATAGTGCAGGTTATGTAATTTGTAAAGAATTATTTAACTACCTGAAATTTGCCGGAGTCAATTATTTTACCACCTTTATCACGTAACTGATAAACATAAATGCCGCGGTAAAAATCATCTAAAGGCATGGTAAGTTTTGAGGGCATCTTTTTAAATTCATTGATGCGCTTACCCATGAAATTATATATCTGCAGAGAAAAAGATTTATCATACCCATACTGAAATTCAAAATTGATTGCAGTAGTAGCAGGAATTGGATATGGCTTTATCAGCTTTGCAATAGGTTCGCCCTGTGGAGGGTTTTTAGCTTGAGCAAAAGAAGTAAAGTTTATTCCAATTAAAAGGATTAGTATGTAAAAAAATTTATTCAACTAAGTAAAAGTATGGAAAATGTTTTAATTCAACAATACTTTAAATATTTCATTTTACAGCAAATGACAGCTTTATAAACAACAAGTTAATATAAAATTGCATATACCAGGCCATTATGTTTTTCTAGTCATTTAATCCGTCTAAAACTTCATTAATAGCTTTAAAGTCAGGCATATCTCCAGCGTTTTCTAAAACTTCAGCATAGCGGATGTTTCCTTCTTTATCAATAATAAAAGCCGACCTTTTGCTTACACCTTTCATGTCTAATATCCAGTCAGTGTATAATGTATCATACAAGGCAGATACTTCTTTATTAAAATCGCTTAATAAAGGAAAGTTGTATTGCTGCTCTTCTTTAAATTTTGCCAATGTAAAAACAGAATCAACAGATATGCCCAATACCTGTGCACTAATATTGCTATATCTGCTAATGTCATCTCTTACGGCACATAATTCTTTAGTGCAAACGCCTGTAAATGCCTGGGGATAAAATAAAAGCAATACATTTTTTCCTTTAAAATCAGCAAGACTCACTTTATTTTTATCACTATCGTGTAAGGTAAATGCTGGTGCAGATTGTCCAATTGTTATGCTCATGGATTTATTTTTTTGTAAAGATAGGTTTGTGAAAAGTGATAACACTTTTACAACCGTTTAGTTTAATCAATCCATGTTTAATTTTAATAGCATAGTTTAAAAAAACAAAAACCCCTCTAGAAAGAGGGGTTTTATTGTTATCCAAACAATCCATAAAAACAAAAATTTTAAAAATGTTGGCACATAAATTTTGTTACAGAAGATTATTTACTGATAAAGTCGTTGGCAAAACAGTTTAGGGAAGTTTTGCTTAATTTTTTTTATTACTGAAAAAAAGGTGAGAGGTAGTGTAAGCGTTTTGTAGTTGCATGATTTACCTGGTAAAAACACGAAGTAAAATTTACTGAGCCGGCTTGTAAATAATTACCTTTTATCATAGAGTTGGATTTTAGTTTTCTTAAGTTTCAATACGGTTAATCTATAAACGGTTAGTTTTAAGTTTTATTATAAATCAGCATAAAGAAAAATCATTTTTCTTTTTTTGTAACGATTTTAAAGCATAAAAAAGCCTCCGGAATATCCGGAGGCTTTTTTTATAACATCAAGTGAATTAGTTTTTAGAACCTGTTTTGTTTTTTGCACTGGTTTTACCTTTTGCAGCAGGAGCAGCTTTGGCAGCAGCAGCATCAGCATCAGCTTTTTTCTTTGCTTCGTTTTCAGCAGCCCATTTATCAAATTCTTCAGCAGCTAAAACATCTCCGGTTATGGTAATGCTTTTCAATTCATCAACACCTGCAAATTTTACAGTAAGGTGCTTATCAAAATGGTTGGCAGCAGCAGCATTGTAAGTTGCAGTGATGGTACCGGTTTTGCCTGGTGCAATTGGAGATTTTGTGTAATCACCCATGGTACATCCACATGTTGGATTAGCCTGCTCAATAATTAAAGGCTCTGTACCTGTGTTTTTTACAACAAAAGTTGCAGTAGCAGGTACACCTTGCTTAACCTTACCCAAGTCAATGGTTTCAGATTCAAATTTTGCAACATCAGCAACTGTTTTTTGTGCAAACAGCATAGCCGAAAATGTTAAAGCGGCAAATGATAAGAATAATTTTTTCATGATTTTGATTGTTTTGTGTTTTTAGTTTTTTAAATCGTTTAATCCTTTATTTTCCGGGGCAGAGCTGCCGGGTGTTTTCCAAACTTCACCTTTAATGGTAATTTGTTTGGATTGAGTATCGTTATAACTTATAGTGATAAATTTTGTAAAGGGGCCTTCAGCGGCAGCATTGTATCCAACAGTAATATTTGTTTTTTCGCCGGGAGCTACCGTTTTATCTTTTTCCCAGGTTGGTGTAGTACATCCGCAACTGGCATTTATCTGTGTAATTTTTAAAGCAATATTACTTTTGTTGGTAACTTCAAAAACATGCGTAACCGGTTTGCCTTGCGGTATTTTTCCAAAATCAAATTCCGTTTCTTTTAAAGTCAGCATTTCATCTGCCTGCGCAATTGAAATTGTATTTGCAGTAACATTGGTAGTTACAGTACTTGTTTGTACGGGAGCAGGTGCAACAGCAACCGATGAACCGGTTTGCGCTTTAACTACCACTATCAGGCAAAGTGCAGATAAACAGGCAAAAACTTTTTTCATGTTATTTAATTTAAGTTAACGCTATCAAAGATAATAAAACGACTGTATCTGTTTTAAATTGTAACCCTGTTAGGAGATTTTTAACAAAGGCTGCCCTATAATTTATATTTTTGCCCAACATATATCAGGTTATGGATACAAATAACAACAACGATGCTGCCTTACAGGAAAAATTGAGTTTCGATAATTTTAGAAATGCAGTATTAAAAGATTACCAGTGGGCCTGCGAAAGCAGGGAAACCAGCTTGCTTGGCCGAAGAGAAGTACTTACCGGCAAAGCCAAATTTGGTATTTTTGGAGATGGTAAAGAAGTAGCACAGGTAGCAGCCGCAAAATTTTTTAAACCCGGCGATTTTCGGTCAGGCTATTATCGTGATCAGACTTTTATGTTTGCAAACGAACTGGCAACTGTTGAACAGTTTTTTTCTCAGCTATATGCCGATCCCAATGTTGAGAACGATCCCTTTAGTGCAGGCCGCCAAATGAATGCACACTTTGCAACAAAGTTTGTTAATGAAAATGGAGATTGGTTAAACCTGGCCCAACTAAAAAATATTAGCAGCGATATTGCACCAACTGCCGGTCAAATGCCACGTGCACTTGGCCTGGCATATGCATCCAAAGCCTTCAGAAAAATAAAGGAACTTAAAAACTTAACCAACCTTAGTAACAACGGTAACGAAGTTTGTTTTTGTACCATCGGCGATGCATCTACCAGCGAAGGTCATTTTTGGGAAACCATTAATGCTGCCGGCGTTTTACAGGTGCCATTGGCCGTTTTTGTTTGGGATGATGGTTACGGAATTTCGGTTCCTAAAAAATACCAAACCACCAAGGCATCTATTTCAGAAGCATTAAGTGGATTTCAGAAAAAAGAAAATACAAACGGCATTGATATTTATAAATTAAAAGGATGGGATTATGCCGGTATGTGCGAAATTCTGGAACCGGCTATTCAAAAAATTCGTGACACACACGTACCCGCTATTTTTCATGTAGAGGAAATAACACAACCGCAAGGACATTCTACATCCGGCAGTCACGAAAGGTATAAAACCCCCGAACGTTTGGAATGGGAAAAAGAATGGGATGGCCTTAAACAAATGCGGGAATGGTTAATTGCCAATGCACTGGCAGATGAAGAAGAACTTGTAAATATTGAAACCGATGCAGCGCAATTTGTAAAAGAAAGTAAGCAAAAAGCCTGGGCAAAATACTTTGAACCGGTAAAGGCTTTGGTTGCAGAAGCAATTGAAAAGCTGCAGGTACTTGAACCAAATCCGCAGGTAAAGAAATTGGTTGATGCTCTTGCTGCTTTGCGTGAACCCATGCGCAGGGATGTGATGAAAACGGTTGCTGCTGTTTTAGATATTGCAGGCAATGATACTACGGCCAATACAATCCGTGAGTATTATGCAAAACTTAAAACAATCAATGCAGATCTTTATAACACTTACCTGTATAATGAGGGTCCAAAGTCGGCTTTAAAAGTAACACCTATAAATGCTTATTATGAAGATGATGCAAAAACAGTAAATGGTTACGAAGTATTGAATAAATATTTTGATGAATTGTTTACAACCAATAATAAAGTAGTTGCCTTTGGTGAGGATCTTGGCTATATCGGCGATGTAAACCAGGGCTTCAGCGGCCTGCAGGAAAAATTTGGTAAAGACCGGATATTTGATACCGGCATAAGAGAACTTACAATCATGGGGCAAGGTATTGGCCTGGCTTTAAGAGGCCTCCGCCCGATTGCCGAAATTCAGTACCTCGATTATTTATTGTACGGATTACAGCCTTTGAGTGATGATGTTTGTACCACACATTTTCGTACAGCGGGGCAGCAAAGTTGTCCGTTGATTGTACGTACAAGAGGCCACCGGTTAGAAGGTATCTGGCATAGCGGTTCACCCATGGGTATGATCATAAATGCACTCCGGGGCATGTATGTATGTGTGCCACGTAATATGGTGCAGGCTGCAGGTATGTACAATACGTTGTTACAGGCAAACGATCCTGCGTTGGTAATTGAATGTTTAAATGGTTATCGCTTAAAAGAAAAATTACCTTCCAACCTAATGGCCTATACCGTGCCGCTTGGCATTCCGGAAATTGTAAAAGAAGGAACCGATGTTACGATTGTAACTTATGGTTCTACCCTGCGAATTGTGCTGGAAGCAACAGAAACATTGGATAGAATGGGCATCAGTTGCGAAGTGGTAGATGTGCAAACCTTATTACCTTTCGATATCAATCATACCATTGTTGAATGCCTTAAAAAAACAAACCGCATTGTTTTTGTTGATGAAGATGTGCCGGGTGGCGCAGCAGCTTATATGTTTAATAAAGTGATGGAAGAGCAGGGTGGATACAAATATTTAGATGTATCGCCCAGAACTATTACAGGTAAAGCGCATCGCCCATCTTATGGAAGTGATGGCGATTATTTCAGCAAACCAAATACAGAAGATGTTGTTGGGGTGATAAAAGAAATGATGAGTGAGTAACTATCAGCCTGATCATTATAAAATCATATGATTGATTTCGGTTTCTTACACGTAATAGATATTTTAGGTACTTTCTCTTTTGCAGTATCGGGTGCTTTTTTTGCCATGGAAAAAAAGTTGGATCCTTTTGGTGTACTAATTCTTTCTTTTGTAACAGCCATCGGCGGGGGCACATTGCGTGATATTATGATTGGCAACTTACCCGTTGGCTGGTTAAGAAACGAAACTGCAACCATAGTAATTTTTATTGGAGCCATAGGCAGTATGTTCTTTAGCCAATGGTTAAAAAAACTAAACATTACCTTATTTTTATTTGATGCGTTGGGCCTCGGACTTTTTACCATTATCGGTATTCAAAAAGGAATGGAGCTGAACTTTAGTGTGGGTGTTTGTGTAGCATTAGGCACCATTACCGCAAGTTTTGGAGGTGTTATTCGTGATGTGTTGCTTAATAATGTACCGCTTGTTTTTAGAAAAGAGATCTATGCATTGGCAAGCATCATCGGTGGACTCATTTATTACCTGCTAACCAAAACTGCATTAAACGACGATGCTGCAAAGATTATTTGTATTCTATTAATATTTTTCATTCGGCTGCTGGCAGTAAAATATAAATTATCGCTTCCTGCATTTTATTCAAAAAATAAAAAAGATGAAACTAACGATTTACCAGGTTGATGCTTTTGCAGATAAACTTTTCAGCGGTAACCCTGCTGCCGTAATTCCTTTGGATACATGGATAGATGAAGCATTGATGCAACAGATTGCCGAAGAAAACAATCTTGCCGAAACAGTTTTTTTTGTGCCCAAAGATGATGGCTTTCATATCCGCTGGTTTACGCCCGAACTGGAGATTGATCTTTGCGGCCATGCAACATTGGCTGCAGCATTTGTGTTGTTTGAATTGCTGGATTATGAAAAAGATACAATCATTTTTTATTCGCTAAGCGGTCCGCTGAAAGTGCATAGGGATGGGGTTTTTATAGCACTCGACTTCCCTTCCTGGAAGCCTGAAAGAGTTACAGATTACCCGGAAGAATTAATAAAAGGACTCGGCATTACCGAACATTTGGGCGTATATAAAAACCGTGATTATATTGTTGAACTGGAAACCGAAAAAGATGTTTTGGCGGTAAGTCCGGATTTTTCACTGTTGAATAAAATTGATGTTATTGGTATCATCATAACTGCGCCAGGTACTACTTACGATTTTGTTTCCCGATTTTTTGCACCCAACTGTGGAGTGCCGGAAGATCCTGTAACAGGATCAGCACACTCACAATTAATTCCTTTTTGGGCAGAGAAATTAAACAAGAATAACCTTCATGCTTTTCAATTATCCAAACGGGGCGGCAAACTTTGGTGTGAGCAAAAAGGAGATCGTGTTAGCATAAAAGGCAAAGCAGTCTTCTACATGAAAGGTGAAATAACGATATAAAAAAAGCCGCTCTAAAAGCGGCACTTTTTTATTTAAGATTATGATAAACCTTTTGCACATCCTCATCCTGCTCTAAATGATCTACCATTTTTAAAACATCGTTGGCCTGCTCTTCGCTTAGTTCCATTGTATTGGCCGGTATCCAGGTAAGTTCGGCACTAATCACTTCAATTTTCTTTTCTTCCAAAGCTTTACTCATATTGCCGTATTCGTTAAAAGGTGTGCGGATGATCACATTACCTTCGGCATTTTCGCCAATTTCCTCCAAACCAAAATCAATAAGTTCAAATTCCAGGTCATCCACATTTACACCTTCGCCTTTAATTTTAAATTCGGCCATGTGCGTAAAGCCAAAAGCCACGCTGCCGGTTGTACCCAATGCACCTTGCCCTTTTGTAAAATGCATCCGTACATTAGCAACTGTTCGGGTGGTGTTATCTGTTGCAGTTTCTACCAATACTGCAATACCATGTGGTGCATAGCCTTCATACATTACCTCTTCGTAATTGCTGGTATCTTTGCCCATGGCCCTTTTAATAGCCGCTTCCACACGGTCTTTGGGCATGCCACATGCTTTTGCATTCAGGTAGCATCTTCTTAAAGCAGGGTTGCTATTGGGGTCAGGTCCGCTGGCTTTTACAGCAATGGCAATCTCTTTGCCAATACGGGTAAAGTTCTTTGCCATTTTATCCCAGCGGGCAAACATGCTGCTTTTTCTAACTTCAAATATTCTTCCCATAATATGGTTAATTGGTTAATCCGTGGGCCGGGTTGCAAATTTAGGGAAAATCATTTTTAAAGTTGAAGTGGTATTTTGAATGAAATTTGCGCTGGTTTTATTAAGTTATACTGCTCAGGCATAATAGCTCTTATTCCCCCACATCCTGAGCGTATTTCGGCTACGCTCAATACCGAAGGGCAGGGGGCT
>JANMBZ010000049.1:0-11848 GCA_031360765.1 Chitinophagaceae bacterium
CATTACGACAAGCGGCATTTATTTGCTTTTGGAGAAGAAGATAAACATTACAGTGCCGGTAGTAAAAGATTAATAGCATCTGTAAAGGGATGGAAAATAAATTTACAGGTTTGTTATGATCTGCGTTTTCCGGTGTGGGCCAGACAGGCCCCCTCCCAGCCTCCCTCGAAGGGGGAGGAGAGCCCCGCTGCGGAATATGATGTACTTATTTATGTGGCCAACTGGCCCGAGCGCCGCAGCCATGCCTGGAAAACATTATTGTGTGCAAGAGCAATAGAAAACCAATGTTATGTAGTTGGTGTAAACCGTGTTGGCAACGATGGAAACAATGTATATCACAGCGGCAATAGTTTGGTTATTGATCCATTAGGGCAGGTACTTTACCACATGGCCGATGAGGAAGATGTAAATACAATAACACTGCAAAAAGAAATACTGGAAGATGTGAGAAGTAAATTTCCTTTTTGGAAAGATGCGGATGATTTTAGAATTGAATAATGATTACTTTTTTTACAAATACTGTTACCATTTTAAAAACCATTTACCAATACCTAATTACTAATTCCTTTTGCAGTAATCATATCCAGCACAAATTTCATTTTATAATCAATGCCTTTTATCAATGCATCGTAATTAGTAGGTAAGTAAATATCAGGTGCAATACCATGCCCGTCTTTTGCATGATGATTGTACTGCACCAGCCTGAATAAAGGCAACCTCACTTTTATGTGCGTGTTGGGTAAAACAATATCAGGAATTAAAATACCATTATTGCCATGCCAGCCGCCGCCGGTTTCTTCTCCCAGCAAAACCACGCCGGGCTGGCCTTTAACAGCGTTGCTGAATAAAGCGGCTGCCGAAAAAGTATTGCCGGCTATCAACACATATAAATTGCCGGTGTAATTATTTGCCGTTTTTGGTTTATTTACTTTTCTTTCCCAATGGCTAAAATGATAAAGCCCGTCAGCTTTCTTTTTTGTAAGAAAAAACAAACCAAGATTATCCATAAAACCGCCTTTGATATATTTTGAATAAGGCCGCAAAGATTTTGCAACCGCATAAGTAGTATCGGCCACTTTAAAATTTAGCCGGCTTACATATTTTGTTAACAGGGTGGATAAACGGATTCTGCCACCACCATTACTCCTGATATCAAGCACTACATTATCAATGCCCGTTTTTTTAATGTATTTAAAAGTTTGCCTGTAAAATTTGCGCAGGCTGCTGCCCGAAAAAGAATTGATTGTTATAATAGCGGTGTTAATACTTGTATCAACTGCCAGCGAACGAACTTCCTGTAATCTTTGCTGGCGTGTAATTTTTTTTGGCTGCGGTTGTTTTACAATAACAGCACTGTCTTTAACTTTTTTACTACTATCGGTAAGCAGGCCCACAGCCGGTATATTAATGTATTGCTCATTTCCGGATTTATCAAGATAAGTTACCGCATAGGTTTTGCTGATGCCATAAATATTGCGATGGTAATAAGGAAAACTATTACTCAGCCTGCTGTAATTAACATTGATGGCATATCCATCCTCCGTCATATACCCAAACATGGTTTTAATAAGTTCGGCATTTTTAATACCGTTTATGGAAGTGATGAGCGTACCTCTTTTGAAAACAGAATCTTTGCGGTTGAGGTTGGCGGTAACAGCCATGGTATCGTTCCAGCATTTTAAAAGCAAAGGGAAAGAAGGAATTCTTTTTCCATAAGCCCAGTTGTTGTAAGCTTTGCTTCTGCTAAAACTGGTATGGCCGCAATGTATTTTATCGGTAAGAGGCGCAACAATTTTCCAACCAAACTGCTGCTCGGTCATACTGTCTTTAATGTTGCTGTAGTATGTATCAAAGTACATATCCATACTGTCTTTGGGTGTGTACCAATAAAGCGATGGATGTTTTTTTTCCAGGATGTTACGCAACAAAGAAAAATCCTGTTGTAATTGTTGAGCCGGATATTTTTTGTTGGGATCGTAATTTTTTGTTGTGGTGCAGGAGTATAGTAGAAGTACAAATAAAACGGCAAAGATATTTACGGAAGTTTTCATTTTTATTCGCTGAAATATTAAGTGTATTTCAACACAGCTTCTATTTATTTCAAATGATTCCAGCCCTGTGCTATCAGTTCATGATTATTTCCGCCACGGGTAATAAAAGTTTTCCCTTCGCTTGCTTCTGTTATGTACCCAATAATGCTTAAGCCATTATTCTGTGTTATCTTTTCATGATCGGCCTGGGCAATAGTAAATAAAAGTTCATAATCTTCGCCGCCGCTTAATGCACAGGCTGTAGGGTCAAGCTCTAGTTTGTAAGCAAAGTCTTTGCTGTCTTCATTTAAAGGCAACTTGTCTTCGTACAAAACACAACCCACATTACTTTGCTTGCAAATATGCAGCATCTCGCTGCTGAGTCCATCGCTGATGTCCATCATGCTGGTAGGCACAATTTTATGCTCCGCAAAATATTCAATAACATCTTTCCTGGCTTCAGGTTTTAATAAACGGCCAACAATATATGCCCGGTTTTCAAGATCGGGTTGGGCACCGGTTTGTTCAAAGATTTTTTTCTCTCTTTCTAAAATGGTTAATCCTAAAAAAGCGCCGCCTAAATCGCCGCTAACACAAATAAGGTCGTTTACTTTTGCGCCATCTCTTTTTACATAAGTATCCGGCGCTACTTCGCCAATAGCGGTAATGCTAATAACAAAACCCCGTTGCGATGTGGTAGTATCTCCACCAACCAAATCAACACCGTACGTATCGCAGGCAGCATACACACCTTCATAAAATTCATCTAACGCTTCCACACTAAACTTATTACTGATGGCAATGCTTAAAACAATTTGTGTTGGCGTAGCGTTCATGGCATATATATCGCTGATGTTTACAATTACCGATTTATATCCCAAATGTTTCAAAGGTGTGTACATCAGGTCAAAATGAATTCCTTCAACCAACAAGTCTGTACTAATAACAGTCTGCCGCCCAAAATGATCAATCACTGCTCCATCATCACCCACACTTAAAATGGTAGATGCGTTTTTTGTTTCGTTATTTCTTGTGAGATGATCAATTAGACCAAATTCACCAAGAGACGATATTTCTGTTCTTTCCATCTTAAAATTTTAAATAGCTAATCTACAATTGCTTTCTATTTTGAATAACCTCAATTAGTTCATCATGTATCAACCCATTCGTTGCAACAATCTTTTTTTGATACGGAGAATATTTATTTCCGTTCATATCGGTTACTTTACCACCAGCTTCTTCCACAATCAAATAACCGGCTGCAGAATCCCAGGCACTCAGGCTGTGTTCAAAAAAACCATCAAATCTTCCGGCGGCCACCCAACACAAATCAATTGCCGCACTACCTAACCTGCGAACAGGAATACCTTTACGTACCAGTCGTTCAAAAACTTCCAGCGGTCCGTTTTCCATATCAAGATAAGTATAAGGAAAACCCGTTACCAGGCAGCTATGCAGTACTTCCGATTTTTTACTTACACTTATTTTTTTATCGTTCAGCGTGGCGCCTTTCCCTTTTTCTGCAAAAAATAATTCGTTTATAAATGGGTTGTAAACAGCACCCAGTATCATTTCGCCACTTTGTTCTACCCCAATACTTACACAACAAAGAGGTATGCCGCTTGCAAAATTAATAGTTCCGTCAATGGGATCAATAATCCATTTGGTATCGCTGCTGGTAGCCATTTCACCAACCTCTTCACTTAAAATAAAATGATCGGGATATTGGGCTTTTATTACTTCAATAATTGCTTTTTCGGCAGCAAGATCGGCTTCTGTAACCCAATTATTGATCCCTTCTTTGTCGCTTATCTTAAGATCTTCGTTGTTAAAATAATGTCTCAGTTGTTTTGCACCAGCCTCAACCGCATTTAAAAGTGTTGTTTTTAACATGGCGCAAAGATACAAAGGCTTAACATGAATTTAAGCCGACATGTTACGATAACTATGAGGAGCCTGAAATGAAATCAACCTGATATAACTATATTTGAATATGCAATTATCGGTGATAATAGTAAACTACAATGTAAAATATTTTCTGGAGCAGTGCCTGCATTCGGTTGTAAAAGCCTGCACAGGTATAAATGCCGAAATTATTGTTGCAGATAATAATTCTACCGATGGAAGCAGAGAATATCTAGATGGGATTTTTCCTGATGTAAAATTTATCTGGAACAGCGACAACCTGGGCTTTGCCAAAGCCAACAACCTGGCCCTCGCCAAAGCCAAAGGTGAGTTTATACTTTTTTTAAATCCCGATACATTACTTACCGAAGACAGTATTGAAAAATGTATGCAGTTTTTTAGCAAACATGAAAAGGTTGGTGCACTGGGCATACATATGGTTGATGGCTCAGGCAATTTTTTAAAAGAAAGCAAACGTGCATTTCCATCTCCGTTAACTTCTTTGTTTAAATTATCCGGATTGGCAACGCTATTCCCCCGCTCTAAAATATTTGCCAGGTATCACTTGGGCCATTTGCCTGAAAATGAAAATCACGAAGTAGATGTATTGGCCGGTGCGTTTATGATGATGCCTAAAAAAATTTTGGATGAGATTGGTAATTTTGACGAACGTTTTTTTATGTATGGCGAAGACGTTGACCTGAGTTACCGAATACAAAAAGCTGGCTATAAAAACTATTACTTTGCCGAAAGCAGTATCATACACTTTAAAGGCGAAAGCACTAAAAGAGGAAGCCTGAATTATGTACGGCTATTTTATAAAGCCATGAGCTTGTTTGTAAAGAAGCATTACAGCGGAAGCAAGGCGGGTGTGTTTATTTTCCTTATACAAACAGCCATCATCATCAGGGCCTTTTTTTCTGCATTGGCCAACCTGCTAAAAAAGATAGGTTTACCCATGCTGGATGCAGGTTTAATTTTAGGATCTTTTGTAGCAACAAGAATTTTGTGGAATCATTATATAAGACAAGAAGTAAATTACTCACCGCAGGTTTTATTCACTGCATTTCCTGCTTTTACGGCCTTGTTTTTAGCTACAGCATTTTACAGTGGCCTGTATGATAAAGGATACAAACAATCGCAACTGGTACGATCAACCACAATAGCAGCACTGGTTTTATTAAGTGTTTATGCATTGTTACCAGAAAGCATCCGTTTTTCCAGGGGCATATTGGTTATAGGGATTTTACTTGCTTTTTTATTAATGAATTTAATGCGGCTGTTGTTTATAAAACTACATTACCTGGAAACCAGCAATGAACATGATGAGCGAAGGCAAACGGTTGTTGTGGCCGCAGAAAAAGATTTTTTAATTATTGCAAATATTTTGCACAAGGCGGGTATGACAGAAAGGGTACTTGGACGAGTTGATCTTGGTTCAGCCAATACCACTACGCTTGGTAATATTGAGCAACTGCCAGCGCTTGTAAAAAAATACCAGGTTAAGGAAATAATTTTTTGTGAGAATGGATTAAGCTTTAAAAAAATTATTGGTTCCATTAATTCCTTGCCCGGTACTGTCAGAAATAAATTTCATGCATCGGGCAGTGGTAGCATTGTGGGCAGCGATAGTAAAGATACAAGCGGTGGATTTATAGCCCATTCAACAAATTACAGTATAGCAACACCTTTGCAACGCCGCAATAAAAGATTACTGGATATTATTGTTTGCATACTTTTTTTATTGGCTTTACCGGTAATTATATTTATTAAAAAAAATGCTGCAGCATTTTATAGAAATGTTTTTAGTGTTTTAAAAGGCAACAAAACATGGGTTGGATATGCAACAGATACAAACAACTTACCACTGCTTAAAGCATCTGTTATTACCAGTACATCTTTACCAACTTTGCTGAATGATTTGCCTGCTGAAAGTTTATTAAAAAGCGACGAGTGGTATGCATTGGGCTACACCATGATGACCGACTTTAAAAAAATAGGCCGTGGATTTAAATACCTGCATTATTAATGCTGTAGCGAAGCCACAAAATTTGCTACAATAATTTTATAATCATCTTTCATAACGGGCCAGGCAATACAATCTAAAGCTGTGGCCTTTTTTATAGCTTCGGGCAATGAAAAATTTTGCTGAGCAACACTGTAAAATAATTTCTTTTGTTGTAAATATCCAGCCAGGTATTCCTGCTCTGTTTGACCTGGAGTTGGCACCAGAATGGCTTTTTGTTGTAGTTTAACAAGGTCCATTACAGTTGAGTAACCACAACGGCTTATAATTATTTTTGATTGCTGAATTACTTCATTCAATTCATCCGCCCTCAAATAATTTTTTATTTTGATTGAGTTATTTTTTAATTCAAGAGCTTTTGTTTCTTGCGGAAGTCCTCTTACCAAAAAATTTTGCCCCGATATTTTTTCAATATCAGCCAAAATAATTTTTTCAAAAATTGTTCTTTGCGGCTCAGGCCCCGAAAGGATGATACACAAATCATATTTAATTTCCGCCTGCTTTTTTTCAAACCTTGATAAAGCCCCCAGGTAAGTTACCGGCACCTTGGGTAATAAAGCGGGATGCGATAATGCTCCCGCAAGATTAAAATCTCCCTCAGCATCCGGTACCCAACAAGCTTTGAATTTATTTATATAATGGTAATGAATTTTTTGAGCAATACGTTCTGTAAAACGGCTACTGGTTTTAATGGTTAACTGGTGTGTGATATAAACACAGGGAATTTTTTTATGGTAAAGCCCCATCCGGTTATCGGAAATAACGGCATCAATATTATTTTCTTTTACGATATTTTTTAACCACTTGTTTTCTGCATAAATGCGATATATAATTTTTGGTAATTGAAACAGTAGTTTTACGGGCATCCCCAGTTTATACCTGCTGTATTTTATGCTGTAACCCTTTAATTCAATAAACTGCAGGTAGGGAAATTCTTTTTGTAATAAAGTTTTTATTTGGCCTTCGGCTGCAACAATAACGGTACAATGTTGTTTTATTAAAGTAGCAATTATTGGAATGCAACGGGTTGCATGGCCCAGGCCCCAATCGAGCGGAGCAATTAAAATACGTGGTTTGTGGCCCGGGATGTTAAATTTTTCATCTTTCATTACAACAATGCAATAATTGTTTGTGAAAATAGTTTAATTTAGTAACCTGAGAAATTATGAAACAACTTACAAAAATAACATTAGCGCTATTGATTATAGCAACCGTTGTACTTTCAACGAGCTGTGCAGCTTCCCGTAAAAGCAGCCATTGCTCATGCGAAGGAATGATTGGCTATAAATAGCATTCAATTTAACAGGCAGAAACTATGAACAACGCTAACCGGGATTTACTGGTTTTGTTCAACCAGGAGCTTATGACACCACAGTCTATTGAGCATGAGGTAGAATTACTTCATAAGCTGTTGTATAGTATAGAAAGAGTAGAAAACTTAATTACCTCCCACGAAGTTATAGACCTTAATAAATATAAAGTAAGCAATAAACCAATGTTGCTTCGAAAGCTTTTTCGCCAGCGTGAATTAAAGCCTTTTGTTTTTTTGAACTGTAAGAATTAAAGTTAATTAGGTTTCACTTCTATAATTCGGTCTTCTATAATTTGTCCTTCTTTAACAGGTTTTTCTTTGAAGTATTTAACAGAAATAATTTTTGACTTTAAACTCATATCTGACACAGTCATTTCAACTCTTGCAAACGCATTATAATCAACCTTGCTTTTATAGAAGGTTAAGTATATTGTGGGAAGGCCCTTTACCCTTTGCCCTACAAAATAGCTTCTGGTAACAACCATTTTTCCACTTGTTAGAGAAATCGTTTTTTCAAATTCATTAAGATATTTTTTATAGCCAGGAAAAATCAAAGAAAGAGAATCGTATTGCCTTGTTTTGAAAAAACGAATTGCCGCTTCACCTTCATAGGATTTTCTAAAATTTATGCCAGACAGATATTGTTCAAACACAGGTGTGCTTTTTAAAGTTTGATTAAATTTATAAAACATCAAATCGCAATTGCCATACATATACATTGCCAGATAGTTGGAAACGGCAAACAATTCCTGTATTGTAGTACCACCGGCAACAGTTTTTAAGTTATTTATAAATGTGGTATCAGCAATCATTTCATAAGTACATTTTTTTTGCGCCTCCAAAAACTTTTCCATCATATCTGTTTTACTCACTTTTGCGGTAAGACATGGGCATAAACTATTGGAATACACCTGAAACATTTTTTTCTTATTCTGATAAATATCCTGTGCCATTACCCACAGAAAATCATTTTTAAGATCTTTATATACCTGATCAAATAATATTTCAAGTGCATCTTTTTCGGAAACCTTATTTTTTTTAGTCGTTTCTTCCAATGCATTAATGAATAATGGGTCGAATGTTGAAAAACTATATCTGGCAGTATTGCTTATTACCTCGTAATAATTTTTTAGAGGGGGTTTTGAAAAATGTTTATATACGGCTAAAAACTCAGCAAAAAACTTTTGGTAAGTAGTAGAGTCTGTTTGCGAAAACCCTGAGAGGGGAAACAGCAACAAAAGGAACGGAGTAATTATTTTTCTTTTCAAAATATTTTATGTTAGTTTTTCCAAAGCTGTTTGCAAAGCCCCCAGCATCTCCCCAATCTCTTCTTTTTTACAAGTACCAACGCTAAGTCTGTACCAGCTACTGTTACGCTCTGCACCAAATGCATAAAATGGCACAACAGCCAGGCGGGCTTCATCTAAAATGTATGAGGTTACATCAGCCTGCGTTTCCAAAAATTTTCCATCGCCCCTTTTTTTACCTGCGTAATTTATTTGTATGGTAAGATAAATGGCAGCTTCCGGTGCAACCGCATCAACATTAAAACCGGCAGCTTTCATTTTTTGAAAACCGGTAAAGATATTTTGCAAACGCTCATTCACTTCTGCCTTGAAATGTGCAAAGTATTTATCAATGGCTTCTGTTTTAACTAAATAATTGGCAACCGCTTTTTGCTCGGCCATTGGTGCCCATGCACCCACATGACTGTTGATGGAACGCATTTTTACAATAACTTCCGCAGGTCCCATTGCCCAGCCAACCCTTACACCAGTTGCCGCAAAAGCTTTGCTGATACCATCAATAAAAATGGTAAACTCCTTCATGGCGGGGTTTAAGGTAACTGGGTTATAATGCACCGTATCGCCAAATGTAAGTGTCCAGTAAATCTGATCGTACATCAGGTATAATTTCTTTTCGCCTTCGGCACGGGTTTTATTTTCTTCAATAACCAGGTCGCAAATGGCACTTAATTCGGCTTTACTAAACGTAGTACCTGTTGGGTTTAGCGGTGAGCATAACGAAAGCAATGTTGCGCCTTTTATATGCGGTGCAATTTGCGCCGCTGTAAGCATGAAATTATTTTTTTCTTCCGCTTCCAGCATAATATGTTCGCCTTCGGTAAAATGCACGTAGTGATTGTTGTTCCAGCTTGGTGCCGGGTAAATTACCTTATCGCCCTTATCAACAATAGTGCGATACAGCGCATATATCAGCGGCCGGCCACCGGCAGCAATGAGAATTTCGTTGTTTGCATAATGTAAATCACATCTGGCGGACATAAAAGCTGCAACCGCTTCTCTTAAATCGAGGATACCTTCGGCTGCAGGATAGGTAGTAAACCCATTTTTATAAGCATCAATAATCTCTGCTTCAAGCTCGGCAGGTATGGGAAAGATGCTTGAATCAAAATCGCCAATGGTGTAATTGTAAATTTTTGCACCCTGCTTCATTTTTTCTTTAATGGTTGCGCCCAGGCGCACAATTTCGGAAGCCTGCAAAGTTTCGGCCAGTACACTCAATTTAAGATTACCCATAAGTTGTAATTAAGTGGCAAAATTAAAAGTTTACAAGGGGATGGCAAAGAATATCAGCAAAGCTGTTTTGGGGTAATGTAAAACAGGTGTATACAGGATGCTTGGTGCCATTAAAGCAGGAGACACCTTGTAGTTGCTGTAGAGTTACCACGGCTGATATTCCCTATAAGTTCCCTATAACTTCTCTATAAGTTCCCTATAAGTACGAAACAACAGTTTAAAACGGACTTTAACAGGCTTACTGCTTCATAAACTGCAACACCTGTTTTTCATCAGCACTTTGCAAATGCAACCAGTATTTACCGGCAGCCAGATTTTGTACCGATATAGTAATAGTTTGGTTAGCAGCAGAAAGCAGGAGTTGTTTTACCATTTGCCCGGAACTATTAATAATCTGCACATTCATCTTACCATAAACTTTGTTAAGCTGTAGTTGCAAAACATCTGTTGTTGGATTGGGGAATACCAGAATTTCTGTTGCTTTATCATTTTGCAGCTGCTGAATATTACTGTAATCCAATTGCCCGGCAATGCCCTTTATTTTTATGCGGTAAAATTGGTTTTTACCGGTTGCATTGCCATCAATAAAAGAGTAAGATTGTAAGCCGCTAATATTTTTGGCAGGCAATGTTCCTATTTTATAAAAATTAAAACCATCTGCACTTTTTTCAATATCAAAACAACAAACACCGCTTTCCTTATCAGTTTTAAAATCAAGCCGGGCTGTTTTACCTTTTTGTAACCAGGCGGCGTTAAAGGAAATTAATTCGATGGGTAAAACGCCGAGCTGGTTGGCATCAATAATGTTTGATACATTGCGCCATGGGCCGTACACCTGGCCGGTGATGGCAGTTGCCGGATCGTATTTTATTCTTGCCCGCAGTTTGGTGTACCTGCCGCCGTTTATTTTATTAATAACATTTTTTAGCTCAACACCCGCCAAACCTAAATTTGTATAAGCCGCTTGTTGTGCAGTAAAAAAAGTGCTGTTGGTTATTGGTGTGCCGCTGTAAGCATTATAATTAAGCCTTGTTTCCCAAACCAGTTTACCCTTTGCCCGGCCTAAAAATGATCTTGCATACAGCCCTGCGCCAAAATTGCCGAAAAGGAAATTGCTACTGTTGATTGGTGTGGTAAGGTTTGTATTGTACAGGCGCAGGTTATTGCGTTTGTTTATACCGGGGCTATTTCCATGGTAAACAAAGACTGCGCCTTCATCGGCTTGGCCATTGTCGTAAAAAGGAACCCCCACAATCACATCGCTGTAACCATCGCCATTAACATCGCCAGCTGATGCTACGGAGTAACCCATCTGTGCATTTACCTGGTTGCTTTCCACCGTAGCCGCTGCGGTGGTATTAATACCGCTTGCACTGCCATAGTAAACAAAAGCTGCACCTTCATCTGTTTGGCCATTATCGTATAAATATGCCCCCACAATCACATCGCTGTAGCCATCGCCATTTACATCGCCTGCCGATGCTAAGGAGTAACCCATCAGAGCACTTGCCTGGTTGCTTTCAACAGTAGCTGCTGCGGTGGTATTAATACTGGTTGCGCTGCCATGGTAAACAAAGGCGGCGCCTTCATCAGTATTCCCATTGTCATAAAAATATGCGCCCACAATTATATCACTGTATCCATCAGCATTTACATCGCCTGCACCTGCCACGGAGACACCCATAAAGGCATTTGTTTGGTTACTTTCTACCGTGGCCGTGGCTGTGGTATTAATACCCGTAGCGCTGCCATGGTATACAAAGGCTGCACCTTCGTTGTTTTGCCCGTTGGTGTATCCATATGCCCCTATAATTATATCGTTATATCCATCTCCGTTTACATCTCCAGCCGAAGCCACCGAACAACCCAAATAAGCAACTACCAGGTTGCTTTCAACAGTTGCAGCCGCAGTGATATTAATACCTGTAGCTGAGCCATGGTACACAAAGGCACGGCCTTCATCTGTTTGGCCATTATCATACAGATAAGCCCCTACAATCACATCGCTGTATCCATCGCCATTTACATCGCCTGC
>JANMBZ010000080.1:0-71968 GCA_031360765.1 Chitinophagaceae bacterium
GTTGTTAAAACAGTCATCAACGAACTGATGCTGGATGATAAGCTGTATAAACCCAATGTAGTTTACAACCGCATTTCATCTGCAAAAAACTCATTGATTGGCCCGGCAGAATATCTGAACGATTGGACACTTAAAACGGAAGATGAAAGAAGCAACCGCCCCGCCACCGGGCAAATTTATGATGCATACGCCAAGCGTTGTTTTAAAAACGGCGCTATGGATTTTGATGACTTGTTGTTTAAAATGTACATCCTGCTTAAAAACTTTCCGGATGCTTTAAGCAAATACCAGCGTAAGTTTAAGTATATTATGATTGATGAGTACCAGGATACCAACACGGCTCAATATGAAATCATCAAACTGCTGGGTGCTATGCATGAAAATGTTTGTGTGGTTGGCGATGATGCACAAAGTATTTACAGCTTTCGTGGTGCCACCATCGAAAATATTTTACAGTTTGAAAAAGATTACGATGAAGTGAAAGTGATAAAGTTGGAACAGAATTACCGTAGCACACAAAATATTTTACACGTTGCCAACGAAATTATCGGCAACAACAAAGGGCAGATAGAAAAAAAATTATTTACCGTTAATGCCGAAGGTGATAAAATAAACCTGGTACGCACCATGACGGATAATGACGAAGGAAAAATGGTGGCTGATACCATCCAGGAACAAAAACTCCGCAATCATTATTACAATAAAGATTTTGCAATCCTCTATCGCACCAATGCACAGAGCCGCAGTTTTGAAGAGTCGTTGCGCCGCATGGGCATTGCCTATCGCATTTATGGTGGTATGAGTTTTTATCAGCGTAAGGAAGTAAAAGATTTTATTGCTTATTTACGTTTAGTTGTAAATCCAAGAGATGAAGAAGCATTAAAACGCATTATCAATTTCCCCGCCAGGGGTATTGGTAAAACAACGGTTGATAAAGCAGTGCTTTTTGCAAATGAAAATAACCTCACCATGTGGGATATTATGACCAATGCAGCTATGTATGGTTATAAAAGCGGAACACTGGAAAGCATCGACAACTTTGTAACGATGATAAAAATGTTCCAAAGTGAACTACAAAAAAAGAATGCATACGACCTGGCGGTAATTGTTGGTAAAAGCACCAACATTGTTAAAGAATTATTTAATGATAAAACCACCGAAGGCTTAGCCCGTTACGAAAACGTGCAGGAGCTTTTAAACTCCATTAAAGAGTTTACCGAAACACCCATGAATGAAGAAGATGGTGAAGTGGGAGATAAAAGTCTGGGTGCATATTTACAACAAATTGTTTTATTAACCGATGCCGATGGAGAAGATAAAGAAAACCAGGATGTGGTAAAACTAATGACCATACATGCTGCGAAAGGTTTGGAGTTTCCGGTGGTGTTTGTTGGCGGGTTGGAAGAAACCCTTTTCCCAAATGCCATGAGCATTAATACCAGGGAAGAGCTGGAAGAAGAACGACGGTTATTTTACGTGGCCATTACCCGTGCAAAAAACAGGTTGTGGTTGAGTTATGCCAATGCCCGTTATCGGTTTGGCCAATTACAACAAAATGATCCCAGCCGCTTTTTGGAAGAAATTTCGGAGGACTACGTTGATAAAAGCTATGCAGGCGGCGCCAATTCAAATAACAGCGGCTGGAACCAGGGCGGAGCCAGAGAACGTATGCAGCGTAATTTTGGTGGCGGCGGATTTAATGCTACTCAACGTGCCGAGAAACAATATGGTGCTCCTCCTGCAAAAAAGCCCGTGGAAACATTCTACTCAAAACCTGCAACAAACAAAGCAGTTGAACATACCCCTTCTGAAAATTTTGAACCCAGCGATACCAGCAATTTACAAGTTGGCAATAAAGTAGAACATATGAAATTTGGCTTTGGCGAAGTAATGAAAATGGAAGGCGCCGCACACAATCCCATTGCCACCGTAAATTTTGATTTTAATGGCGAGAAGAAAATTATGTTGAATTATGCGAAGCTGAGAATTATTGAATAGAAAATTGGCCCGCAGATTTCGTTGAATACGCAGACAAATACAATCGCTTTCTTTTCTGCTACATCTGCTTAATCTGCGGGCCATATCTCTTTCGAAATCCGAAAAATATCCCTTTTAACAGCCTTTTCAAACCAAAACAGCGTAAATCTTGTTAATTTTGTAGTTGAAATTTTAAATACAGTTTTATGATAAAGACAGGAAATCCGGTTATCAGCATCTATACCGAAATGACACCCAACCCCGAAACGATGAAGTTTGTGGCAAACAAACTTTTGTATCCAGGCAAGAGTATAGACTTTTCGGATGAAGCAAGTGCCAAGCCTTCGCCACTGGCGCAGGAACTGTTTACTTTTCCATTTATAAAAGCTGTTTTTATAGCCAGCAATTTTATTACACTTACAAAAACAACCGATACCGAAGACTGGCAAGATGTGATTCCTTCCATCAAACAATTTTTAAAAGAATATTTAGAAGAAGGCAAAGCCGTTGTGAATGACGACGAAGTTGCAGCAATGAAAAGTGAAAGCAGCAATGTGGTTAGTGCCGATGATGATGATGTGGTAAAACGTATAAAAGAATTGCTGGAAAATTATGTAAAGCCTGCTGTTGAAATGGACGGCGGTGCCATACAGTTTAAAAGCTACGAAGATGGGAGGGTTAATTTAATGATGCAGGGAAGCTGTAGTGGTTGCCCTAGCAGCATGATCACTTTAAAAGCCGGAATAGAAGGCATGATGAAACGTATGATACCGGAAGTGAAAGAAGTGGTGGCAGAAGCGGAATAATTTATTGATTTAAAAGTTTATTGATAAAGCACTTCCTCGTTGAAGTGCTTTTTTATTATCCCTAACTTTTAATTATTTTCATACAAGCAATTTTACTGTTGAGTAAGTGATAAAAATGGAAAATAAACGAAACGAATATTATCCAAAAAACAGGAAAGCCTGGAGAAACTGGTTGCAGAAAAATTATGCAGATAAGCTACATGTATGGCTTATCATATACCGGAAAGCTACCGGTAAACCTACCATAACATATGACGAAGTAGTGGAAGAAGCCTTATGTTTTGGCTGGATAGACAGTAAACCAAACAAGCGTGATGATGAAAGTTATTTTTTGTTTATTGCGCCACGCAAGCCCAAAAGCCCCTGGAGTGCTGTAAATAAAAAACGTATTGAAAAACTGCTGCAACAAAATAAAATAGCAGAAGCAGGGATGAAAAAAATTGAAGAAGCAAAAAAAGATGGCTCCTGGATATTGCTGGATAAAATTGAAGCACTTGAAATGCCTGCCGCTTTAAAAAAAGCTTTTGCAAATAATAAGCCGGCACTTAATAATTTTATGGCTTTTCCCCCCGGTGTAAAAAAACAAACATACCAATGGATTATCAGTGCCAAAACAGAACAAACCCTTCAAAAAAGAATTGATGAAACGGTATCGCTGGCCGAAAAAAACTTACGAGCCAATCAATGGAAGCCTAAATAATTACCGCTTCTTTCTAAAACTATAACCCAGGCCAAAAGTAAAAATTTTATCATTTTGCTTTACCCCAGAAACGGTAACATTCTCGTGTGTATAAGTGTACAGCGCATTCAGCGTTAAACCCTTCCATACCGGCAAATCGGCACCAATATCAAATTGGGTGCGGTAATTATTTTTATTGTTAAAGGCAGGTTGCCAGTAAGCATCGTAATAAAAACGAAGCTTTTTATTCAGCAAATAATTCCATCCGCCAATAAATAAAGTACCACGCCACATATCTATTTTATTGCTGCCATTATATTCCGGGTAATTAAAAACAGTTGCTTTAAAGGTATTTGTTTCATACACAATACTGGCCGATATTTTAACTGTATGGTATTTTTTATTTAACAACTGAAATGTAAAGCCGGCACCGGCAAACATTCTTTTATCAATCTTTCGGCGAAAGTTAGCAGAGATATATGCAATGGCAAAAGGATAGAATTTATTTTGCGGTTTATAATAAAAGTAATTGCGGCTAAAAATATCATTATCGGTCTTTTTTGATGAAAAGGCCTGATACAAACTGCTGTTTTGAGATTTGAAAACAAAATCCTTTACCGGCATAAAAGTAAAATCAAGTTTGCTTCTGATGGTAAAAATATTTACGTTGCCCTCCTGGTAATTTCCGGTAAGGCTTGTTCTTAACTGAAATTTTACGGTGTCGCTTTCATTAAGCTGGGCTTTTGTATTTATCCAGCTTAAGGAAAGAAACAACAATAAATATATCAGGTTCTTCATCTTATTTTATACCGGTAAGTATTTTTAGAAATGCCTCCGGCTGCACTATAAAGGGCAGGTGAGATGTATTCATTTCGAATGTTTTTTTGATGCTGCCGTTATCTTTCACCATTTGCTTTTGAAGTTCGTAGCCAACCGTAGCATCATTTGTAGTATGTATGTAATACTTGGGAACCGCCGCAAATTTTGCTGTTAACGAAACTTTTTCACCCAGTGGTTTTGTTGGCTCTGCTTTATGATATTTTACAAGGATATCTTTCATGTATTGCGGGCAATCTGCACATACAATGTCTGCAAGCTGTTCTTTATTGATTGTTGCGGATGCATAATCTTTCGAAAACTCCAAAGCTTTTCCTGCTTTACTCTGTGCATCTTTTTTGGAAAGGCTCAGCAGGTCTTCGCCGCTTTTGGGCAGGTACGCCGATACATAAATAAGCTTATCTATTTTAGTTGGAATATTTTCTGCCACCTGCGATACAATAACGCCGGCCATACTATGCCCTACCAGAATCACTTTTCCTTTTTGTGCATTCACAATATCCGATACATACTGCACATAATCTTTTAAAGAAACTTTATTGGCAGCAGTAAGATCAATTCCATGTGCAGGTAGATTAACCACAACTACGTTTGCGTGTTTAGCCAAATCGTTTCTTACAAACACCCAGGCGCTTTCATCTGCCCAGGCGCCGTGTACCAATACATATGTTGGGTATCTCGCTTTATCATTTTCAATTGCTTTAACCACCAGCTCCGCAGCAGCAGCTCCGCTGTTTTGTTGCTGGCCGGTAATTAAATTTCCATCCTGCACCGCAAAGGCAGAGAAGGGTGCGCCGCTTACATATTTATTGTTGGGCATCTTTGCAGCTTCGTCCTCAATTCTAAAAGGCTGAATCTGTTTGCCCACATAATTATCAGCATACTGTTCTTCACCGCTAGCAAAGCCTGTCCATTTTTTTCCTTCAACTAAAAATTTACCATTAGGTAGTTTTGTTTGCAGCAGAATACAGGTGCCGTGGCAGATAGCCGCAGCTGGTTTGCCAGTTAGATAAAAATCAGTAAAGAATTTTTGTATTTCCGCATTATTATACATTGTATACATCGGCCCCTGGCCACCACAAACAAAAATGGCTTTGTAATCATCAGGATTAATCGATGAAAGTTTCATCGTATTTTTCGTCATCGCCATTTTAGCAGCGTCTTTTTTAAACCCCAGAGAAACGTAATCGAAAGCAGCATATTTGCTTTCGTCTTCCGGATCGCTAAAGCCATCAAACTTTATTTCACCACCATCAAGGCTTGCAATATCAACCGTGTACCCTGCTTCGCTGAATACCCAATACGGATGCGTAAGCTCAGCATACCACACACCAATGGGCCATCCGGTTTGTTTACTTACAGATGGATTGGATGCTATCATTAATATTTTACCATTATTGCCGGCGTTATGCTGGGCCTGAAGCTGATTGAAAATACAAAGCTGCAAAATGCAAAAGAAGAAGAGTAACTTTTTCATGATATATTTTTTTATACGCAAATCTGAATAAAAAGAACAGCAGGTCAATGTATATTACCAAAGAGGTGGTAGCGAACTTTTTGGTGCGTATTGGATTATATTTGAGAAAGAAATTTTTTATGCCCGACGTATTTATAAACAATAACCGTTTTTATAATCCTGTTGATTATGTTTTGCAACAAATTGGCGGTACCTGGAAGTCGCCGGTGTTGTGGCGGCTGAGATCAAAAACACTTAGATACACCGAATTGGAAAAAGACATCCCACATATAAGCCAGAAAATGCTCACTAAAGCACTGAAGGAGATGGAAGCGGACGGCATAATAGACAAAAAAATATTTGCTAAAGTTCCGCCACACACAGAGTATTCGCTTACCAAAAAAGGAAAGAAAATTATTGTTTTGATTGAAGCAATCCGCAATATTGGTTTGGAATTAATGAAAGATGAGGGACTTGATTATGAAGCGATGATAAAAGCTGAAAAGAACAATGTACCTGCTAAATAAAAATATTACAAAGCCTTACACAGATAATTTTGACTCTTCAGTTTTTTTACACAATGTATTTTTGTCAGTTTTTTGTCAAAAAAAAAATTCACTCTGCTCAATAAATCCGTTTAAGTTTCAATTACGTAAACACAAAAAATTGTTGCCGCTACCGTTTTTTGGCTACAAATAATATTTTTCTCTGATGGCATAGTTTTTGAAAAATATTTTGTGTTATTATTTATTAAAAACTAAAAACCGTTATTTATGAAATCGCAAGTATTAAAATTATCCGCAGCAATTTTTGCTATCGTTATTACACAATCAGTATCTGCACAATTAAATGTTGTTGGTACAACACAAGCTGCTGTTGGAGCTGCCACAAGTGCCACAGCCGCAACACAGGCTGCTAACACTGCAGTTACAGCATCACAATCGGCGCAGGCGGCCGTAAATGTGGCTGCAAATACCGCTGTTGCTGCACAAAGTGCTGCCAGCACAGCAAGCACAGCTTCGCAGGCGGCGCAGGCCTCGGTTGGTACAGCTCAATCGGCTGCAATCACCACGCAATCAACATCTGCAAATGCTGTTAACGCTGCAAAAACAACTGCTTCGCAGGCAACAGCAGGTGTTAAGAACATTAATGCCGGAGCAAATGTAACTGCGGCAAGTAACAGCAGCATTCAAAATGCAGGTAATACAACTATTAACAACAATGGTATTACTACAACCAACAATGGTTCCGTTGCTACTGGTGTAAATGCAAACGCCAACGTAAATCAAAATGCAACAAACACTTTAAAAATAAATGTTACTGCTGCAAAAAACACAACAGTTAAAAGTGCTAATGATACAAAAGCAGATGTAAATGCTGAAAGTACAAAAGCTGCTAACACAACAACATCATCCACTAAAGCTACTGTAAAAAATACACAAGCTACTGGTGCAAATGTAAAAGGCAGTATTAAGGCAGATGCTGATATTAAAACATCTACAAAAGCTACTGTGAAATCCGGCGGTAAATAAAATCATTAATTATAGCGAACCTGTAAATCTTGCGATTTACAGGTTCGCTTTTTAAATTTTTACCAAAATGAAATCAGCAAATTTTTATCTACCCTTTTTTCTATTTATTCTTATTGCAAATATTTGCAGCTCGCAGGTATTAACCCCCCAGGATAGTTTATTAGCAGCACCAGTTGCAAAGCAGGTTGCAAAAAAGACAACATCCTTAACCATTTGCGCTGTTTATTTACCTAAACTGCATTTTTATGGCCGTACCGATAGTTTAAAAAGCACAGCGGTTGCCCCCAATCTTTTACTACAGTTTGGAAATGGTATTTACCTTGCATCTACCGTAATTTTTACTAATAATAAAATAAAACCGTTTAGCTATGCAGCTACCATTGCCGGTGCCGGGTATCGCTTTGGAAAAGAAAAAGGGTTTGCAGGAACCATATCCGGCGATCTTTTCTTTTATGAAAACAAAGGCCTTGTTCAATCGGCTCAAAAAGGGCAGGTTGGTTTTACATTGTCTTATCTTAATTCAATAATAAATATAAATAGCACTGCCAACACAATATTTGCTGATGGCAACAACGATTATTTTGCAACACTTGGGTTGAGTCACCGGTTTCGAATAATTAAGGGTAACAGTATTTTTGTTATTATACCAACTTTTAATGCAAATGCCGGTACACAAAATTTTACTAATTCCTATTATAAATCAAGGTCTGCATTTGGATTTCCGCTTCCGCCACAATATGTAACAGAGTCTAACAAAAAATTCAAGGTATTAAGTTTTGAGGCCAGCGTGCCGATTGTATATGTTTATAAAAAACTGGCTCTCGGCTTTACGCCAGGTTATGTAATTCCCCAAAATATAATTAAAGTAGCAGGCAGGCCCGACCTGTCAGAAAATGCAAGCAATCTTTTTTATGCAAATGTAGGGGCATTTTTTACGTTAAAAAAAGGCACTAAGAAAAAGAAGCTGCCTGCACAAATTTAATATCATCAAACATATTTACATTTTATCTTTGTATGTATAGAGATGAACAAAAATATTATCAACCTCTTCTTTACTTTTGCTATACTCCAATGTATAGGTTGTGCTGTAAGCAATAACCCGCTACGCACCGAATTAAAGCTGCTGCAAAAAGGAAAAATTAAAGACGACAGCAGCTTTGTATACCATCTCCCTTTTGAAGAAAACAAAACCCATTTACTGGTACAAGGTTACTTTAGCCACTACACCCATAAGCACCGTGCGGCACTCGATTTTAAAATGAAGAGAGGAACTAAAGTATGCGCTGCCAGAGCTGGTGTTGTTGTACGTTTAAAAGAAGATGGAAAAAAAGGTGGCAGCAATATTAAAAACCGGCCCCTTGGAAATTTTGTTGTTGTGCAACATGCCGATAGCAGCCGCACCGGTTACTGGCACTTAAAATTTAACAGCGTGCTGGTTAATATCGGCGACACAGTAACACAAGGCCAGGTGATTGCATTAAGCGGTAACTCGGGTTATACCTATTTTCCGCATTTACATTTTATTGTTTGGCGCTACAATAAAAAAGGAGAGTGGCAACAAATCGGATCAAGGTTTAAAACCAATAAAGGAATCCGCTATCTTCGGCCTTTGAGATTTTACCGAAACATAAAACCAACCAATTGAGTTTACCGGAAATTTATCAGCAGTTTATTGCAGATATGCATAACACACGCTGGTTCGAATATGTTGCTGTGTTCGCAGGCATCGCCAGTGTATGGTACTCACGTGCCGAAAACATTTTGGTTTATCCTGTTGGTTTGATAAACACCATTATCTATATCTACATAAGTTTTGAAGGACATTTGCTGGGCGAAGCCACCGTAAATTTTTATTATACCGTAATGAGTATTTCCGGCTGGTATATGTGGACCAGGAAAGACCAACAAAAAGAAATTGCATTGCATATAACTTACTCCAATAAAAAAGATTGGTTACAGCAGATTGCTTTCTTCGGCTTTTTTTACATCAGTATTTTTTCGGCCCTCACTTATTTTAAATCTGCTTTTTTTGATGGAGTAATTCCCTGGGCCGATGCCTTTGCATCTGCAACTGCATTTACCGGCATGTGGCTTATGACAAAAAAGAAAGTAGAAAGCTGGTACTGGTGGATTGCAACCAATATCGCATCCATTCCACTCTACTTTGTAAAACATTATGTGTTTACAAGTGTTTATTATTTGGTTTTATTTGTGATGGCTATATTCGGTTTATTTGAGTGGATGAAAAAAGTAAAGCAAACAACACATGAGTTACTGTAAATTTATCAACACATTAAAACCCGGCGAACAATCGGTTCACAAAATTTATCACGATACGCAATATGGTTTTCCTATTGATGATGATAACGAATTGTTTTGCCGGCTGATACTGGAGATAAACCAGGCCGGCCTTAGCTGGACAACCATTCTGAACAAGCAGGAAAGTTTTCGCAAAGCCTACCATAATTTCGATATTAAAAAAGTAGCTGCTTACAAAGAGAAAGATTTTGAAAGGCTGATGAACGATGCCGGCATTATTCGCAACCGGTTAAAAATAAATGCAGCTATCGAAAATGCAAAAACAATTGTTGCATTACAAAAAGAATATGGTTCATTTAAAAACTGGCTGGCTCATCATCACCCAAAAAATAGGGAAGAATGGACCAAGCTGTTTAAAAAAATATTTAAGTTTACTGGTGGCGAAATTGTGAATGAATTTATTATGAGTGCCGGTTACATACCCGGTGCACATGATGCAGACTGCCCCGTGCACAAAAAAATTTTAAAAGCTAAACCCATGTGGAATGGGAAATAGAAAATTATTTTTGATAATTAAAGCTGCACTTATTCTGTTATTTACCGTGTACGTTTTAGCTGTACCAACTACAGATATTTTTAGAAAATGGCTGCGTTTTGGCATGCTTATATTTTTTGTAGTTACTTTTATTATTGATCTGAACCGGGTACAAAAAAAATAATGGTTAAAAAAATTGTCATCATAGGGCCCGAATCAACAGGCAAGAGCACCTTGTGCAAAAAACTTGCTACGCATTATAACACAGCTTGTGTAGATGAATATGCAAGGGAGTATCTTTTGAAAAATGGCAAAGATTATACTTTTGAAAATCTGCTTGATATTGCCAAAGGGCAAATTGCCGGAGAAGAATTGGCTGTTCAGCAACTACCAACCATCAACCATCAACCATCAACCATCTTCATTGATACTGATATGTACGTAATGAAAGTATGGTGCGAATTTGTTTTTGAACGTTGCCATCACTGGATACTGAACCGCATTGCAGAAAGAAAATACGATTTGTACTTACTCTGCAATGTTGATGTACCCTGGGTTAAAGATGAGCTGAGAGAGTATCCGGATTTGGTAAATCGGCAAAAATTATATTGTCACTATAAAGATATTCTTATAAATCAAAACGTACCATGGATTGATATTAGCGGAGGTTATGAAGAAAGGTTGGAGAAGGCAATTAATGCAGTAAATAAATTGCTATAAAAATTATCTTACTATTTCCTGCACATCTGCATCGCCGGATAAATTACTCATCTGCCGCATAACATTACCGGTGCGGCCTGCAACATAACCACTCAATGGTTTTACGGTAAATCGCTTGGGGTTTGGCAAACAGGCGGCAATTTGTGCAGCTTCGGCAGCCGTTAAATTTTTTGCATCTTTATTAAAATATTTTTTTGCTGCTGCTTGCACACCAAAAATACCAGGGCCCATTTCGGCAACATTTAAATAGCGCTCAAGAATTGTTCGTTTGGTCCAAACACCTTCAATAGAAAAAGTAAAAAACACTTCAATTCCTTTTCTTAAAAAACCTCCGCCCTGCCAAAGAAAAACATTTTTTGCAACCTGCTGGCTGAGTGTGCTTGCACCTCGTACTTTATTGGGATGGCGTTTATTATACTTCATTGCCAGTTTTATGGCTTTAATATCAAACCCATCGTGATCGGGAAATTGCTGATCCTCACTGCCAATTACAGCCAGTTTAATATTAGTGCCCATATCATCGTAACTAACATAATCCCGGCTAAGGCCATGGCCCTGTAATATGCTGCCAACCTGTGTTAAAGTAATGGGCGGGTTAAAAAAAATGCCCAGTAATAAATATAAGGTAGAAGAAATGTAAGCTATAAAAAAAGCCTCACGAAAAACAATGGCAGCCTTTTTTACAAACTCAATATGGCGCAGCCAGAAATAATAAGTAAGCCCAACAATCACCACAACCAAAATAAAAATCAACATTTTTGTTTTAAGGTTTGCAATGGGAAAATCGGCAACGGAGAATTTTTTTACAATAAAAATCAGGAACCAAATAATATGTAATACAAAAACCCAGAAGAATATTTTTTTAAGTATAGGCCAGGTTTTTTTCATGTTGCAGGTTTGGGCGTTGGCGCAAAAGTTGTTTTAATGCAATATAAAGATTAACCCTGTTTATTGCTCATGTTCATATAAACGAGTTTGTATTTTTTACCGATGATATAAGCATTGCCATGCTTTTTTCCTTTACCCATAAAATAACCAATTGTACCAAGCCCAACCGATGCAAGCAACAAAGGCACACTGAATTTTTTTCTATCGGCCAAATAAACAATACCACTTGCTAATGTCAGCACTGCACCACCTCCCAATAAAGCGGCACCGCTGCCCTGTACATTAAACCCGGTTTTTTCTTTTCGGCCTATGGCTATAATCTGGTTGTAATGATATTTATACCGGTAACTACCCACGGTATCAACAATGTAAGTACCAAAATTTGTTGGCAGGTAACGCACAATAAATTGCTGCAGATATAACGTATCAGTTTTAATACCATTGATCAATGCATCAATGTATGATCCGCTTTCGGATGTAAACGCAATATTCATCCCGCTGTAAAAAGAGGTAAGGGTTTTGTTGTTTTTTTTAAGCTGAATAAAATCTGCCGATTGCGAAAAGGAAGTTGTGGTGATAAAAAGAAGAATGGGCAGTAGTAGTTTCATACAGCAAATTAAAAATTGAAACTGTTGGTATGCTGATATTTACTGTTAATGTTTTACCAATGTATAAATAATGCCCCCTAAAATTACAAAGCCAAAAATAAGATACAATGCACCCGATACCCGGTTGATGATGAGTATTACACGGTCGCTTAATCTTTTGCCTATATAACCTGCGCCCAACACTTTGCCAATATCTGCCAGCATATTTACAGCCAGGCAGGTTGTAAAAATTATAATTCGGGCTTTAAAATTATATTCCGATGCCAGCGATGCTGCCATAAAAATCCAAAAAAATATTAACCCAGGGTTTAACGTGTTGATGATAAAACCCGAACTCATAATGGCAAAATAATTTGTTTTTTTTCCGGTAGGTGTATAAACATCGCCTGCAATTTCAAGAGGCTCCTGTTTACGGCGGGGTGCAATTTTTTTAATAAAAGCAAAATAAATACCCATCCCAATTAAAAAAGCGCAGCCGCCAATACCAATGGGTACTTTAAAATTTAAGAGTGTTTTAATAGCCTCGCTAAAGCCATTACTTATTACAACCCATATCAGGTCGCTTATCCAAACACCAACAATAAAACTAAATCCGCCACGCCTGCCATGATTAATACTTTGCTTAATAATGGTAAATATTACAGGGCCTACAGAAAATATCAGCAGCAAACTAATTGCCAGTCCTTTTAAAAACGCATCAACCATCTGCTAAATTTAAGAAAGGATTTTTAATTAGCTGCAATTGAATTACCGGCGGTTTTTACAGCAGATGATTTTATTAGGATTCATTTAACAGTTTTACATACAATTCGGTTTATTATCCATCGTTACAATAAAAAAATCTTCTGTATGTAAAAATGGCTACTCATTTATACTTCATTTTTTTAATAAAGAAGAAGTATTAATTACCACAACGCTGCTTTGTTACTTTAACCAAAAAAACAAAGCATTTGAAACCAGGAGTTACAGCCATTGTATTAATTGCCTTTTTATCTTTTTCAATAAAAAGCAATGCACAGTTTTATAAGGATATGAGCGTGGGCGTAAATGGCGGCATTTATGTTTACCAGGGCGATCTTACGCCCCAGCAACTGGGATCATTTAAAACCATACAGCCCGGGTTTTCTTTATTTGCAAAAAAGCCAATCAATTATTTTCTATCGGCCCGTTTACACATCAGCATTGCAAAATTAAAAGGCGATGACAGCCGGTACGCTGTGCCTGAATACAGAAAGCAACGCAATTTTTATTTTACCAGTTCGGTTAAAGAATTTTCGGGCCAGCTTATGTGGAATATCAGGGGTATGAATTATGAGGACAAGGGCATTCAACCCTATATATTTTCCGGTGCCGGTGTGAGTTTTATAAAAACACGGAAAGATTACAGCCGTATGGACCTTGCGGTTTTTGGAGAAGGATCTGATGTGCTTGCGGGGCTTGCAGTTGATAATGCACATGGTACGCCACGGGCATTGTTTTCTGTACCGGTTGGTGTTGGTGCAGAGTATCCAATTTCAAACAGGTTCTCTGTAAATATTGAAACATCTTACCGGTTTATTTTTACCGATTACCTGGATGGGTTCAGCCAATCGGCCAATCCCAAACTGCAGGATCATTACCACAGCACATCTGCCGGTTTAATTTATAAATTTGGTAACAGGGATAAGGGTATTGCGTGCCCGGTGATGAAGTATTAATTTTTTGATTACACAAATTAGAGGGCACTAATTACACGAATTTTTAATCGTAAACAGAATTCGTGTAATTCGTGTTTAAAATTCGTGTAATCAAAATCAAGACACTTTCTCTCCCTTTAAAAACTCCTGCCAGTCTTCCAGCATCTTCCCTTTTAATACTCTTGGAAATTTATGCTGGCCGCCAATTTTTCCTTTGGCTTTCATGAAATCCATAAAAGTACTTTCGGGTAAAACGATCACCATAATATCTTTTAATGCATGCTTACGTTCAACTTCGTAATCATCATTCAGTTCTTTCAGTTTGTCGTCAATGCGTTTTTTTAAATCTGCTGCATCGGCTTCATCATCGGTTGCCACATACCATTGGTGTGCAAAAAAGTTGCCGAAAGGCACACCAGCCACTGTAAATTCCGGTATAGAAATATTCAGATCTTCACTTACCATCTCAATGGCTTTGTTCATATTATCTACACTCAAATGCTCGCCAACCAAACTTAAAAAATGCCTGGTGCGGCCGGTGATGATGATCTCACTTCTTTCTTTATCAACCAGCCTCACCGTATCGCCAATGGCATATCGCCAGGCCCCGGCATTGGTGCTTATCAATATGGCGTAATCCTTATCTTCTTCAATTTCATGAATCATATATGCTTCGGGTTCATCCACCATATTTCCTTCTGCATCAAAATTTTTATTATCAAAAGGCACAAACTCAAAAAACATGTTATTGTTAAGTGCCAGGTGCATGCCTGCAGCATCTTGCCGGTTTTGGTAAGCTAAAAAACCTTCGCTGGCTAAATACGTTTCAATATAAGTAATGGGCTTGCCCAATAATTTATCAAATCCCTTTTTGTAAGGTTCCATTGCCACGCCGCCATGCACATAAAATGCCAGGTTAGGCCACATTTCATGAATATTTTTCAGCTCATACTTTTCAATAATTTTCTCCATGCATAATTGCAACCAAGCCGGCACACCTACAATAAAACCAATATCCCAGTTGGGTGCATTGTTCACCACTTCTTCCAGTTTGGTTGCCCAGTCTTTTACTTTGGCAATTTTTTTGCCGGGTTTATACAATCCTAAACCCTGAAACCAGAATGGAATATTTTTTTGCTGAATGCCACTTAAATCACCCGCAAAATATGTGGGCCCTTTTTGCAACTGTGTACTACCACCCAATATCAGCCAGCCTTTACCAACCGAACTGCGGGGTATATTATCGTATTTTGTTAAGCTGAGCAACTGGTTAAAACTGGTAACCGTGTTGGCTCTTATTAAATCTTTGGTAATGGGAATAAATTTGCTGGTGGCATCGCTGGTGCCGCTGCTGAGTGCAAAATATTTTATTACGCCGGGCCAGCAAACATCCGGAATACCTTCTTTGGTTTTATACCACCAGGCATCGTAAATTTTATTATAATCGAAGGTTGGAACATTTTGCTGAAATTTTTTGCCGGGATGATTGCTCATCAATACATCATCAAAACGATAACGCTGGCCAAACTCAGTAAACCTTGCTTTTTTCAACAATTTTTTAAGCACTTTTAGTTGTTGACTCCTGGGATTGCTGATGGGTAAATTAAGTGCCCGGGCAATTGACTTTGGAAGCTTGATATCAAATAGAGGCATCTGCAGTTATAAGGTTAAACAACAAAGATAAAGATAATGAAAAAAGAATGTGGATGTGTTTTAAGTGACAGGTGGCAGAAAGGGTAAACAATTAATCATTAAATTTGTGTTCTAAAAAATAAATCTATATGAAGAAGATTATTATTATGGTTGCGCTTTCGCTCAGCCTGTTTAAGGCACAGGCCGATGAAGGCATGTGGTTACCAATGTTGCTGGGCCAGCAGGTATATGCAGATATGGTAAAAAAGGGATTGAAACTTACCAAAGAGCAATTGTACTCCATCAACAAATCGTCAATAAAAGATGCTATCATAATTTTTGGCGGCGGCTGTACAGGCGAAATTGTAAGTAGCCAGGGTTTGATATTTACAAACCACCACTGCGGTTATAGCGCTATCTCCGGCGCAAGCACGGTTGAACATAATTATTTACGGGATGGTTTTTATGCTTTTAATAAAGACCAGGAAATAAAAAGTACACTTACCGTGCAATTTTTAGATCGCATTGTAAATGTTACCAAAGAAGTAGAAGATCAGTTGAAAGGATTAAGCTATGCCGACAGGGTTAAAAAAATTGTGGATGTTTATAAAGCCATCACCGATAAAGTGATGGATAAAGAAAATGAACTGGCGGGTAGAATTTACCCTATGTTTAAAGGCAACCAGCACATCATGTATGTATATAAAACCTACAGAGATATACGCCTGGTAGGTGCGCCACCAGAGAGTGTTGGTAAGTTTGGCGGCGATACTGATAACTGGGAGTGGCCACGCCATACCGGCGATTTTTCGGTGTTTCGGGTTTACGCAAGTAAAGATGGAAAGCCAACTGCATACAGCGCAGAAAATGTTCCGCTAAAACCAAAATATTTTTTACCCGTAAGCATTAAAGGAATTAAAGATGGCGATTTTGCCATGATATACGGTTACCCTGGTGGCACTACCCGTTACGAAACCAGCTATGGTATTAAACTGAAAAACGAAATTGAAAACCCATCATTGGTTGGCCTGCGTGATGTACGCTTAAAGCTGATGCATGAGCAGATGATTAAAGACCCTGCAGTAAAATTAAAGCTGGCCGATAACTATGCCGGCGTTGCCAATTACTGGAAGTTTTTTGATGGCGAAACAAAACAACTCATCAAGTACAAAGTATTTGATCAAAAGCAGGCTTACGAAAATAAATTTAATGCCTGGGCAAAAGGAAAACCAGAGTATGAAAATATTATGGTGGATTATGCAAAAAACTATGCCGCCTGGACACCTTACAGCAAACAACGTCAGTATTTAAATGAAGGCATTCTTGGTTCGCCATTGGCGGCCAGCGCCTCCCGTTTAATTTCTTTAGAAGATAAACTGATAAAAACAAATACGCCTGCTGCTGATCTTAAAAAAGCAATTGATGCGGCCAATACTGCCCGAAATGCATTTAAAGAAAGCGAAGACCTGCCAAGCGATGAAAAAATACTGGCAGCCACTGCCATGATGTTTTACAACGATGTAGATAAAAACCAGCACCCGATTGGTTTTTTTGAAGGCATTAAAAAAGCATACGGCAGCTTGAATGATGAAGCTACTTTTAAAGCATGGGCACATGATGTATTTGCAAATACCATGATGCTTGATGACGCAAAATGGAAAACATTTGCTGATAACCCAACTGCATCTGCATTACAGGAAGACCCTGCATTTGCATACGCATCTGCTTTTGTAAAAAATTACAACAGCAAATATGTAACCCTTTCAACAGATTTCCGTACAAAGAATGATGAACTGGGCAGGGCATACCTGAAAGGTATTATGGAGATGAACCCGGCTGCTGTAAATAAAATGTACCCCGATGCAAATTTTAGCATGCGTGTAAGTTATGGCAATGTAAAAAGCTACAACCCACGTGATGCCGTGCATTACGATTATGTATGTACCGGCAAAGGTATTTTAGAAAAATATGTACCTGGCGATTATGAATTTGATTTGCCTGCAAAACAGGTTGAACTTTTTAAGAAAAAAGATTTTGGCCAATACATTGATAAAGGAAGAAACGACCTTGTTGTATCTTTTATTACCACCAACGATAGTACCGGTGGCAACAGCGGCAGCCCCGTAATTGATGCCAATGGTAATTTAATTGGCCTTGCATTTGATGGCAACTACGAAGCCTTAAGCCATAAAATTGCATTTGATAAAGACCTTAACCGCACCATTAATGTGGATGTGCGTTATGTACTTTGGTGCATTGATAAATTAGGTGGCGCTAAAAATATTATTGATGAGTTGAAGTTGGTGAGGTAAGATTTTTTGAAAAGAATATATAAACCGTTCAGATGATCTCTGAACGGTTTTTTTATTTGATCAAAGCAGCCGCTGCTTCACCCGTCTCAATTGCACCTTCCATAAAACCTTGCCAGGCATCCGATAAATGTTCACCGGCAAAATGCGTACGCATAAAAGGTTTTTGAAGCACTGGTAAAATACCAAACCATTGCCCAACGCCATACATGGCATAAGCACCTTTGCTGTATTCATCATCGCCCCAGTAATAATCTTCTTGCTTTTCTAAAAATTGTTTGGTATCGCCAAAGGCGGGTTTAAGGCTTGTGTTTACCATGTCGGCTTTCCAGGCATCACTTTGTGCTTTTATAACCGGTGCCTTATCGCCAATAGCGTACGATATTAAAACGCCTTTTTTAGAAGGTTGATCTTTGGTGGCATGATAAAAATAATGGCCGGGCTGGTCGGTAACCAAATCAAAACTTTCATCCTTCCAAAAACGTTCGCTGTAGAGCATGGCGTTTTTATTAATCCTGGCATATTGCAGTTCGTTCATCGCCAATTTTGTTTCGGGAGGCAACGCAGGTATCCAGTTTATTTTTTTTGCGCTAAAAGTTGGTATGGTGCAAATAATAAAGTCGCCGTCAAAAACCTGGCCACCATCGCAGGTTACTTTTACTGTTGCCCCTTGTTCAATTTTTTGCACTTTGTGTTGCAACATAATTTTATCGGCACCAATCGCATCTTTAAATGCGTAAGCAAGGCGGTCGTTTCCGCCTGTTATTTTTCTATCCATTTCATTAGTATCATTACTCTCTGCATATTCTCCAATGGCTGCGTAGGCACTTACATGGCGCAGGCTTTCGCCAAAATCGGTACTGTCCATTAGTTCTTTCAGCTCAAGGTCTTTTCCATCGCAGCCATTATCTACCAGGTAGCGCCAAAAATCTATCTTATCTAATTTTCTGGCACCTGCATCGGTTAGCTTTTTGTAATCGGCTTTCATCTGTTTAAATGTTGCATCCCAAGCTTCGGTAAAACCCCATTGGCCTTTATCAAAATATTCGCCTTTGTAAATAAGTCGTGTGTTTAAGTAATTGTTGAATGTTTTCAATTTAAATTCCTCACACAGTTCAAGCATGCGGTGGTGCGAATTGCCAATCCATTCGCCACCCAACTCTACCACTAATTTTTCATTTGTATCAATGGTATGGCTAAAAACCCGGCCACCAATGCGGTTCCTGGCTTCCAGAATTACAAAATCAATTTTACGTTGATGCAGTTTGTATGCTGCAGCCAAACCTGCAAAGCCGGCACCAATAATAATTACTTTAGGTTTTTTGCCTACTACAAAATTGCCAAAACTTTCGGCACTTAATAAAAGTCCGCCGGTGCCAAGTGCTACGTTGCGTATAAATTTTCTCCGTGAAAGCATAACAGTTAATTTTCTGTAATATCTAAATTTATTATGGTAAATGCAATAGCACGATGCTTATTTTTTTACTGCGAATTAATCATCCTTATCTTTATTGCATGTCAATACTTAATATAGAATTTAAAGCCAAGGCTACAGAAATTGATTCGCTGGAAAAAATACTGTTGCAACACAATCCATTATTTATTGGCGAAGATCATCAAATTGATACCTATTTTAATGTAGAGAAGGGAAGATTAAAACTGCGTGAAGGCAATATTGAAAATGCCCTGATACATTATGAACGGGAAGATTTTGCAGGTGCCAAATCGAGCCATGTTTTGTTATACCAGCATCAGCCAGATAAAACGCTCAAAGAAATTTTAATAAAAACGCTTGGCATAAAAGCCGTAGTTGATAAAAGAAGAAAAATCTATTTTATCAGCAACGTAAAATTTCATTTTGATACCGTTGAGGGCCTGGGAACTTTTGTAGAAGTGGAAGCCATTGATAAAGCCGGTACTATTGGTAAAGAAAAATTACAGGCACAATGCGATGAATATGCGGCTTTGTTTGGAATTGCTGCGGAAGATTTTTGTTCGCTTTCTTACAGCGATATGATTCTCGAAAAAAAATAGAAGTTTGCCACAAAGCCGCTAAGCTCACAAAAAGATACTTTGTGGCCTCTGTGCCTTTGTGGGATAAATTTACAAACAAAGAGTTGCTTTTGTACCTTTGCCACATGGCAGAAGACTTAACAATTATAACAGGCAATAAAGCCGAAATTTATAAATCACTCATTCCACAAATAAAAGCCTTGCTTGATGGTGAGCCTGATCTGGTTGCCAATCTTGCGAATGTATGTGCAGCATTAAAAGAACAGTTTGGCTGGCTTTGGGTGGGATTTTATTTAGTTAAGCCTTCATCTGCAAACGCATCAGCAGTTGAACTGGTTCTCGGCCCTTTTCAGGGACCGGTAGCCTGCACCCGAATTAAAAAAGGCCGTGGTGTTTGTGGTGCAGCCTGGCAAAATGCATCAACTTTAATTGTGCCAGATGTAGAAAAATTTCCGGGCCATATCGCCTGCAGCAGTTTATCAAAATCTGAAATTGTAATACCTCTTTTTAAAAACGGAGAAGTAATTGGCGTTTTTGATGCAGATGCTGCAGAACTGGACCAGTTTGATGAAACAGATAAAAAATACCTGGAGCAGATAATTGAATGCATCAACTTTTAAAAAAAATTTATGGGAAATATTTCGGGAAAAACAATATTAATAACCGGTGCCTCCAAAGGAATTGGTAAAGCCATCGCCCTATCGCTTGCAGCACTTAATACAAACCTTGGTTTAGTGGCCCGCAGTAAAAAAGAACTGGAGGCATTGCAAACAGAAATTATTAGATTAGGCAGTAAAGCCGAAATTTTTATTGGCAGTGTTGCAGATGAAAGTTTGGCAAACGAAGCTGTAAAAACCATGTTACAAAAATTTGGAAAAATAGATGTGCTGATAAATAATGCCGGTTATGGTGTATTTGAAAATACCGAAAATATTACAGCAACCGATTGGGATGATTTATTTGCCACCAACACCAAAGGAACATTTCTTTTTTGCAAAGCCGCAATACCAGCTATGAAAGAAAATAAAAACGGGCACATTATTAATGTGGCCAGCGATGTCGCTAAAAGGGCGTTCAGTGGCGGCTCCTTGTATTGCGCCAGCAAATATGCACAGGAAGGTTTTAGTGCAGCCATCAGAAAAGAATTACGCCCGTTTAAAATTAAAGTAAGCGTTGTATATAGCGGTTTGGTCGATTCATTTTTTCATGCAGAAAAAGAAGGCGACCCAAGCCACGAAAACTGGCTTAAAAATCAGGACATGGCCAATGCAATTAATTTCATCATTGCTCAACCACCGCATGTGGTAATTGATGAACTGATGATTCATCCTTTAGAGCAGGATTATTGATTTTTTGTGCGGGTGGTTTGTTCTTCCAACATGCCAAAAGCATTTTTCTTTCATTGCTTTTTTATTCATTGCATCAATATTTTTCAACTTACAAATAGCCTTTTAAAAACTATAATTTAAGCTTGCATTGAGCCCTGCACTTTCCGGTACAAACCTGCAAATGCCTCCAACACAAATTAAACCGCCCCGCTGCCGGCCATAGCTTAACTGCAAACGAGCAGCTCCTTTTTTATATGCAGCCCCAAAATTGTAGTAATGCAACCTTTCTGCAACATCATTATTTCCGTAATTGTATAAGTCAATTCCAAAAACAGAGAATGCGGTACTAAAATTATACTCTGCCTGCACGGCGACCCAGTTTTTAAAAAGGCCATCGGCCCATTGGTGTTGCAACTGTAGTTTAATTGACTTTGATTTTTTTAGCCGAAGGGTATTATCAATCACAAGCGTATTTGCATTTACCTCACCCGTTGACTCCTCAACAAATTTTGCACTATAAAACTGGTTTTGATAAGTAAGAACCGATAACCATTTAGTGCTCCACTTTTTACGAATTTCCAGGCTGGCATCTCTGTAATATTTTTCGCCCAAATTAAATTTATCAGCCTTGTATTTTCTTTCGGTTGCTATATATTTTCCTGCAAGGCCATGCCACTGTGAGTAATTAATTGTTACATTGGTACCATATTTACCGCCAAGGGGAGTTTCTTTTTTAAAGTTGTAAAACAAATCTACCTGCCCACCCAATTCGCCGGCTTTATTTCTGCCCGGTTCAAAACTGATATTTGGCTGTGCGTTGTACACGTATATATTTGTTAAGCTGTAATCAAATTGTTTTGTTAGTGCCGGTAAATAATTCAGCCTGCCTTCATTATATGCGCTGCCCGATAAATTTCTTTGAGAATAAAACCCGAAGTTTTCAAGCCGCCTGAAATTTGCATTAACTCCAAATCCTTTTTTTGAATACCCCAGGTTTAAAAGATAGGCATCGCCATCAAACTGAATTTCGGGTCTTGCATTTCCAAATTCAACCAAAGCATCTTTCGATTTAAAAGCGTACTCAAAATCAGCAGTAAAATCTTTCCATTTAAAATTTGCTCTTGCAGCAGCTAGGTAATTGTTTTTGCTAAACCTGGTATCTGTTTCAGCATAGCTTCTGTTTACATAACTAAAGCCTGCACCAAAAATTACCTTTTTTATTTTTAATAATGATGATATTTCAATATCGGTATTTAAGCCAAGCACCGTACCATCTGTAAAATTAAAACCAAGCCCGTTTCTTTGTTTACCATACAATGCTGTAAAATTTATTGCAGGCAAAGGGCTGTATTTTATACGCCCCCCGGCAATAGAATTGGCAATGCCAAGCTGCCTGTCTTCCCAGGTTCTTAGCACCAGGCCGCTTCCAAACTGTTCATAAAAATGGCCGGCTGTTATATCTAAACCAATTGAATCGTTTTTATAATTTAAAAAATAAGTGCCCAGGTTTACACTTTTAAATTTTGGCGAGTAATTTAGTAAAGCCTTTGATTCATAGGATTCTAATTGTACACCCGCTGTAAAATTTTTCAACCTGTAATCTAATCTCAGGTAGCTATTTGAGCGTACCCTGTCTTTTGCTTCATTGGCATCTAATTTTATTTTATCATCATCAATATACCAGGCTGCGTTGCTCTCAAGGCTGCCGCTTAATTGCCCCATACTGCATAAAGAAACGAATAACAAACATGTACAAAAAGCAAATTTCATTTTATTGGTTGTCTTTAATGATTTTGTAAAGTTCATTTTCATCTCCTTCTACATAGCCAATATGCCTGTATAGTATTTTTCCGTTTTTCACAACAATGGTGTAGGGAATACCCGGCAGGTTCATCAGTCTTTTAAAATCCTGGTTTTTGTCGAGCAAAACACTAAAATCCCAACCTTTTCCATTTACCAATGATGCTACTTTTTTAATGGTTCGGCTGTCATCCTGCGATATGGCATAGAAATCATACTTCAAATTTTTTTTCCAATCATCAGACAGATCATTTAAAATACTTAACTCATTAATACAGGGAATGCACCAGGTAGCCCAAAAAGAAAGCACTTTAACGGTATTATCAGTTTTGTTTAATGCGCTGGTTTCAAAAGTCTGGTCTTTTAAATTTGTTACTTTAAATCCCGGAATTTCCTGAGCAATTAATTGAGGGCAGCCAAAAAAAATCAGTAAGACAAGTAAAATATTTCTCTTCATAATAGTAGGACGAAAAAAAAAGTAAATCCTTACAAAATATTTTGTAAGGATTTAAAATATTGTACGTCTATACCCAAAAAAGACATTTTATGAAAAATACTTTACTCTTTTCGGGTTTGCTATCCATTTTATTTTTGTTGAACTCCTGTACTAAAACCGAATCAGATTTTACAGCAACTGCGCAGGCGCCCGTTCCGGAAACTATTAAGTTAGTAGCAAGTTCGCTATCGGTAATTACAGGCGCATCGGTAGATTTTACAATTCTTTCTTCTGTAAACAACACAGATGTAACAGCACTATCTAAAATATTTGTAAACGGTACAGAAATAAGCGGCAAAACCTATACTTTTTCTGCTGTTGGTAATTACGCAGTTTATGCAACCAAAGGAACTGCTACATCAAACATTGCTACCATTTCGGTTACTACTGGTGCGCCGGTTGAAACTATAAGGATAGAGGCAAGTTCAGTTTCGGTAACTACAGGTACACCTGTAAATTTTACAGTTATTTCTTCTATAAATAATATAGATGTTACAGCCTTTTCTAAAATATTTGTAAACGGTACAGAAATAAGCGGCAAAACTTATATTTTTTCTACCGTTGGCAATTACACGGTATATGCAACAAGGGCGACCCTTACAACAAATAATGTTATCATTACAGTTACTGCGGCCACAACCCCACCAAACTCATATGTACACAATGTACTTGTAGAAGAATATTCAGGTACCTGGTGTGGCAATTGTCCGAGGTTATTGTATGGAGTAGATTTATTGCATCAGCAAACACAAAAAGCCTTTGTAGTTGGTATTCATTTATTTGGTGGCGACCCTTTTATATCTGCTGACGGAAACAACCTGGCATCACTACGTGGGGTATCGGGTGTGCCAACCGGGCATATTAACCGAACAAAAAACTGGAACGGACCACAATACGAAAATGTAACACAGGTTATTGCCGAAATTAAGCCATTGGCTGCTATAGGTTTGGCAATCAGCTCAACTTTATCAGGCAATAATTTAAATGCCATCATAAAAATAGCTTATAAAGAAGCTGTACCAGGTAATACAAAGCTTACAGTATATTTGGTAGAAGATAAATTAATTTATACGCAACGAAATTATTCATCTAACCTGTATGGAGGATTGGCAAACATTCCCAACTTTAATTATAATGGCGTGTTGCGCTCTGTTATCAGCGCTTTAGCTGGCGACAATATTCCTAATTCAGGTATTACTAATGAAAAAACTTACAGCCTTGCATTACCATCCAATATCGCAAATGCAGCAAATGCCGTATTAGTAGCTTTTGTAACAGACGCAGCAGGTAATGTGCTGAATGTTCAACAGGCAAAAGTGGGAACAATAAAAGATTTTGAAAAGATATGATGTATTTAATTGGATAATAAAACAGCGGCATTAATTACAACCAATTGCAATGAAATTACGTTAGTTGCAATAAAAGAATATGCAAATTGATTTTATGATTTTACCGGATTTGTGGGTAGATAGATATGCTGATATGTTGTACAGGTATGCGTTTGTTAGAATTAATGACAACGGAATTGCCGAGGATATTGTGCAGGAAACTTTTTTAAGTGCCTGGCGTGCAAAAGAAACTTTTAAAGGACAAACTTCTGAAAAAAACTGGTTGTATGCAATTTGTAAAAATAAAATAATAGACTATTTTAGAAAAAAGGCAGGCAATATAAGCAAGCCTGCTTTGGCCGAAGAAGATAACTATTTTGATGAGAAGGAGCATTGGCGTGAGGAGCCGGCTCCAAAAGCATGGGGAGCTAATTACCAACATAAAATTGAAACGAAAGAATTTTTCAGCGTTTTTGAATTATGTAAAAAAAAGCTGAAAGATACACAACAGATTGTTTTTGTTATGAAGTACATGGAAGATATGGAAGCAGATAAAATTTGTGAGGTTTTAAATATAACCCCGTCAAATTATTGGGTGCTGATACATAGAAGCAAATTACATTTACGCAGTTGTTTGGAAAAAAACTGGTTAAAGATTTAACAGATATGCTGAATAAACTTTTAGAGATGAGTTGCAAAAAAGCAACTTTTCTGGCAAGTAAAAAAGAAGAAAACAAAATTTCTTTTATAGAAGGTATTAAATTGAAATTTCACTATAAAATATGTGAAAGCTGCAAAAGGTTTGATGAGCAAACAAAATGTATTGGAAAAAATGCCCCTCACCTGCACCAACATACCAACATGGTGTTAAGAGCAGAAAAAAAGCAACAATTAAAAGAGTTGATAGAACTTCAGAAATAATCAGAGCATACAATGTCGAAAATGAATTTTTAAATTTTCTGGTTTTCGTTTAGTTATTTTTGCAACCTGTTAAACTGGTTTTACAACTACATTATCCTTCCAGCCCCATAAATACCTGCAGGCGTAGGTTCGGTACGGGCTCCATTTTTTTGAGATACTTAGCATTTTTGCTTTCATCTCTTTTTTATCGGTAGCATCAATATTATACAACTTACAAATTGCCTGCTGTATTCCAAGGTCATCCAAAGCAAAAACATCTTCTCTGCCCAAAGTAAACATCAACACCATTTCTACCGTCCACTGGCCAATGCCTTTTATTTGGGTAAGATATTTTATGAGTTCTTCGTTACTCATTTTATGCAGCATGGCATCGGTTATCTTTTCTTCAATAAAAAAATTGCAAACATTTAAAACATAATTAGCCTTGGCATTACTTAAACCAATGCCTCTTAAAGTTTCAAAAGGTGTGGCAGCTATTTGTGCAGCAGTGGGGTTTTTGCCGTTGTATAAATCTAAAAATCTGCGGTGAAAAACATCTGCTACTTTGGTGCTCAACTGCTGGCTCATGATGGAGTTGCACAAATGCAGGTGAACGTTTTTTCTTTTTGCCAAAACAAACGGCTGCTGCAGTTCAAGTATTTTTTTAAATTTTTTGTCTTTAGATAAATGGGCGATGTGTGGCATTTATAAAATTTGCCCTAAGGTCTGCAAAAAAAATTATACTTCAATCAGCGTATTAATTATCTGCCCATTGTTTAAAATCGGCCACCCTTTCCCGGCTGATGATAATTTCTTCGGATGCTGAAATACCCTTGAGCTGTAATTTAAGCCGGTTACTTTGGTAAGGTTTTACCTGCTCAATAGCATCTGCGTGTATAATAATTTTACGGCTAAGCCTGAAGAAATGTTTCGGGTCCAGTTCGGTTTCCAGTTTTTCAATTGTGTTGTTAATTACGAACCGGTTTCCTTCCCGGTCAATTAAAAAAACAATTTTATTATCGGCAGCAAAATAAGCTACATCAGCAGCTGCAATAAAAAATAACCTTTGTCCAACTTTTGCCAAAAACCGGTTGCGGTAGTTTGCAGTGTAATTATCTTTTACCTGCTCCATCAGCATGCGGTAATCGGCAGGTATAAAAATATCTTTAAGGTTTTTGTATTTGTTGATGGCAACCGCCAAGGCTTCGGCAGTAACAGGTTTTAAAATATAATCAATGCTAAACAAACTAAATGCTTCAATGGCATAATTTTCATATGCCGTAATAAAAATAATCGGCTTTTGTGTTTGTGTGCGTTTAAAAATTTCAAAACTTTGTCCGTCAGATAAATGTATATCCAGCAAAATAAGATCGGGATGAGGTTTTGTGTTTAGCCAGTTCACTGTTTCTTCCACACTCTCCAGGCAGCCGGCAATTTTTATTGCAGGGTCGTAAGCTTTTATTAAAAGCAACAATCTTTCCTGTGCAAGCTGTTCGTCTTCTATAATTAAAATATTCATAGCGCTATTTTAATTTAAAGTAAGCAGGGGTAGTGTAACTGTAAAAGCTTCTTCATCTTTGTGTACTTCTACTTTTTTGCCGCTAACCAGTAAATACCTTTTTATAATATTGCTTAGCCCTATTTTGGTTGAGTCATCAACCGATTCTCTTAACTGTAAATTGTTGGTTACAACAATTGTGTTGTTTCCGTTGAGGTGTACATCAATATGCAATGGCCTGTTTTTGCTTACAATGTTGTGCTTAATGGCATTTTCAATCAGCATCTGCAGCGAAGCAGGAATGATGTAGAATTTTTCTCCTGATTCAGGTATATTCAGCGATATATCCAACCCTTCTGCAAATCTTTTCTCTAATAAAAAAATATATGGTTTTATATAATTGAGTTCGGTTTTAATGTCCACCAGTTCTTTATCGTGGTTTTTCAAAATATACCGGTACACTTTTGAAAACTCTTCAATAAACCTGTTAGCTTCCTCATTGTTTTTCATAACCAATGCAGATAATACATTGAGGTTATTAAACAAAAAGTGTGGATTAATCTGGCTTTTCACCAGTTGCAGTTCAGCCTGGGCCGTCATTATTTTTAACTCCTCGGCCTCCATCCATTTTGATTTATATTCTTTAAAATAAAACACAATGGCATTTAGTAAATGAAAAAGGAGGTTTGCCAGCCATGCATAAATAAGGTTTAACTTAAGCGGCATCAATGTTTCGGCAAAACTATGATTGTGCAAAACCATACTCATCAAAAAAACAATACCGGTTGTTAGCAATGTTGTTACAAGCGTTGCTGCCGCAAAAAAGGAAATGAGAATTTTAATTTTATTATTTGCTGCATCAAGATGTTTTATAAAAACCGGCTCCGCTAAACGGCTTGCTTCCCAGGTAAATAAGGTAACCAGGGCAATGGTAGCAAAAGCATAGTACCATTCTATATTTATATCAAAATACTTGTAAACCTGACACAGCAAGGTATTTAAGTAAGTGTAAACAGTTAAACCTGCAATAAAAAAGTAGCGGTATCTGTGTGAAAACATGGCTTTAGCAACATTATAAAACATCAACGGCGAAAATTAAAAATTGTTCACCGTTGATGTAATTAAGAGGGGGTTAATTATTTATTAAGGTAATAATACCCTGTCAATTACATGCACTACTCCATTGCGGCACATAATATTTGCTGCTAATACAGTTGATACATTGGCACCATTACCATTTCCTTTAATAGAAGGACCACCGCCAATGCCATTTGTTAAATTGATGGTTGTATTACCGTTGGCAAGCATGGTCACGCTTCCGTTTGCCAGATCAGATGAAAAAACCCGGGGTCCTGCTGGATTACTTGCAGCTGTTACATGGTAAGTTAACACATTGGTTAGCGTAGCAATTGGTATAGCGCTAATTCTGGGCAATGATAGCGCTGTAAGCAAGTCCCTGAATGCTTTATTGGTTGGTGCAAATACTGTAAATACTGAACCACTTAGTGTAGTACCCAGGCCAGCGGCTGTTACAGCAACTACTAAAGAATCTAAACCATTGTCGCCACCCGAAGTGGCTATGGCTGTTTGCACTATAGTACCAGATGGTTTGTTTAAAGCTTTTGATAACTGGTGAATAACGCCATTATCTGCAGCAATATCTGCTACGGCAACTTTAATACCGTTTACATAAACGCCGGATGCGTTCCTGGTAACAAAAACCGAATCTCCACCAGCGGTTATTACTTTAGCATTAGGACCAGCCGGTACAGCGGCTGCCAGAATTTTTGAACCGATGGTGTGGTATAATAACAAATCGCTTAACTGAGTAGCACTTAATGCTGTAACAGTTGCGGAAGTTATGCCTGCACTTGCAAAAGCCGCATTATCGGGTGCAAAAACTGTGAACGGGCCCGTACCACTTAACGTTGTTGACAGGTTTGCTTTTACTACAGCCTCCTTTAATACACTAAAGCTTGCGTTGCTAACCACCACATCGGTAATGGTATTGGTTACAATTGGGTCATCATCTTTATTGCACGATGATAGTGTGATAATAGCGCCAGTTGCTGCCGCCATTAAAAATCGGTTGAATGTTTTTGTCATTGTTTTAAAAGTTTAGTTAGTTTTTAAACACACAAAAAAAGCCTTGGATTTGGCGGTGGGTGTGAATGGTAAAAATAAAGGTGTGAACCGTTAATATAAATTGAATGAAAATAAAAAACCCGCTCTGCAACAGAACGGGTTGGTAAAATAAACAGTTTTTTTAAGCAATATCCCAACTCATTTCTCCGCCCTTTTCATCTTTTAAATTAATACCGATTGTTGCAAGCTGGTTTCTTATTTTATCGCTGGTGGCAAAATCTCTTTTTGCTTTTGATTCTTTTCTTATTTCTATAAGCAGATCCATTACACCACCCAGCACTTCGTTATCGGCGGTGCTGTTTTGTAAACCAAAAACATCTTCCAGATATGCTTTAAACTTTTGTTGCAGCAGTGATAAGGTTTCAGTGGCAATTGCATCCGTCTTTATCAACCCATCTTTAATAGAATTTATAACGGGTACCAGCTCAAACATGCTGCCCAATACTTTTGCGGTATTAAAATCATCATTCATAAATTCATCAAACTCTTTTACCAGCTTATTTACTTTAGCATCCAGTTCCAAATCGCCTGCTTCTCCCTTGTTACTTGTGGCTTGCCCACCGGATCCTGCGGATAGCTTTTTCAGCACTTCATAAGCATCCCAAAGTCTTTTCAATCCTTTTTCCGATGCCTGCAAAGCCTCGTTACTAAAATCCAATGTGCTGCGGTAATGTGTTTGCAACATAAAAAAACGTACTGTCATGGGTGCGTACGCTTTCTCCAACAGCGGATGATTACCGGTAAATAGTTCTTCAGGCAAAAATCCGTTCCCTAAAGATTTACTCATCCTGGTACCATTAACTGTAAGCATATTTGTATGCATCCAGATATTTGCCGGGCTTGTATGGTAGCATGCCTGGCTCTGTGCAATTTCGTTGGTATGGTGCGTTGCTGCAAGGTCCATTCCGCCACCGTGGATGTCAAATTTCTTTCCCAAATATTTTTCACTCATGGCCGAGCATTCAATATGCCAGCCGGGGAAACCCATTCCCCAAGGACTGGGCCATTGCATTAAATGTTCGGGCTTGGCTTTTATCCACAAAGCAAAATCGAGGCGGCCACGTTTTTCATCCTGTCCGCCAAGTTCTCTTGTACCTTCTAATAAATCTTCCATTTTACGGTTGGTTAAAATACCGTAAGGCAATTCTTTATTATATTTTTCTACATCAAAGTAAATGGTGCCGTTTACTTCGTAAGCGTATCCATTGGCTAAAATCTGTTTGGTAATTTCTATCTGCTCTGCAATATGGCCCGTTGCAGTTGGCTCAATAGATGGTGGCAAATTATTCAGCAACTGCATTACATGCCTGAAGCCCAAAGTATATTTCTGCACAATTTCCATCGGCTCTACTTTTTGCAGGCGTGCAAGTTTGCTGAATTTATCATCGCCCTCATCGCGGTCGCCTTCCAGGTGCCCGGCATCGGTTATGTTACGTACATAGCGCACTTTGTAGCCGAGGTAAGTAAGATACCTGTAAATAATATCAAACGAAATAAAAGTGCGGCAGTTCCCCAGGTGCACATCGCTATAAACCGTGGGGCCGCACACATACATGCCCACATGTTCGGGCGTAAGGGGTGTAAAAAGTTCTTTTTCTCTTGAAAGTGTATTGTATATTTTTAAAGCCATTTTGGGTTTTGTGTTTATTGTTTTGTATTCTTCCAATGTTAGGATTATAATTAAACATCGGCAGAAATAAAAAAGAAAAGCAAGTGTAAATTTTTACAAAGATATTAAGCTATGCCGCAAGGGCAACAGAAATATTGGTATGTGCAGATTGTCGTCATTAGAAACGCTAAGATATTACTTTTTGCTCATTTGCACATCAGCCATAATGGGAAAGTGATCGCTCAGCTTCTTTTTTATCAGGTTATACTGCAGCACATCCATTTTTTCATCTACAAAAATATTATCAATGCGTAATACCGGTGATATGCCGCTGAAAGTGCGGCCAAGCCCGATGCCTTTTTCTGCAAAGGCATTTTTTAAATTATTGCCAATGGTATAATAAGCATAGCTGTTGGGCACATCATTAAAATCGCCGGTTACAATTACCGGGTACGGACTCAAATTTATCTCTGCCCTTATCCTGTCGGCCTGTACCTGTCTTTTTAAAAATCCTTTTTTAAACTTGCTGATAATACTTTTTGATTCTTTAATGGCTGCATTTTCATTTTCAACCGATGGCTTATCAATGTATTTTAAATTCTCTTTGCTGAACCTTAGCGATTGCAGGTGAATATTAAAAACACGGATGGTATCATCTCCCTTAACAATATCGGCATATTGAAAAATTGAATTATAATCGTTTGGATAAAAGCTGATTGTTTGTTTATTGATGATGGGATATTTTGAAAAAATGATGATGCCGAAATGAGCGTAACCCCAAAAATCTTCTTTTGAATTATAAGAGTAAAAATCGTTTGCGAATTTAAGTTTTTCTAAAAACCCATCTATGTGTCCGTGGTCAGTTACGGCGCTGTCTTCGGCAACCATTTCCTGAAAACAGGCAATATCAGGTTCGTATTGATTTATGATGCCGAGCATCTGGCTTTTTATTTCGGGGTGCTGCTTATCTTCCATGATGTTGAACTGGGCAACGTTCCAGGTCATTATACGCAAAGCTTTTTCTGTTTTTTGTTTATTAAAAGATTGCGAAAGCCGGTACGGAATTATATTGCCAAGTGGTTTATAAGCAAGCAATATTGTAATGATAGATATTAACGCCCTTACCGGTTTTACAAAAAACCAGAAAAAAATAAACGCAATCAATATCAGCAAAAAATAAAAAGCGCCGAGTGTTAAAAAACCAATGGGCCAAAAATATTTAGGGTTAAAAAAATAACCATAGCAGCCCAGCAAAAAAAGTATTGCTGCAATAATATTTATTACAATAAAAAAGTGTTTTGTAAATCTGCGAAAGGGATTGCCGGCCATAGCCTAAAGATAATGCTAACTGTTTTAAAACTATGTGAAAGAAATTATGAACGTTTCAGAATTTGAACCACATAGTAAGATAGGTACATAGATTATCATATAGGCCTATGTTTTTTTCTATTGTGAACTAAGTTGCTATGTGGTTCAACCTAATCCTCGCTGGCTCTTTTTAAAATTTCTTTTTCATCTTTGGTGAGTGCGTTGTAACCCTTCTGGCTAATCTTGTCTAATATTTCATCAACCCTTTGTTCGGTAACATTAGAAGTTTTTTTGTAGGGCATTCTGGTGCCGGTATTATAAAAAACACGCTCTTTAACCGGGTTTTTATTTTCTTTTTTATTGGGATTAAAAAGGTTGATGAACCAGCTGTAAAAATTATTCATCCACTCGCTGCCATCAATATTATTCTTTAACATTTTTACAAAAACAAAACCTGCAACTGCGCCGCCAATGTGAGCAATAGGTACTGCACCAGGGTCAGTAGCTACGCCAGCTAAATCAATGGCTACATAAATTAATGTAAGTATCCAAATTGGAATGCCGCCCCGTATATGGCTGAAAAACCGGTAATTGGGTGCTATTGCTGTTGCAGCAACAGCGATTGCAATTACCGATGCATTGGCGCCCAGCAGGTTGATAGAATCCAACATTGCATTGTTGGATGGAATTAAGTAAGCAGCGGCAATAAAAAATATCATGCCACCAAAACCACCATATAAATAAACCGGTATTAATTTTTTGTTGCCGGTTAAATTTTGCAGCACAGATCCAAATGCCCATAACCAAAGCATATTACTTATGGCACGCATTAAATCCACATCGGTAAACATGAAGGAAATTACCGTCCATGGTTTTTTGCTTAAACTTACCAGGCTTGCCGGTAATTTAAACCAGGCGCTAACCTCCGAGAAAAAAACAGCATCTGAATGATCGTTAACATTAATAGCCACACGTATGGTTTGCAGTATTAGGTAAAACACCACATTTATGGCAAAAAGCCATACCAGTGCATTACCGGCACTGCCCAATGTAAAGCGTTGCTTTTTTATTCTATAATCAATATACCTGTCAGACTCGCCCATTGATATTTTATTTTGGTAAAATTACAAACAGATAAAACAATGAAATGTTAGTTTTAATAAAAAGTTTTTTTATTGGTTTTGTTCCAGAATATTACAATTAAAAGCCCAATCAATGCGCCTCCAACGTGGGCAAAATGCGCAATATTATCACCCGGCACTTTTGATACCCCGCCAAATACATCCAATGCTATAATGCCCATAATAGCCCATTTTGCTTTTACAGGAATTGGTATAGGGAAAATAATGAGTTCTGTATTTGGGAAAAGATACCCGAAAGCTGCTAATATACCCATGATGGCACCCGATGCCCCAACTGTTGCACTCATCCTTAAAACATCCTGGTATTGTAAAACCTGGTCGGCAGCTAAATTTGCATGGTCTATTTGCCAAAAATCAAAAGTATAAGAAGCCATTTGCGCAAATGCAGCACCCAACCCGCAAATAAAATAAAAAATTAAAAAACGTTTTGGCCCCCACACTCTTTCCACATTGGTGCCAAACATCCATAAGGCAAACATATTAAACAGTAGATGAAAAAAGCCACCGTGCATGAACATGTGTGTTACAATCTGGTATGGCCTGAACAAATCTGACTTATAATGATGCAAAGCAAAAAGATCATCTACACGGTTTACTGGAGTGCTTCCGCCAAATGCAACCTGCGCAAAATAAACCAGCGCATTAATGATAATCAGGTTTAAAACAACCGGTGTTGTTTGTTGAAACCTGTTTCCGTAATTATTAAAAGCCATTGTACAAATTTAGTTGTTTATTTATTATTTCAGTTTAAGCAGCACCACACATTCAATATGGTGTGTGTGGGGGAACATATCTACCGGTTGAATTTTTTGTATCGCATATTTTTCGGACAGTAAACCCAAATCCCGTGCTTGTGTAGCTGTGTTGCAGCTTACATACACAATTTTAGGGGCGGCTATTTCCAGTAGCTTGTTTACTAATTTTTCATGCATGCCGGCACGTGGCGGATCGGTAATAATCACATCTGGCCTGCCATGCAGTGCAAAAAAATCGTCGTTGCAAATTTTTATAACATCGCCTGCAAAAAATTCGGCGTGGGTAATATTATTGAGTGCGGCGTTTTCTTTTGCATCTTCAATGGCTTCTTCAATCACTTCTACCCCAATAATTTTTTTTGCATTTTTGCTTAGGAAGATACCGATGCTGCCGGTGCCACAATACAGATCGTATACAACTTCGTTACCGCTAAGTGCAGCAAAATCTCTGGTGATGGTATATAGTTTTTCTGCCTGTTTGGTATTGGTTTGAAAAAATGATTTAGGAGAAATCTTAAATTCAAATTCTTCTAGTTTCTCTGTTGCATATCCTTTACCAAAATAAACCTGTGGTGTAAGGTCGTAAATACTGTCGTTCCATTTTGGGTTTATGGTGTACAGGAGTGTAGTTATTGCCGGCACCTGTTGCAGCAAATGATCAAACAGTTTTTTTCTGTCATCATCTTCATCATAGTTTAAACAGATGTTCACCATTAGTTCGCCGGTGGTACACAGGCGTATAATAATGTTACGCAGCCAACCGGTATGCTGCCTGATATCGTAAAAAGTAAAATTATTTTCCAGTGCAAAAGAGCGGATGGTGTTTCTAATGCTGTTATTTACATCATCCATTAAATAACATTCTTCAATATCAATTACTTTATCAAAAATGCGGGGAACGTGAAAACCCAAAGCGCCCCTAAAACCCCCTCCGCCTCCGCCAGCTGGCGGAGAAACCTGAGTGTCTGCTGGTTCAGAAGAATTAGATTCGTCATCAGGGTTTTGGTTGTAAAAGTTTTCGCTGGCTATCTCTTCGGGTAACAAATATCTTTTATTGCTGAAAGTAAACTCCAGCTTATTTCTATAATGTACGGTTTCATCGCCCCCAAAAATTGGTAAAATTTCTGGCATATCTACTTTACCAATGCGACGCAGGTTTTGCTCCACTTCCTGCTGCTTGTATTGTAGCTGCTTTGCGTAAGGCAGCATTTGCCACTTGCATCCGCCGCAGGTGCCAAAGTGTTTGCAAAAAGGTTCAACCCTTTCTCTGGAGAATTCTTTAATTTTTAAAACCCTTCCCTCGGCCCAGTCTTTTTTATTTTTAACCAGCATAACATCGGCTACATCGCCGGGCACGGCACCAGCAATAAAAATTACTTTACCATCAAGCTTTGCCAGGGCTTTGCCTTCGGCAGCATAGTCGGTAACTAAAAGGTCTTGCAGTATTACTTTTTTATTTTTTTTACTCACGGCTGCAAAAATACCGCATTAATGCTCAATATTGTTTTGTTAACGATTTGTAATTGTTAAAGTATGGGGACTGCTGTATATGTAAATTAACCATCTATTTTAAATACATTTGCTATCCTTAAATATACGATGAAAAAACATTTAGTTTTCTTTTTTGCTCTCTTAATTACCAGTGTAAGTTTTGCACAAGGTTATCAGCTTACACTTAAAGCTATCGGGTACAAAAGCGGTATTGCCTATCTAACCTACTACATGGGTAGCAATTTTAATATTGCTGATTCCGCTGCTATTGGTAATAACAGTGTGGCGGTTTTTAAAGATACCGGCAAATTACAGCCAGGTATTTATGCCATTTTTTTTCCGGGTAAACAATTAAGAACAGAGTTTTTAATTGGTAGTGACCAGATAATAAGCGTTACAGCAGATACAACTGACCTGGTTAATAAAACCGTGGTTACGGGTTCTACAGAAAATATTTTGTACGATCAATATCAAAAAATTGCAGCATCTAAAGGTAAAATGATACAGCAGGAACGCATGGCTTTTGCCGCCTCTGCAACAAAAGCCGACTCTGCAATACACGAAAAAAAATACATGGCACTACTTAATGAGCTTAACCAATACAGGGAGGGTATTATTAAAAATCAGCCAGCTTCTATGATGGCAGCTTTGTTAAGTGCCATGAAGGAGCCGGTATTTCCCAATAAAATACCAGTAACCCGGGCAGATTCTATTTATAATTACAACGAGTACAAAAAACATTATTGGGATGGCATCAGCTTTATGGATGACCGCATCATTCGTACCCCTTTCTTTTTAAATAAAGTAGAACGCTATTACCGTGAGGTAATTTCTCCGGAACCTGATTCAATTATTAAAGATGTTGATTACAAATTATTACTGGCACGTACCTCTCCGGAGATGTATAAATTTTTATTAAACTGGTTAACTGACGAATTTATTAACCCCAAATATATGGGACAGGATGCCGTGTTTGTGCATCTTTTTGAAAAATACCACAGCAAAGGATTAACCGGCTGGCTTAACGAAAAGCAGATGGAAGCTATCAGCCGCAGGGCTTATATGCTTATGGGTAATCTTATTGGCGAAAAAGCTGCTGATCTGGATATGCTGGATACAGCAGGCAAGGCCACTTCTTTATACAACCTGAAGGCAGATTATACCATTGTTTGCTTTTGGGATCCTAACTGCGGGCATTGTAAAGAAGAAATACCAAGGCTTGATTCTCTATACAGGGCAAGCTGGAAAAAACACAACCTTAAAATATTTGCGGTACTTACACCGGATGGTAAACAAAATGTAAAACCTGAGTGGTTAGCATTTATTAATGATCACAACATAGGCGAATGGTCTCACGTTTATAAAACCAAAGAAATGGAAGAGGCAGATTTTGCAGCACAACGCCCCGGTTTTCGTCAGTTGTACGATGTTATTATGACGCCTACCATATATTTATTAGATAAAGAAAAAAGGATAATAGGAAAAAAACTAACCCTTTTGCAGTTAAACGATTTGCTGGAAGTGAAATGGAAAACTGCCACTTCAAATTAAAACAACACACTACTGATGAAAAAACTTTTATTGCTGTTTGCTTTTGCCAGCTTTACAAATGCTGTTTTTGCACAAACCTTATTTACCTACGGCAATACGCCTGTTGATAAGACTGAATTTTTAAGAGCCTATAATAAAAATAAAACTGCGGTTGTGGATAAGGAAAAAGCATTAAGAGAATATTTAGACCTGTATGTAAAATTTAAATTAAAAGTAAAAGCTGCCTTAGAGCTTAAGCTGGATACATTGCCACAGTTACAATACGATGCACAAAGTTTTAGAAGCCAGATAGAAGACAGTTATTTAAATAATGAAAAGGCCGTAAACGATCTCATGAGTGAGGCTTTTAGCCGCAGCCAGAAAGATTTGCATGTATTACACTTCTTTATTCCGGTAGAAGCAAATGCAACCCCTGATGACACGCTGAAAGCTTTTAAATCAATAAATACATTTTACACCGGCCTGGCTGCAGGCAAAACTGATTACGATAATTTAAATGCTGCATCTGTAATTAAAATAAAACAGGCCGACCTTGGTTTTGTAACTGTTTTTAGCTTGCCTTATGAGTACGAAAACGTTGTTTATGGTTTAAAAATGAATGAAACCAGCAAACCTTACCGCACCAAAAATGGGTGGCACCTTTTTAAATTAGTGGATGAAAGAAAAGCTGTTGGCAAATGGAAAGTTGCACAAATATTATTTTCTATACCGCCTGATGCAAGTGCCGAAGCAAAAACCGGTTACCAGAAAAAAGCCGATTCTATTTACCAGCTATTACAAAATGGCGAAGATTTTGGTAAGATGGCCCGTTGGTTCAGCGATGATAAAGTTACCTACGGCAGCAATGGAGAAATGGCTGAGTTTGGGTCGGGTAAGTTTGAATCTTCTTTCGAAAATGAAATTTTTAAACTTACAAAAGATAAGGAAATAAGCAGGCCTTTTTTAACTGCCTATGGTTATCATATTGTAAAACGTTTGTCTCAAAGCCCTGTATCACCCGACAAAAATGATGCAGCTTACCAGTTTGAATTAAAACAGAAGGTACAACAGGATAGCCGCATAGGCTATGCTAAAGATTTGTTTGTAAAAGAAATAATGAGGCAGGTTAACCTTAAAAAAACGGTAGCGGTTTCAGATGGAGATATGAGCCGTTATGCCGATAGCGTAATTGCAAAACCAAATTCCGAAACAGGCAATGCAGCCATTTACCCAATTGCAAATAAAACAATTTATACCTATGCCAAAACAAAATTAACCGGTAAAGACTGGCTTGATTTTGTGAGAAGCTATAAAGGATCCGGCGAACTTTATCATGGAGAATCCAATACTGTTTTGGCCGAAAAATTTGTTACTACTGCAATTATGGATTATTATAAAAAACATCTTGAAGATTTTAACGCCGATTTTCGTTACCAGATGGATGAATTTAAAGATGGCAATGTATTGTTTGAAATAATGGAAAAAAATATCTGGGGAAAAGCATCTGCAGATGCAGCTGGCTTACAAAAATATTACGATGCAAATAAAAGCAAGTATCTGTGGAATGCAAGTGCGGATGTTGTAATATTCAACTGCTCTGGTAAAAATTTTGCCGATAGCGCAAGAACAGCGGTTTTAAAGGGTAAAGATTGGAAAATAGTAGTGGAGCAATTTAATAATAATGTACTCGGCGATTCTGGCAGGTTTGAGCTGGTGCAGCTTCCGGTAACCATAGATGCTAAAACCCCTGCCGGATATGTTTCGGACATTACCGAAAACAAAGTTGATGGCAACATTAGCTTTATAAAAGTTATCAATCAGTATCCTGCAAACCTGCAACGCAATTTTGAGGAAGCAAAAGGTTTGGTAATTAACGATTATCAAAATGTACTTGAAGAAAAATGGATTGCAGAACTAAAAAACAAGTATCCGGTTAAAATTAATGAAGCTGTTTTTCAGAGTTTACTAAAATAATGACATTTTAATTACAATTAAAAGCCTGCCGCAAATTCTTGTTGGCAGGCTTTTTGCGTAGCTGCTATTTATAGCTAAAATAGCTATAAAAAAGATAAAATCTATTATCATAAAAAGCAATTATTAAATTAAAATGTACAACATGAAAAAATTATTTTTATCACTAACACTTATTTCAGCAATTTCTTTAAGCACCCGTGCACAGGTTTACATACAAGGTGGATTAAACCTTGCAAACATTACAAAAACCAACGACGGGCAAACAGAAGACAATAACATTTTACCAAGTTTTAATGTGGGTATATTGGGAAGATTGGACCTTGCGCCCATGTTTGCATTAGAATCGGGTGCTTTACTAACCGGCCACGGCGCAAAAGCAGAAACCTATTTTAGTAATGGTAATTACACCAAATCAAAATTTAATCCTTTGTACATTCAGGTGCCTTTAAATGCTGTGGTAAAAATTCCACTGGGTACATCTAAAGATTCTAAATCAAATGTATTTTTTAATGCAGGTCCTTATGCAGCAATTGGTATCGGCGGTAAATCAAAAAGAGAAACTAAAGTTGGTCCTTTTATTTCAAATTCTGAAAGCTCAATAGAGTTTAGTAATGATGACCCTTTTACATCGCAGGAAGAAGATGCAGGATATAATAAATTAAAGCGTTTTGATTTTGGTTTAAATTTTGGCGGCGGATTTCAATTCGATCATTTTATCATAAAAGCAAATTACGGCCTTGGCCTTGCAAAAATAAACTCAACCGAAAGCAATAATACCGCTAACGATAAAAACAAGTATCGTACACTTAGTTTTTCTGTAGGTATTCCGCTGGGAAAATAATATCACCCTTTTGAAAATAAATAACCCTCCGCATTTACGGAGGGTTTACTTTTTTTATACAATTTCTTTCACCACTTCAGCAATAATTTTTGGTCTCCCCAAAGTATAATAGTGCAGTACCGGCACACCAAATGCTTTTAACTCTTTTGATTGTTGCAATAACCATTCAGTGCCAACTTTTTCTACTTCTTCATCGGTATTGCATTTAATAATTTCTTTACTAAGTGCCGTAGGTAAATCAATATGAAAAACTTTGGGCAATACCGTTAATTGTTTTTTTGTGTAGATGGGCTTTAAACCCGGTATTATGGGAACCGTAATACCCATATCCCTGCAGGCTTTTACAAACGCATAAAATTTTTCGTTATCAAAAAACATTTGCGTTACAATATAATCGGCACCCATATCTACTTTTTGCTTTAAATAGTGCAGGTCGCTATCCATATTGGGTGCTTCAAAATGTTTTTCGGGGTAACCTGCCACTCCAATGCAGAATTTTGTCTGGCTGGTATTTTTTAAATCTTCTTCCAGGTATATACCAGCATTTAAGTCGGTAACCTGTTTAAGTAAATCAGTTGCGTATTGATGGCCGCCCGGTTCTGGTAAAAAAGCAGTTTCATTTTTAGCAGCATCGCCCCGTAAAACCAGCACATTATCTATACCCAGGTAATTCAGGTTTATTAAAGCATCTTCAGTTTCGTTAACGCCAAACCCGCCGCAAATAAGATGAGGAACCGTATCTACACTATATTTATTCATAATGGCGGCACAAATACTTTCGGTACCGGGCCGCTTACGCACTACTACTTTTTGAAAAGTGCCATCGGGTGTTTTTTTAAAAACATGTTCGCTACGGTGATAGGTAACATTTATAAAGGCAGGTTTAAACTCCATCAACGGATCAAGGTGCTGGTATAAAGATTGAATTCCCTTACCTTTTAATGGCGGCAGAATTTCAAAAGAAATCAGTGTGTCTTTTGCCTGGTTGATGTGCTCTATTACTTTCATTTGTTAGAAATAAGAGTGCAAACATAAACATGTGTATGTATAAAATCAAAAACTGTTTAAGCAACAAGCGCCACCCTAATGGGCGGCGCAACATTATTAACAGAGCATATTATTGTGTGTAGCTTACCAATTCACTTCTTTGTTTTTCATACATACCTGTAGCCGGTGGGGTTTTAGGGTCAAAAGTTCCTGATCTTACAAGTATTGGCCCGGTTGAAGTAAAATATCTTTCATCATCAAGTGTATTATTTGTAGCAATCATCTGAATGAAATAGGTATTTGCAAAAGTACCCGCAGGAACTGTTACAGAACTATTAATACTCATTACTTTTGAAACATCAACCGTGTAATCACTATTATTCAGGCTAAACTGATCGCCAACAACTGCAGGATACTTGCACCACAAACTCGCATTAGGATTTGGAAAAGGTATCCACCACCAACCGTCAGTTCTTTTTTGTATACCAAGGGTTATTTGTCCGCTTAGTGTTTCTTTTAACAGGATTGTAAAAGTGCCATTGAGGGTGGCGGTATCGGCAACAAAGCTCCTGTCTATTGAACCCAAAACTGCCCCTGCTTCGCTATAACTGGTATACCTGAAAGTCCACTGGCTTCCCTTCTTAGGATCGCCGGTTGAAGTAGGTGCGGGTGCTGGATCCGTACTCTTTGTACAGGCTGCAAATAATACAAGGCCGGTTAAAACTACAATTGTAATAATTTTTTTCATGGTGTTGTTTTTATGTTTAATTGATAGACAAATAGAAATCATTTACCGTTTACAATTAGTGTGAAAAAAGTAGTAGCCTGATATTAAAAACCCGTTGAAAAAATATTTCAACGGGTTTACAAAAAATTTATCGAAGTATTAAAACCGGAAACCGATACATAAACCCGATCTTAAACCTGCCCATGGTCCTTTAAAGTTTAAAGTAGCTCCGTTACCATTTACATCGTAAGTAAATTTTGTAAGCGGCACATCCAGTCCGTTTAATTCATCTTTTAAAGATTTTTGCTCAGATGCAGACAATGATTTTTGTCCGCTTATTTTTCCACTGGAGCTACCGTAGTTTGGTCCAAGTGCCCACCAGTCTAAATATATTTTTTTACTCAGCTTAAACTGGGCACCAATCATCAGGCCTCCGGTAATACCGGTAATACCTCCTTTCATCGGAATATTTTTTGTTGTGCCTGCATCATCATACTCATACACAATATCTGCATTGTATTTTGCGATACTTGCAAAAAGACCCAGATAAAACCCACGAAACGCTCCTTTTTTGCTGAGGTAATAACGAACTTCGGGCATAAAGGCAAAATTACCCACCTTCAGGTTATTTATCTGTCGCTCAGTTTGCGGATCGTTGGCCAGGTTAATAAAACTACTCTTAAAAGGAATGCTTCCTTTGGGCATTAACCTGAAAGTGCCGGCTATGGTAACTTTTCTGGCAACGGCACGTTCGTATTGTAGGGTAATGTTTTTTAGGGCAATGGCAAAGAGGTTTACCTTAATTACATTCTTTTGAACAGGGGCCGACTCTTCTTTTTTATTTCCCTTTTCCTGTGCGGTTGCAAAAAACGAAACCATAATCAGGCATGCGGGGATGAATATTTTTTTCATGTTGTATAGGTTTAAATTTTTATTTTTAAATAGTAAACAGCGCAATAGTATCATCACTAATTATTTCTTTTCTTCAAAGCTATGGATATGTGCAACCGAAACTTTCCATTCCCCATATTCATCAGCTATCCAGTTCACAGTGAACACTCCTTTTGGCCTGGCAACAACAGAATCGTTTACCACAACATCAAATTCATACTTTCCCGTATACCCAGCCCTGTTTGCTGCAGACCATTCCTGTAACTTATTGGTTTTTAAACTGGAAACAACTTTGATGTTAGGATGAATCCATTTTGTAGCCATATCCGATGTTTTATTTACCACAAGATTATCATCAATAAGCAGTGCATCATTAATAAATAATTTTATTACGCCAACAGAGTCATGGTTGTTCCAGGCATTGGTCCAATTAGATATAAGCGAATCAACAGGCGCAGGTACATTCTTGATTGTTGGAGATGGTTGGTTGCAGGAAAAAATCATGGCTGTTACAATAAGTGCAGAAAGTAGTTTTTTCATTTTTTTTATTTAGTTTATTTTTTTATTTAAGTTGATCTTAAATAAATAATGAAATGTAAGATTACGCGTAATGCATCTTTATAAAAATGTGAAAAAAGTAGTAGTGAATAATAGAAAGGCAACAACTTTACCTGAGCCCGGCCTTACGCAAAGCCTCCTGTTTGTTACCGGCTTGCAGTTTTTCATAAATATTGCGTATGTGGGTACGAACGGTTTCTACCGAAATAAATAATTTTCCTGCTATTTCTTTATAACTGAATCCTTTGGAAAGCCAGTGCAAAACTTCTTTTTCCCTGTCAGATAAATTTTCCTTGGCATCTCTGTAATCAACCTCCTGTTGAAAAGCATTCACCACTTTGCGGGCTATTTCATTGCTCATAGGGCTGCCGCCTTTGCGAAGGTCATGCAGGGCTTCTATCAATTTTGCTGCTTCCGTATTTTTTAGGATGTAGCCTGTAGCGCCGGCTTTCAGGGCTTTAAAAACTTTGTCCGCATCATCAAAAGCACTTAACACCATCAGCTGAATATCAGGCCGCAGCGGTTTAAGCCAGGCAATAAAATCAATGCCTGATTTACCGGCCAACTGAATATCAGTTAATACCAGTTCTATATTATCTCCCATTTCTTTTTCAAAATACAGCATAGCTTCTTCTGCTGATGCAAAACTCGCCTGCAGGTCAAATTCTCCTGAACCTGCTATCAGGGCAGTCAGGTAATTCCGGATCTTTTCATCATCCTCAATTATGATTATATGCGTCATGGCATTAAAGTTAATTGTAACTGTCGTTTAAATACGTGTGATAAAAGTAGTATGGTAAATTAAAAAGGCATGCAGTATTTCACAGTAGTCCCTTTTCCGGGCGACAACCATTCAATACTTCCGCCAATATCCTGTATACGTTTTTTCATATTATACAATCCGTTACGGCCTGGTTTATTACCTGTATAATTTATTCCGGTGCCATTATCAGTTACGCTGAAACAAAAGCTGTTTTTTATAAACTCCAGCTTTAACTGGATAGTTGCTGCTCCAGCATGTTTGATAGCATTATTCAGTGCCTCCCTGGTTACCAGGTATAAATTTCTGCGCTGCTCGTTACTGAGCGTAATATCCGGAACCTCCTCCGGAAAACAAATTTCAAAACGTACATTCAGCGATTCAAAATTTTGCTGTGCCTGTTCTCTTGTGTATGCCAGGAGGTTCTCCAGTGTATCGTTTTGGGGATTCATAGACCAGATGATCTCACTCATGGTTTGCACCAGCTTTCTGGCAGTGGTTGCAATCACATTAATCTCCTTATTTAAACCAGGTTTATTTTGCTGCTGAGATTGAATCAACTCGCTCAACAAGGCAATATGCGTAATTCCGCTGCCTATTTCATCATGCATGTCGCTTGATATTCTTGTCCGTTCATTTACAATAAGCCTGAACTGATCGTCCTGCTTTTTTAATGCAGCAATAACTCCGGCAATGGCTTCCAGGGCATGGGCATTATGCATCATTAATCGTGAAGAAGCAAACAGAACGGTTTCTTTTCTTCTGCCGGTAAATAAGCAGGCTATTATTTTATCATGGACTATTACGGGTGTAAGGATAAAGTAAGGAATACCAAATCTTTTTATCAGCAAATCGATAAAAGGAGAAATATCAGTTTGGCTGTTTACCAATAATGATTTTTTTTCAAGTAGGAAAGCCGGTTCTATCAATATAGCCTCTGCAGTATCGGGGAATATATTATTTGTATTTCCTTTGATAAATGCAGGAACAAAACAGCCGGGGGTCTTTGTATCAGGTTGTAAAATAAGCGTGAAGTCGTTCTGTAACTGTATGTTGATCTCTTCTGTAAAATGGTCAAAAATTTCTCCAAAATCCGCATTTGGTTTAAATTGATTAAGCGCTGCGATGAGGGCAAAGCCCGTTTGCATCTGCCTGATCTCATTATGCATCTCTGCCACTTTATAATCCCGGCTTACCATACTGCCCGACAATTCATTAAGCTGCTTTTTATAATAGTCAACCTCCAGCTTCAACTTTCTGATTGTTTCATTTGTTTCTTGCATACAGTGCATTTATTCTGATAACAGGCATAGTACACCTGTCCAATCGAGCGGTTGAAGCTTATCTTTTACTTTGGCTACCTCCACACCGGAGTAAAAACCCATTAAAGGTATGGGTGTTATAGCATTTTGAACTGCTTCAGCATCTTCAAATTCTCCACCTGCATATGGTTTAGCTCTCCCTGCACAGTTGATATAAAATGAAAAGACTGCCTTTTCTTCATTTAGTTTGGATTTCATATCATTAATTCCAGTTTGAATATAATCCATATCCACGCTTCGCTGCATCAACTGAACTTCATCACCGGTTTTAAGATCAGGCTCAAACATAATTAATGATTTAGAGGGAATATCCACGGCAAGCAACAGCCGGTTAGCATATTCCTTTTCATCAAACGGGCCAAACTTTTCTCCCCTGTTTACACCAAGAGTTACAAAGAGAGAAAAATCCTTCCATTCCAGCTTATGATTATTGCCCAACAATTCATCAATTACTTCCAGTGCTGGCCTGTTATCAATTTCAAAAATTACCGGGCCTTCTGCTTTGGTGATGGTTAGATAGGCACTGGCTGGTTTACACCCGTGCATAATAGTCGTTTGCATAGTGCAGTGCCCCGAAATTAAAACCGCAACTACATTTTGTGTAAGCACTTCGTCATTAAAAAACTGGAAAGTAGTGTTTAACTGCATATCAGCAAGTAACCCAGCTCCGGCACAGGAAATATTTTCTGGTAACCAAGCCCCGAGACCTTCAAAAAGCCAGGTGCCAAAATTGAGCATTGGAGGGTTTTGTTGTTTACTTGAATCATAAAATACAAGCAGCGCCTTGTCCAAATCTCCTTTTACTTCGTCAATTTGTTTTCCTAAAGCTTCGCCAGCTTTTCGTTCATCAATATTTACATCAGCTTGGGCAAATATTTTAAATGAAAGGCTGTCTGAAGAAAAAACTGTAACTCCCACTTCAAATCCTTCATAGCCAATAAAATCTTCTGTAATAATGCCTATACTTGAACCTCCAATCATGGGAATTTCGCCTAAAACAGACCTAACACCAGCTAAAAAATGCCGGGGGTTATGTTTACCGCTGCAAAATATAAGTGCAAAGTCTGCTTTTTCAATACCCGCCTTTACCAGTGCGCTGGTTGTAGCGTCAATTGCTGCCGCAGTGGAATTGGTGCGGTTACTGTATGCTACTCCTACCTTAGTTGCCATAGATTGAATTTATTTGAAGCTCTAAATGTAGCGATTTGTAATAACTATCACTGGTATATTAAACAGATAAAAGCATAAACTGTTAAGAAATTTGAGTCGTTGCTGTCAATTGTCTCATTCATCCTATTTTTGTTGTTAAATAAATTAGATTGAGTTTAACCATACATACCAAAGACCTTGTAAAAGTTTACGGCAGCCGCACGGTTGTAAACAAAGTTTCGTTTAATGTAAAGCAGGGCGAAATTGTTGGTTTGCTGGGGCCAAATGGTGCCGGTAAAACTACCTCTTTTTACCAGGTGGTTGGTTTAGTAAAGCCTGATGAAGGCGAAGTTTTTTTAAACGACATCAACATTACAAAACTACCCATGTACAAAAGGGCGCAAATGGGTATTGGCTACCTGCCGCAGGAGGCCAGTGTTTTTCGCAAGTTAAGTGTAGAGGATAATGTGATGGCTGTGCTTGAAATGACAAAACTTAACAAACAACAGCAAAGAGAAAAATTAGAAACCCTGCTGGATGAATTTAATTTACAAAAGGTTCGCAAAAATAATGGCGATACATTAAGTGGTGGCGAAAGACGCAGAACAGAAATTGCACGTGCCCTGGCTGTTGATCCTAAATTTATTTTATTGGATGAGCCCTTTGCCGGTGTAGATCCCATTGCGGTAGAAGATATACAGGCCATTGTTGCCAAATTAAAATTCCGCAATATCGGCATATTAATTACCGATCACAATGTAAACGAAACGCTTTCTATTTGCGACAGGGCTTACTTACTGATTGATGGAAAAATATTTACTCATGGCACGGCCGAAGAGCTGGCCAATGATGAGCAGGTACGCCGTTTATACCTCGGTAAAAATTTTGAATTAAAGCGTAAAGATTATTTGCACGAGGAAGCTGCAGGTTATTCAACCCCTTTACTTACAAATATTATTCGTTCATTGGAAAGTAATATGGTTGCAATTGAAAATGTTGTTAACCAAGAAAAAGTAGAAAGTCGTTCTTTTGGATATAAGCAGAAGCATATCAGCGAGTATGAAAGTTTCCAGGAATTTGCTGCTTCATTTGCGGAAAATTTCGATTTTTTGAAGGAATTCTCAGAAAAAAATAATCTCCCTGAGGTTAAAGAAAAAATTGAATCCATAAAACATTTTGAAGGCACTATCGACAATCTTAAATCTGACCTTAGCACAATTGTTTTTTATTTAAAGGGCTACCAGAATAATTAAGGTGTATTTAGCCCTGGATTTGCTTAAGTTTTCTCTGTTCCGTTTCATTTGTGTATTTTGCCATAAATGAAGTTCCTTTCTCCCGCCATATCTAAATTAGCCCGCATGCGTTTGTGGCGCATAGAAAACTGGAGTACTCATCCGGTAGCAGTACAGCGTGAGGTTTTACAGGAACTGGTTACTGCCGCACAATACACCGAGTTTGGAAGAAAATATAATTTTTCAAAATTATTTTCACTACGGGAGTTTAAAAAGAAAGTGCCCATACATGAGTACAATGATTTGAAGCCTTACATTGAACGTATGATGAATGGCGAAGAAAATATTTTATGGAACACCCCGGTTACCTGGTTTGCAAAATCATCAGGTACCACTTCTGCTAAAAGTAAATTTATTCCTATCAGCGAAGAAAGCCTGCAGCAAAATCATTTTCAGGCTAGTAAAGATCTGCTTAGCAATTATTATAAAAATTTTCCCTCCAGCGATCTGTTAACCGGTAAAGGTTTGGTTGTTGGTGGCTCTCACCAGATAAATAAAGTTAATGAAGATATACAGTATGGCGACCTAAGTGCAGTACTGATGCAAAACTCACCTTTTTGGGGTCAATGGATACGTACACCCGAATTAAGTGTTGCACTGCTTGATGAATGGGAAGAAAAAATTGAAAAACTGGCGCAGGTAACTGCCGAAGAAAATGTAACCTCCTTAGCCGGCGTACCAACCTGGACTTTACTTTTGTTAAAACGCATTTTAGAAATAAAAGGAAAAAAAACTATAAAAGAGGTTTGGCCAAATTTAGAACTGTACATAAATGGTGGCGTTTCTTTTGTACCCTATAAAGATCAGTTTGATAAAATTATTGGCGGCAAAATAAATTACATCGAAATATATAATGCCAGCGAAGGTTTTATTGCCGCACAGGTAACGCCCGATGATGATGGCATGTTGCTGTTTACTGAGCATGGCGTTTTTTATGAGTTTATGCCGGTAGAAGAATATGGGAAAGAGAGTCCATCAACCGTAGGGTTAAATGGGGTGCAGGTTGGAAAAAACTATGCACTCGTAATGAGTACCACTGGTGGTTTGTGGCGTTACTTAATTGGCGATACGGTGCAGTTCACTCATCTTAATCCATACAAAATAAAAATTACAGGCCGGCTAAAACATTATATGAATGCCTTTGGCGAAGAAGTGATTGTTGACAACAGCGATAAGGCCATTGCGCATGCTGCTGAAAAAACAAATGCCATAGTTAATGATTATACTGCTGCGCCGGTTTACTTTACCGAAAATAGTAATGGTGCACATGAATGGCTGATTGAATTTGAAAAAGAACCTGATGATTTTAATAGTTTTATTGTTGAGCTTGATAATGAATTAAAAAACATCAACAGCGATTATGAAGCCAAGCGCCATAAAAGCATTGCACTGCGGCTGCCCATAGTACATAAATTAAAAAGAGGGACTTTTACAGAATGGCTGCGCAGTAAAGGAAAATTGGGTGGGCAACATAAAATACCGAGGTTGAGTAACGAAAGGAATATGCTGGAAGAAATACTGGCAATAAAAAATATCGGTGTTATTTAAAGTTTTGCTTTTATTTTGAAGATTAGAAATTATTTATGATGAAATTATTAGAAGGAAAAAATGCCATTATCACCGGTGCAGCCCGTGGCATTGGCGAAGGTATTGCTGTAAAGTTTGCTGAGCAGGGTTGTAATGTAGCATTTACGTATATAAGCGATGGCAGCGCAGAAAAAGCAAAAGCCCTGGAAAATAAATTAACCACCATGGGCGTTAAAGCAAAAGCTTACCAGAGCAATGCTGGTGATTATGCAGCCTGCGAAATTTTTGTAAACGACGTGTTGAAAGAATTTGGCAGCATAGATATTTGTGTAAACAACGCCGGTATATCAAAAGATAATTTATTGCTCCGCATGACACCCGAACAATGGGATGACGTAATGCAGATAAATTTGAAAAGCGTTTTTAACATGACCAAGCAGGTGATAAGGCCAATGATGAAAGCCCGTAACGGCAGCATCATCAATATGAGCAGTGTAATTGGCGAAATGGGTAATGCAGGCCAAAGCAGCTATGCAGCCAGCAAAGCAGGCATTATTGGTTTTACAAAAAGTATAGCAAAAGAATTGGGCAGCCGCAATGTGCGTTGTAATGCAATAGCACCAGGTTTTGTAGAAACCGATATGACCAGTTATTTAAAAGAAGGCGAAGGGGCAGAAAAATATAAAGCTGATATACCCTTAGGCCGCTTTGCCAGTACCGAAGATATTGCCAATGTGTGTTTGTTTTTAGCCTGCGATATGGGCAGTTATATAACCGGCCAGGTTATAAGTGCCTGCGGGGGGTTGAATATTTAAATAGAATTTTACAATCTGCTGACAAAAAATTTTGCATTTGTGAGTAACACACTATTTCTTTGCATGAATAAATGAAAATTATCTACACCATATTCCTTTTATTAATTACCGCTGTGTATCTTTTACCGGTAAAAGATTTTATTAAAGATACCCCCGGCATTTCTATTACCGATCTTGCTGAGGAAAAAGAAGAAAGCAATAACAAAGAAAAACTAAAAGAATTTATTTCTTTTGCTCCCATAGAAATCAGTGTTTCTCTCAACAGTATCAGCACACTTGTACCCAATCGTCTTAATCTTCCTGCATTTTTCCATACAATAGAAACTCCGCCGCCTGATAGTAACGGATAATCCATTTTTCGTTATCAAATTTAAATAACCAGGCTCCCGTTCTTTTTAATACTATGTACTGTAAAAAATTACAGGCATCAACAAATGTATTTCGGGCATAACTCAAATTATCATGAATAAAAATTTATTTGCCAATTGGCGACAGGATCTTCCTGCAAGCATTGTTGTGTTTTTTGTTGCTGTTCCATTGTGCCTCGGTATTGCGCTTGCATCTGGTGCGCCATTGTTTGCTGGCATTATTGCTGGCATTATTGGTGGTATTATTGTGGGTATTGCCAGTGGCTCGCCGCTCGGCGTAAGCGGCCCTGCCGCAGGGCTTGCAGTAATTGTATTAACATCTATAGCAGCTCTTGGCTCCTGGCCTGCATTTTTACTGGCTGTGGTATTAGCAGGCATTATTCAACTGGCACTTGGTTTTGCCAAAGCCGGTTTTATTGCATACTTTTTTCCTTCATCAGTAATTAAAGGAATGCTTACCGGTATCGGGTTGCTAATTATTTTAAAGCAAATTCCTCATGCATTGGGTTGGGATAAAGATGCCGAAGGCGATGATTCTTTTTTTCAGGCTGACGGTCAAAATACATTTTCTGAAATTACAAAAGCATTCGATTTTATTACTCCCGGTGCAGTATTGATTGCTGCAATTTCTTTGGCAATACTAATATTATGGGATACGGTATTAACAAAAAAACACAAAATTTTTCAACTGATACAAGGGCCAATTGTAGTGGTGGCTCTGGGTATTATAATGAATTATTTTTTTAAAGCAGGCACATTAAATTTCAGCCTTGCAGATGATCAGGTAGTGAGGCTACCGGTTGCAAAAAATTTATCTGATTTTTTTAATCAATTTACTTTTCCCGATTTTACGGCAATAACAAATTTTGAAGTGTGGAAAACGGCTATTGTTTTAGCCATTGTTGCAAGCCTGGAAACTTTGTTGTGTGTTGAAGCAACAGATAAGATGGATCCTGACAAAAGAATTACACCAACCAACCGTGAATTAAAAGCGCAAGGCTTGGGTAATATGGTATCTGGATTAATAGGTGGCTTACCCATTACGCAGGTAATTGTACGTAGCTCTGCCAACATAAATTTTGGTGGCAAAACAAAACTATCGGCCATATTACATGGTGTGTTTTTATTGATATCCGCCATTACCATTGCCGGTTTACTTAACATGATACCGCTTGCAAGCCTTGCTGCCATTTTATTGATGGTAGGTTATAAATTAGCCAAGCCAACCCTGTTTGTAAACATGTATAAACTGGGCTGGGAGCAGTTTATCCCTTTTATGGCTACCGTAATTGGTATACTTGCAACCGATCTTTTGAAAGGAATAACCATCGGTATTCTGTTTGGTATTTTTTATACGCTCCGACACAGTTACCGCAACTCTCACCACATGAAAGAAACGGTAACAACACAGGATGGCAAGGAAATACATCATCTCGTTTTAGCGGAAGAAGTTTCTTTTTTTAATAAGGCGAGTGTAATAAAAGAGCTGGAGGAAATACCTCCTAACTCTAAGGTTACCATCGACTGTTCCAAATCAAAAGCAATAGCGCATGATGTACTTGAATTAATAAAGAATTATGAAACTAATGCTAAAACCAAAAATATTTCAGTTGAGAAAATAAATTTTATTGAACCGGCTTATTTATAAAAAATTTAAAAAATAAAAATGAAAACATTAACTAAAGAAATGCAGAATGCCATTATGCCAGCTATGGCTATGGATATTTTAAAAGAAGGAAATAAAAGATTTGTAAACAACCTCAAAATAAATCGAAACCTGCTGCAGCAGGCAAATGAAACATCAGACGGGCAACATCCGTTTGCTGTTATTTTAAGTTGTATAGATTCACGGACATCTGCTGAATTAATTTTTGACCAGGGCCTGGGCGATATTTTCAGTGTTCGTATTGCCGGCAATATCATCAACGAAGATATTTTAGGCAGTATGGAGTTTGGCTGTAAAGCTGCCGGCGCCAAAATAATTGTGGTGCTTGGGCATACCAAATGCGGTGCTATAAAGGGTGCATGCGATCATGTGGAAATGGGCAACCTTACTGCGCTACTTTCTAAAATACAACCTGCAGTAAATGATGAAAAAACAGAAACAACAAACCGTAGTTCTTCTAACAATGAGTTTGTTGAAAAGGTTTCTAAACTCAATGTAAAAAGAACTGTGCAGGAGGTTATGCAACGGAGTCCTATTTTAAAAGAAATGATTGATGCAGGCAGTTTGGGTATTGTGGGTGGAACACATGATATTACAACTGGTGAGGTTCAGTTTTACCCCGAGACTTTGGTTTTAGATTCAAAATGGACAAATGAATAATAGTCATTAACAAATTTCCAAAGTAAAATCAGGCGGCAATTAACCGCCTGATTTTTTTAAATAAAAAACGATGGGTTTTAAAAATAAATTAAAAACAGCAGGCTTTTGTTTTGCTGTTTTATTGATACTGATATTTCCAAAGTTTTGCTTTTCGCAGGAGCAAAGACTGGCAGATAATAATACAATAGGCTGGTTTGTTTACACCGGCACATTTAAAATAAAACCAAAGCTGGCCATACATACCGAATATCAATGGCGAAGGGTTAATGGATTAAAAGATTGGCAACAGGGCTTACTCCGTACCGGAATTAATTATGCTGTACATAAAGATGTAAGCCTAAATGCAGGTTATGCATTTGCCGAAACTTTCCCATACGGCGATTATCCAAACGCCAATGCTTTTCCTGAACATCGTATTTTTGAACAGGTTGTTTTAAAACAGGCGATAAATAAGATTGAGTTATCGCACCGGTTTACTTTAGAGCAAAGATTTGTTGGCAGGATTGTATTGGTAAACAATGAAAAAAATATTGACTGGAATTATCTGAACAGAATGCGTTACAGGCTTAGAACAGAAATTCCTATTAGCATTAAAAAAGGCAGCATAAATAAATGGCGTGTTATTTTACAGGATGAATTATTTATCGGTTGGGGGAAAAATATTGGTGGAAATATTTTTGATCAAAACAGGATAGGCGTTTTGTTGGGTTACAGGCTGAATAAAAATATAAAATTAGAAGCTGGTTACATCAACCAGATTTTACAACAGGGAAAAAGAGTAAACGATAAAGCGGTGTTTCAATACAATAATGGTTTTATGTTGGCAACACACCTCGCTTTTTAGCTCACTAAATAATCATACTTATCAGCTTTTCGATTTAAATTTATTAATGGCATTCCTGGTAAAATCACTCAACACAAGTTTGCCGCTAATGGCTGCTCTTTCCTTCAACAACTCATCCCAGTGTTCGGTTCCCTTCCAGAATATTTTTTTCATATCAGCCATAGCAGCTGGGTTGGAGTGTGCAAGGGTGTTGGCTAATTTATAAACTGCTTCATCCAGGTTTTCAATACTATCGTGCAGTTCAGCAAAAAGTCCTTTGCGCTTGGCCCAGTCGCTGCTGCGCCAGCTTGTGGCATCAATAGATAAAGCGCTGAAAGCTGCTGTACCAATTTTTCTTTCCACTGCCGGTCCCACTACAAATGGCCCAATGCCCACAGCCAGTTCGCTCAGTTTTACTTCGGCTTTATCTGTTGCAATGGCGTAATCAACAGCAGCAGCAATGCCTACGCCGCCACCCACACATTTTCCCTGTATGCGCCCGATAATAAACTTTGGGCATTTACGCATGGCGTTGATCACATTTGCAAAGCCGCTGAAAAATTTCAAACCCGCCGCTTCATTTTCAATAGCTACCAGTTCATCAAAACTGGCACCGCTGCAAAATGTTTTATCGCCGGCACTTTTTAAAATAATTACACGGGTATCATCATGCGTACCGGCAAAATGTATTTCACGGGCAAGTTCCTCTAAAATTTTACCTGGCAAAGAGTTGCTTTGCGGATGAAAAAACTCGATGGTGTTTATGCCGTGCTCTATATGTGAGGTTACGTATGCTGATGACATGTTGTATTTTTTTTCAAAATTACAACAAAGAATATTGAATTAAAATACCCACTGCTAAAACTGAAAATAAATAAACGAACTGCTGCTTTCCTGGCTCCATACAAGTAATACTAATAAAACAGACCAGATTATTCCCAATAACCACCAGGGCATTTTTTCGGCAACGGTTAATACGTTTGTATTTCTCATCATCCAGTGAAAGGCAACCATTAACACTACTATTACTCCAACTTTTAAAATACTTAATGTAGTAAGTAATGCCTCGGCCTTGGGCATACCATAAAACATAGCAGTTAACAAGTGCCAGGCAGCAGTAAAATTAGGTGCCCGAAAAAATACCCAGGTTACATTAATGAAGAAGAAGGTGATCATCGCATAAATAAAATTGCGAACCGTTTTTTCTTTAAACACTTTAGGAATCGCACCCAAAACACCAAGCTCGCCGGATGGTGTTGCGGATAAAGTCAGTGCTTTTGATTTTGCTCTAAAATCCTGGATAATTTTTTCGCCCCATAAATAGGCGCCGTGTAATGCACCCCAAACCACAAAGGTCCAGTTAGCTCCATGCCAAAGCCCGCCCAGCAACATGGTGATCATTAAATTGATGTATGTTCTGAATTTTCCGTTTCGGTTTCCTCCCAACGGTATGTATAAATAGTCTCTTAACCAGGCTGATAATGTAATATGCCACCTTCGCCAAAAATCAGAAAAACCGATAGCCGCATAAGGATATAAAAAATTCTGTGGCAATACAAACCCTAAGCACAATGCTACACCCACCGCACAGGTTGAGTAGCCGGCAAAGTCAAAAAATATCTGTCCCGAAAAAGCAAGTACACCCGTCCAGGCATCCAGTGTTTTTAAAATTGATTTGGAGTTAAATACATCATTGGCAGATTGTGCCAGCAAGCTGTCGGCCAAAACAACTTTCATAAATAAACCCAGGCTTATCAATAATAAACCCTGCATTAATTGTTGTTGCGATGCTTTACGGGGCGTTTCAAACTGGGGAACCAGTTGTGGCGGACGAACAATAGGGCCTGCAACAAGGTGTGGAAAGAACGTAACAAAAAGAGAAAAGTCGAGCAATGATTTAACCGGTTCACTTTTCTTCTTGTACATATCAATGGTATAGCAAAGCGTAGTGAACGTATAAAAAGAAATACCGGCCGGTAAAATGATATTGGGCTTGGCAGGATGATAATCCATGCCCATGGCATTTACAAGGGTTGTGAAATTTTCCAGTAAAAATGTGCCGTATTTAAAAAAGATAAGCATACCCAGGTTGCCAATAAGGCTTATCACCAGCAATAATTTTCGTTTGTTTTTATTCTCCTGATTATAAAGTGCCCTACCCACAAAATAATCAACAATCGTTGCTAACCATAAAAGAAGGATAAAGGGAGGATTCCATGCAGCATAAAAGATATAGCTGGCAATCAACAGGTTTATCTTTTTTACTTTCCATGTAAAAGGCAGATTATGCAGAATAAGCATAATAATAAAAAAAGCAATAAAGGTGTAAGAGTTAAATACCATGATGCTATAGTTAGTTGGTTAAAATTATTTTGCAGTTACAGGTAGTTTTGGAAATGACCATCCTTTTTCCTGATTTAATATCCGTATAAATTCTTTTGTAAAAACGACTGCATCCGGTTGGCTTAAATGCGAAAATTCGGGGCAGATAAAATCGGCAATGGCGGGGTAATCTTTAAAATGAATACCTGGGCATTTGGTTGTAGCAAGCACCCTGTCCCAGTATTTTTCCCTCGGAAAAGCTTTGCTTTCACCCATGGAGTAATATGGGCCACTTGATGGAGTACGCACAAAGATCACATCTCCGCCCCTTGCTTTTATTTTATCAACGGCAAGCTTCACCTGGTTCAATATAGAATCTAATTTTCCACCGCTTGCAGGCGGATCTTTACTCATTTGCCTGAAAGTATCCCAAATGGCTTTTACTTTATTCTGTTCAACAGTATCAGCAGAAAATGCGTCGGTCATGTATTCCTGTCTGTTAAATTTTACCCTGCCAAAACCGGGTGGAAATCCACGGAAATTATAAACTCCATTCCTGTCTTTTATATCCAGTTGCCCTAATTGTGCATTTAAAGAGTGCCATTCTTTATCTAAAAAAACAAAGTTCGATTCTAAAACACGATTGATATAAAAGCTTGCTGTTTGTGCCGGGGTACGTTCTTTATAATACTTCATATTCTCCATTGGCCTGGATACATTTTGCGGCGCCGAAGAAAAGAATAATCCTTCAGTTACATCTACAACCAGCCGGCCTTTAAATTTCTTATCATTGGCCAAATCTTCAAGAAGCGGTATTGGGTTGCTGCCTACACAGGCTAATTGTATAGCGTGGTTGCCTGTAATACTTTCCCATGTGGGAATATCCAGATCAAACTTTATTCGGGAAGAGCCTATAAAAACGGTTGCTTTATCGGCCGGCTCATAAACCATATCTCTTTTATTTGTCCACAAAGCGGGGTCATCATAATAGGAGGTTTCAAAACCCTTTTTTCTAAGGTATAACTCCCAGCTTAAAACGGAGATAGCTACTAAAATAAGTGCAAGAATGCCTGCTTTTCTCAAAGAAGAATTATTCATTGTATAGGTATTAATGAAACAAAAATTACAGCAGGGGCAGGCGCTTTAACAACAAAGCAGTTTTGCACAAAGAATTGGAAGATAAGTTTGTTGGTTTAAAGATAATAGCTGGTATTGAAACCGCATAATAAAAATAAAAATAAATTTTGCAATTATGCCTTAACGATATAAAGTTTATCTATTGTTTGGCCACCATGGTTAAAATTGTTGCTACACAGGTTACTTACCGGTTTCATCAATAATCTCTACCTGCCTTTTAAAATTCCTTTATCAATATCATTGCCAAGTTTAATCCCGATATCTATCGGGACTTCTGGCTTTTCAACCACACGTTTATCATTCAGTAATTTTTGTTTGCATGTAAAGAGTATGTGAATTTCGCTAAAAAAGCAAGCCCATTTTTGTAAAACGAAGTACGTTTATGCCATAAATTATTGATCTTGTATTCAGTCAATAATGAATTACTCGGGTAAGCTAGTGCTTTGTGGGTGAAAGAACTCAATAATTTTAATGCCATGCTCAATACCGGTTAATTTTAGCACCGCCATTGATTAGTTGTTATATTTGATTAACCTTAAAATGCAGTTATGGTATTGATCAGGTATTGGTTGATTATTTTGTTACTGTTTACAGGATTTTGGGTAACTGCTCAAAATGATCTCAACAATGATTCTTTAAAAACAAAAATTCAGGCACTGCTTGCAGATGCCAAAAAAAATTTCAGGGTAAATAACAAAATTGGTGAAGCACTGGCTTTTAAAGTTTACGAATCTGAAAAAAATAACCCTGCCTGCCTGGTTTGTTATATTGATGTACATAATTTACTGGCGTTGTTTAAAATGGAATCGGAAAGCTATAACGAGGCAAGTGATTTTTTAACAACCGGTCTTAAACTCGCCATTGATAACAATCAAAAAGTATTAGAAAATAAAATAAAAGGAAACCTGGGATTACTCTACTTCAGGAAAGGCGAATATCAGAAATGCATAATTACTAGCCTTGATCTGTTACCCCAATTAAGCGGCGTAGGCAAGGCAAATGCGCTGGGTAATATTGCAGCATCATACAATTATTTAAAACAGTACAATCTGTCTGTAAAATATCAACAGGAAGCATTAATGATTTTTAAAGAAAATAATTATGCCCCCGGCATGGCAACCGGTTATAATTTGCTGGGCTCTACCTATACAAAATTAAAAAAACCAATCCAGGCAATTCCATATTTAAACGCATCTTATAAAATAAAAAAAGAAACCGGCGACACACTGGGGATGGCAAATACACTCATTAACCTGGGCGAAAACTCCTACGACTTAAACAATTATAGCAGTGCTTATAAATATTTTAATGAAGCTGAAGTTTTATATAAAGCAATAAAAAACAAGGAAGGGTTATCTAAAGTTTATACCAACCTTGGAGTAATGGCGGCAAAACAAAAAAACTTTACCGCCGCCAAAGATTATGAGTTAAAAGCTGTAACACTTGCCAAACAAACAAAAGATAATTACGTATTGAATGAAGTGTATGCCAATTTAAGTAAAACCTACAAAGAGGTTGATCAGCTTGACTCTGCTTTAATATCAAAAGATAAAGCAATGGCTGCAAAAGATTCAATGATTGACCTTACCATACAAAGGCAGATTGCCGAAATGGAAACAAAATACGAAACTGTAAAAAAAGAAAAACAGATTGAAGAGCAAAAATTCAGCATTGCAAAACGCAACTATATTATTGCAGCAAGTGCCGGGTTTATTTTGTTGGGCAGCTTTGCAGGCTGGGCGATTTTTAACCGCTTTCGTTTAAAAAAGAAAAATGAGCTGCAGCAAAAATTAAATGATCAGCAACAAAAAGCAACCATAGATATTTTAACTGCTGAAGAAAAAGAAAGAAAAAGAATTGCCACCGACCTACATGATGGCGTTGGGCAATTAATGACAGCAGCCTGGCTAAACCTGCAGGCAATTGATATGCAACACATAACAACCAACAAAGAAACATCGCAGCTTTTAACCAAAACAATTCACCTGGTAGATGAAAGCTGTAAAGAAGTAAGATCCGTTAGCCACAATATGATGCCGAACGCTTTGCTTAAAAAAGGATTGGTAAATGCAGTAAGAGAATTCATTAGCCAGATCAATACAAAATCAACAAAAATAAATTTGCAAACAGATGATTTAAACACAGCGTTGCCATCGCATGTTGAAACGGTACTTTACCGGGTAATACAGGAAAGCGTTAATAATGTAATAAAGCATGCCAATGCTACCAGTTTAGACATCAGTATTAACCAGGATAATATCGGTATTGACCTGATGATAGAGGATAATGGCAAAGGATTTGTTATGGCAGAGGCGATGCAAAAAGATGGCATTGGGTTACAAAATATTAAAAGCCGGATTGATTATTTAAATGGAATCGTAAACTGGAGTTCGGCACCAGATAAAGGCACTTTGGTTGCTATCCATATTCCTGCACAACAAATATGAACAAAACCAATAAAATAAAACTGGCGTTGGTAGATGATCATCAGATTGTAATTGATGGTTTAATTGCATTGCTTGATAAAGAAAAAAATATTGAAATTGTGGCAACTGCAAATTCTGGTATCGTAATGCTACAGTTGCTGCACCAAAACAATGTTGATATTTTACTGAGCGATGTTGTAATGGATGATATGAGCGGTCAGCAGCTTGCTAAAGAAGTAGGGCGGCTTTTTCCGCATATAAAAATTATTGCACTAAGTATGAGCGGTGTTGGTGAAGTGGTGGAAGAAATGATAAACGATGCAGATATATCCGGATACCTGCTTAAGCAAACAGGTAAAGATGAATTGGTTGCTGCAATTGAAAAAGTGAACAGCGGAGGCATTTATTTTCAGCAAAAAATTCTCGACGAACTCGAAAAGCAATCCTCTTTGCGAAAAACCCTGAATAACGTACACATTACCCTGCGGGAAAAAGAAATTATTGTTTTAATGGAAAAAGATTTCTCCAACAAACAAATAGCCGACAAGCTCGATATCTCCGTACGTACTGTAGAAACACACCGCAAAAATATTCTTAAAAAAACAGGTACCAACAATCTGTTAAGCCTCCTTAAATGGGCTTATGAGCATAAGGTATTCGGCTGATTTTTGTATTTCCGGCTTTCCTGCATTTTCAACAAAGTGGCTCTAATACCGTATCAACGGTATATGCAGATTGCTGCACTTTATTATGTTGCAGTCTTAAATAAAAAAAACATGACCAAGAAAGTGCTCCTTCTTTTTATTTGCTCAACAGTAATTATTAATAATGCAAATGCCCAATTAGGCATCTTTAAAAAGAAAAAAACTGAAACAAACCAGGCAGATAGTGTTGCGGCTCCTGCAAAAGAAGAACCCAAAGAAGAGAAGAAAGATAAAAAGGGAGGCAATTTTTTCCAGAAAGTAGTAGGCAAAATTGCCAAAGGTGCCGGCGGAGTGATTGGCACAAAATCTACCGATAATTTCAGTTCGTTTGAGCCCATGGTGTATTTCAGCAGTAATCTATATGGTAAAGAAGTAGGAACTATGGAAATTGATTTTATCCCCGGCTGGAAAAAAAACAGCGACCTGGTTACCGTAATGCTGATGCCTGCCGATAAATTGTTTTTTTACAAGTTAGATGGCACTGTAAAAGTTGATGGTACACCAGCCGATTACCTGGCAGCAGGTGCCTACAGCAAAATTTTTGAAGGCAGCAACAATAATAAAACGCTGGAGCTTGAAACCAAAAACGGAAAAGCAAAATTTGTTTTAACACCCAACCTGAATAAAGTAAAAGTTGTTTCTTTTAACAATACAAAAGAAAATTTTGAGCTGGATATGAATAAAGATTTCACCATTCAGTTAGAAAATTTTTCAACTAAGCCGGGCGCCATGATAAAAATTAGAGTATCTGCTACAATCCTTGGTCTGCGTGGTTTGTATGATATTGGCTCGTTTAAACCGGCGGCTTCTATAACCATACCAGGTTATATTTTAAAGCATATCAACACCACCAATAAAGGTATGAGTTTTAAAAACTGCTACCTGGTAATTGATGATGTGGAATTAAAAGAAGCAACTGATGAAGGCGGTAAATACAAAGCCCCCATAAAATATTTAGCCGGCAATAGTTTTGCCATACCGGTTAAAGTAACCAACGATGCATCTACCTATTTTGGTTTTACTGCAAAGGCCGAAGAAAAACTGCCTTTAGGAAAAATAAATTATGAGTTTGTAAAACAAAATGCATTTTTTGCCCGGCCAACAGAGCAGGCTAAAAAAATTGCGGTAACAACTTTTGCTATTACAGGCACTACGTATTACTACAATGAAAAAGAAAACAAACTAATGCAAACCCGTACCGAAAAGGAATTAACCTTTCCACAAATACCCGATGCATCTTTAAATGAAATTTTGGAAAAAATGTATCCGCAGGTTACAAAAATTTTTCAGGAAGAGTTGGGTGCCTCATTTATTGCACCAGAGGTTGTAACAGCTTCAAAAGATTACCAATCTTTAGACCGGTATAGCTATAGTGATGATAATACGGAAGAGAATTTTTCAAAGTCATACAAGGGGTTGCACCCGTTGCCAACCACAGTACCCTTAGCTGCCACTTACAATGGCGAGCCTGCATTGTTTGCAGCAACTGGTGCCAACGCATTATTAAAAGTAACCCTTAACTTACAGCTTAGCTGGGATAACAATCCGCAAATGAAACCGATTTTAACGGTAGAGATGATGGGCGATAAAAACGGCGGCCAAACCGGTGTGTTACTAACTAAATTCTTTACAGCAAAAATTACCGGCCAGGGTTATAAACTTAAAAAAGGAATGGATACACAAAAAATATTGGGCGATATTGTACGTGTTGATGACCTGATGCAGATGCTGAGAACCGGTTTGAAAGACCTGCTGGCCAAAGAAAAACAAAATGGTGAGTATGTGCCCATTTGGGATTTGCAGAAATAATATTATTCATTCTTAAAATCAATTTTATGAAATTATTGCTTTTATCACTAACACTTTTTCTTTGTTTAAACACAACATTGCATGCGCAGGCGCCTGCACCAGCAGTGCAACCAACAGCCGATGCTGCTACTACATTAAAGGCGGCCGATTTATTATTGGCATTGCTTCAGTACTCCGTTTCTTTTGATGGAGCTTTTACAGAAATAAAAGGCGATATAATAAAAACTTACGAGGATGGTACGGAAGTATTGAGAATTACAAAGCTTGAAAAAACGATACAAAAAACTCAAATGTTGATGCGCTTACCGGGTAAATCTCTCAACTATATGGCAACATTTGATGCCACTGGCAGCCAGGCACTTATAAATGCTATAACTATCGAAATTCCCAAAAATGCAACTTTTACATGGGAAAGTAAACAAACAAAAGAAAATGAAACAAGCTATTATCTGAAAGCGAATGGTAAAAAAATATGCACCCTTACTTACGCAGCCAATACAGGCAAATCTGATTTGGTGTTTTTTGCAGGCAATTAATTTAATGTAGCCTTTGCTATTGATATTATAAACCCTGCATTGATTGCAGGGTTTATAATACTTTTAATAACCAAAATAAGTTGGCTATATAAAAAGCTATTTAAGGTATAATTTTTTTGCTTGCAACCATTGTAAGAATTGTTGCCACGCCCGTTACCTCACCAGTTTCATCAATCATTTCCACCAGCCACTTTACAATGCCTTTATCAATATCGTCGCCACGTTTAAAGTCTTCCGGCTTTTCAACCACACGTTTATCATTCAGTAATTTTTGTTTGCAGGTAAAGCGGATATGAATTTCGCTGCCGGGATAAACCGGTTTAGTAAACCGTAACTCATCAATACCATAATTCAACAACACCGGATTTTTTTCGTAACTATCTACAAACAAACCTGCGGCAATGCTCATAATAAAGTATCCATGCGCCACCTGTTGCTCAAACATGGTGCCTTCAAAATCGGTGGTTTTAATGTGAGCGTAAAAATGATCGCCACTTAGGTCGGCAAACTTATCAATGTCTTCAGATGTAATGGTTCTTTTTTCGGTGATGATCTGTTCACCAACTTCCAGTTCTTCAAAATATTTTGTAAAAGGATGTTTGCCCGGATCTTTGCCGGCAGCATATTGCTGATAAATATTGGTGATGGCAGTAATGGTTGTTGGCGAACCTTGTATAGCCGTGCGCTGCAGGTAATGTTTTACGCCACGCAATCCGCCCATTTCTTCGCCCCCGCCTGCCCGGCCGGGACCGCCATGCACCAGCAAAGGTAATGGCGAACCATGGCCAGTACTTTCTTTGGCACACTCATTATTCAACACTAAAATACGGCCGTGGTGCGATGCTGCACCAACAACATATTGCTGTGCAATTTTATAATCGGCAGTAACTATTGTTGAAACAAGACTTCCTTTGCCGAGTTTACTCAACGCAATCGCATCTTCCGTTTTTTTGTATGGCATGATGGTACTTACCGGGCCAAAAGCTTCTACCTCATGCGCTTCTTTTGCAGTAAAAGGGTTTTCGTTCATCAACAAAACCGGACTCATGAAAGCGCCTTTGTTTGCATCAGCATCAATAACTTCTACACTATCTAAACTGCCATAAATTATTTGTGAGGAAGCCAGCAGTTTTTGAATTTGTTCTTTTACTTCGTTGCGCTGTGTTTGCCCGGCAAGTGAACCCATTCTTACTGAAGCATTCAACGGATCGCCAATTACGGTTTGTGAAAGCGATGCACCAATCTCTTTCCACATCGCTTCCATTTTATTTTCCGGCACAAAAATGCGGCGGATGCCTGTGCAGCGTTGCCCGGCTTTTAAAGTCATTTCTTTTCTTACTTCTTTTATAAAAATATTCCACTCAGGTGTAGAGGGTGTAACATCTTCACCAAGTACAATGCAATTCAACGAATCGGCTTCCATATTAAAAGGTACATTCTCCCGTAAAATATTCGGGTTCGATTTTAGCATCAGTCCTGTTTGCGCAGAGCCCGTAAAAGTTACCACATCCTGCGATGTTACATGATCCAATATATCACCTGCACTACCACAAATTAATTGCAAAGCCCCCTCGGGTAAAATTTTACTGGCAATAATTTCTTTTACTACAGCTTCAGTTAAATAACTTGTAACAGTAGCAGGTTTAACAACACAAGGCATGCCTGCCAAAAGATTAACTGCAATTTTTTCCAACATCCCCCACACCGGGAAATTAAATGCATTGATGTGTACTGCAATTCCTTCTTTAGGTACCAGTATATGCGTACCCATAAATGTGTTGTTGGTGCTCAGGTTATGGCTGTCGCCATCAACCACAAAAGTCTCGTTTGATAATTTGCGCCGCAGCGATGCATTGGCAAAAAGATTACCGATGCCGCCTTCAATATCTACCCAGCTATCGGCCTTGGTGGCACCAGTTTTATAACTGATGGCATAAAATTTATCCAGGTGATTTCTTAAATACATGGCCAATGCTTTCAACATATTTCCACGCTCATGAAAAGTCATTTTTCGCAACGTTGGATTACCAACCATTCTTCCATATTCAAGAATTTGTTTAAAATCAAGTCCGCTGGTTGAGGCCGCAGCAATAGCTTCGCCGGTTACAGCATTGTATAATTGTTGTCCTTCACCATCTCCTGTTATCCAGTTTCCGGTTATATAGTTTTCGAGTTTGTTCATTGTTAAAGCGTTCGTTTGGTACAAATCTACAATCCAAATACGGAATAGATTTTATAAATTTGAAGTAGTAAAATTTAAGATTATGAGTATTGCAGAAATGAAATTAGCGGCTATAAATGAAATCGGTAAACTCGATGATGAAAAAGCCGTAAAAGAAATATTAGAGCATTTGGCTAAAATATCAGGCAATGAAAATAAAAAGTTTGATGCAGACGCATTTTTTCAGAAAGCATCTGAAAAATATGATGATGTTTTACAAAAACTAGTTCAATAATGATTAGTAAAGAATCTGTATTAAAAATACACGAGCTTTCTATTCTCAAATACGGGGGTTCAGTTGGTGTCAGAGACGAAGGTTTATTGGAAAGGCGATTGCACGACCATATCAAACATTTGATGGTAAGGATTTATATCCTTCAATTTATGAAAAAGCAGCAGCAATTGCAGAAAGTCTTGTTATTAATCATCCTTTTGTTGACGGTAATAAGCGTACTGGATTTTTAGCAATGCTGGCAATTCTATATAAAGGCAATTTAGAAATAATCGTTTATAATGATGCCGTTTATAAGTTCACTATCAATATTTCTACCGGCGCATTTAAATTCGAAGAAATTGTAGCATGGCTAAAAGAAAATACTGCGTCTCTGTAAATTTTTACCCCAACCCAAACTGCCTTGCATGATGCATAACATGCTTATAATGCAGCAACACCCATTCCTCAAAATTTAATTCTCCAAAAACCGGGTGCAAGGTTATTTTCTCCGCATCTTCTTTAAAATAATTTTCAAAAGCTGTTATTGATTTAGTAAGATTTTCCAAAGCCTCATCCATACTTGCAAACCGCAATGGCAAAGCTTCTTCGCCAATTACATTGGTGGGTGCTTTTGTATTTTCCCTAAATTCCTTATCACTAAATAAAAACTCCCGGTACTTTGGTAAATATTCAACAGGCGTTACCAGTTCAAATTTTATATTACCGGCAGATACATTGAAGAATGTAGCAACATGCTCCACCATTTGCTGTGCATTCATCTTGCCCCAATTGCCTGTGGTTTCAGCTTGTAAATTTTTAAGCAACGGCAAATATTCCTTCATTACAAAATTCAATTTCTGCTCATCCATACATTTTCATTTAGCACACAATTTAAAACAAAAAAGCACCCTGTAAAAGGATGCTTGCCACTTTTATACTTATTTACTTTCAGGCTCTTTGATCAATTTCTTTACAAAGCCTTTCAAAAATATCTTCAACCGTTCCTTCTCCTTTTACCATCACCACTTTATCAAACTTTTGGTAATAATCTGCAACTATGGCTGTTTTACTGCGGTATTCCACAATACGGGCCCTAATCACATTCTCATTATTATCATCACTGCGGCCGCTGGTTTCGCCTCTTTTTAATAATCGTTTTACCAATTCTTCTTCGCTCACATCCAGTGCCAGCATAACTGCAATGGGTGAGCCTTTAAGTGCCAGTAAATTATCCAGAGCTTCTGCCTGTGCCGGTGTACGGGGAAAACCATCAAACAAAAATCCCTTAGCCCCGGGGTTTTCATCCAATGCCGAGCTGATCATACCAATCACCACTTCATCAGGTACCAGTTGCCCCTTGTCCATAAAATTCTGAGCTTCTTTACCCAAAGGTGTTTCTCTGCAAATTTCATTACGCAGCAAATCGCCTGTACTCAGGTGCTTTAAGCCGTATCTGGCTATTAATTTTTCGCTCTGCGTTCCTTTGCCGCTGCCCGGCGGGCCAAATAATATTAAATTAAACATAAGCCTGTTGTGGTAATGAAGATAGCAAATATAAGAATCGTACTTTAAATATTCATTAACAACATCATGAATCTGTTTAAAATCTTAAAATATCGCTACATCGTACATTTAGAACTATTTATCACGAAATTTGTTAAACCAGATGCGGCCATTACTTTACATATCAATCATTATTTCTTTAATTATTGCTGGCTGCAACAATGCCGGTAGCAAACAAACCAATACAATCAACATGGATTCAGCTAAAAATACAAACCCCGTTTTTTCTAAAACAGATACAACCAAAGTAGAAATAAGCAACGAAGAGTGGAAAAAAATTCTCCCAAAAGATGTTTACGAAATTGCCCGTGAAAAAGGAACCGAAAGGGCTTTTACCGGTAAATTCTGGGATAGCAAAGAAGGTGGCACTTATTACTGCGCAGCCTGCGGCAACCCTTTGTTTAACAGCAACGGCAAGTTTGAAAGCAATTGCGGCTGGCCCAGTTTTTTTGAACCCATCAGCAAAGGCAGTATCATTTATGCTCCCGATAATACATATGGTATGAAGCGTACCGAAGTAATGTGCGGCAAATGCAAGGCACATTTGGGCCATGTTTTTGATGATGGTCCGCCTCCAACCGGTTTGCGTTATTGCATTAACTCTGTAATTCTCGATTTTGAGAAGGCAAAAGACGCCGAAAAAAAATTTGACGGAAAATAATAATTAAAACAGAAAGTTTATCCCTGCGCCGTTTATACATTTCTTTTGTATCAACGGCGTTTTTTTTGCACCTTCATTGTTCAAACTTCAACAATGATGAAACTCCACAGGATTATTTTTTTTGTTTTGCTGATTGCTTTTAATCAAAACACAACTGCCCAAAAAATCTCTTTAGTTCAATTTAAAAACCTGAAACCCCGCAGCATTGGCCCGGCGGGTATGAGTGGCCGTGTAACAGCTATTGATGCATTATATACTAATCCCGATCTTATTTATATCGGCACCGCATCTGGCGGCGTTTGGAAAACCGAAAATAGCGGCAGCAACTGGACTCCCGTTTTTGATGAGCAACCCACATTAAATATTGGTGCTGTTGCCATTCAGCAAAGTAACCCTTCGGTTGTTTGGGTGGGCACCGGCGAAGGCAATCCACGTAACTCTATTAATATTGGCGAAGGCATTTATAAAACCATGGATGGCGGAAAGACCTGGAAAATACTGGGACTCGAAAAAACAAAAAACATTCACCGCATCATTATTGACCCAACAAACCCAAACACAGTTTATGTGGCTGCTATCGGAAATCCTTACGACATTCATCCCGAACGTGGCGTTTATAAAACAACCGATGGCGGCGATACCTGGAAACTTATTTTACACACCAACGACAGCAGCGGTTGCGGCGACCTGGTGATTGACCCCACCAATCCTAACAAACTCATTGCCTCTATGTGGCAGCACCAGCGCACACCCTGGAGTTTTTACAGTGGCGGAAAGGGCAGTGGATTATACATTACGGTTGATGGCGGAAAGAACTGGAAAAAGCTTGGCAAAGAGGATGGAATACCTGAAGGAGAGTTGGGAAGAATTGGTTTAACCATTGCTTACAACGAACCATCCAGAGTGTATGCATTGATAGAAGCCACAAAAAATGGTTTGTACAAATCGGATGATGGTGGTTTTAAATGGGAACTGGTTAACAGCGATAAAGGCGAAGTTACCAACAGGGCATTTTATTTTCAGGATATAAGAGTTGACCCAAAAAACGAAAACCGTTTGTACAATATTAAACAAACCATTACGGTTAGCGAAGATGCCGGCAAAAATTTTAAAACAATTATTCCTTACAGCGGCATTCATCCTGATCATCATGCGTTTTGGATTAACCCGCTTGACCCCAATTTAATTATTGATGGTAATGATGGCGGTATCGGCATCAGCAGAGACCGTGGCCGTAACTGGAATTTTAATGAACGTATTCCTGTGGGGCAGTTTTATCATATTGCGGTTGATAATAAAATTCCCTACAACGTTATGGGCGGCATGCAGGATAACGGAACCTGGCATGGGCCCGCTTATCTGTGGCGCAATGGCGGCATTCGTAATTATTACTGGAACAATATTGGCGGTGGCGATGGTTTTGATGCATCGCCCGATCCGGATAATAATGATTGGGTTTATTCTATGAGTCAGGGTGGCGAACTGGGCAAACAAAATATTGCAACCGGCGAACGCATGGGCCTGCAACCACCCATACCCGATTTAAAAACAAGATTACGTTTTAACTGGAACGCCGCTTTTGCACAAGATCCCTTCGACTCCAAAACCATTTATTACGGCAGCCAGTTTGTACACAGGAGTACGAACAAAGGACTTACCTGGGAAATTATTTCGCCCGATCTAACAACCGATAATAAAGTGCAGCAACGCCAGGATGAGAACGGCGGCTTATCTGTTGATATTACCGGTGCCGAAAATTACAATACCATCATCTGCATCGAACCATCTGCCAAAGACAAAAATATTATTTGGGTTGGTACCGATGATGGCAATGTACAGTTGAGTAAAGATGCCGGAAAAACCTGGACCAACTTCCGTGGAAAAATACCAGGCATGCCGCTGGGTGTTTGGATACCGCAGATACGTGCAAGCCGCTACAATGCAGGCGAGGCCTTTGTTGTATGCAACGATTACCGCCGTGCCGATTTTAAACCATACATCTTTCGCACAAAAAATTACGGCCAAACCTGGGAGCGTATGATTGATGAAAACAAAGTAAAAGGATATGCTTTGTGCATGATACAGGACCCGGTAGAACCCAACTTAATTTTTGTGGGTACAGAACACGGCCTTTGGATAAGTTTTGATAATGGCTCTTCTTTTCAGCAATGGAAAAACGATTACCCCAATGTTTCTACGTACGATATGGCCATACAGGAAAGAGAATCTGACCTGGTAGTTGCAACATTCGGCCGTGCCATTTATGTTTTTGATGATATTAAAGCATTGAGAAAAGCCGCTGCAAATAATGGCAATGTGTTCTCAAAAAAATTAACCCTGTTTCAACCACCAACTGCATACATGGCCCGTTACAGGCCGCAGCCCGGTTACGACTGGAGCATCTGGGGATTGTATGAAGGAGACAACCGAAGCCGTGGTGCATCGTACTCTTTCTTTATAAGTCCCCCGATAGCTATCGGGGCCAAAACAGATAGCTCTAAAAAAGCAAAGGCCGATTCTGCAACTGTTAAAATTTACAACCAAAACAACGAATTGTTACGCACCCAGAAAATGAAAGTGGATACCGGCTTTAACAGAAAAAGTTGGGGGTACGAAACGAAAGGAATCCGCCAGCCAAACTCTCCAAAGCCAAAAGGCGATGAACCTGAGCCAAGAGGTAATACAGTTTTTCCTGGCACTTACAAATTAGTGATGACTGTTGGAAAAGAAACCGACAGCACCATGATTGTTGTAAACCCCGACCCGAACGTTACCGAAAGCAAAGAAATTTACGATGCAAAAATAGCGATGCTCAACCGGTTAGATAAAAGCACCATGCGCTTAACAGAAATTACCGACCGGTTTACAGAAGCCGAAGAAACCATTGCAAAAGTAGAAGCCCAATTAAAAAATGAAGAAGGTAAAGAAGTAGATAGTGTAAAAAAAGTGGGCAATGCTATGAAAGATTCTATAAAAAACATTCGAAACTTTATTTTTGGCAAACCTCAGGAAAAGCAGGGCTATGGCTCGCCTTACCAGCTTACCGTAAGCGCTATGCTTGGTAATGCAATTGGTGAAGTGCAGCAAAAAACAAAAATACCCGACCAGCAGGAAATGCGCATGGCAACGCAGGCCGAAGGTTTGGTAAATGATGCGGTGCAAAAAACAAACCTTTTCTTTAATACAAAATGGGAGGATTATAAAACACTGGTGGAAAAAACACAGGTTAAATTGTTTAAGCCATACAAAGTGATTGAATAGAATTTTCCAACGAAATAATAAAAGCGGCCGCATAGCCGCTTTTATTTGTTACTTTTAATTTTAACGCCAACTTCCTGTTAAAAGCCAGCTTATTTATTTAACCAAAATAATCTGATGTACAAGATCTTTACCCTTGCTGCAGCAATTGCTGTATTGCCACTTTCTAACAAAGTATCCAACGCTAATCTTGTAGAAAACACCAGTTGGGAAACTTCTGCATATTCTTTTAATTTAAAAAATACAGTTACCACAAATCCTTTTGAACCCGAAAAAAAACCAGCCGAACCCTGGAGCCAAAACTGGCAGGCTACAGCACAGGAAAACATCCGCAAAAGCGAATATCATTTTAATTGGGAAGAAAAATTAAAATCATATTGCACACCCAACCGTAAAAACAATCTTCGGTTCTTTTATAACGAAAAAGGCTTTTCAGTTGAGCCACGTACCACTAAAATATCTGTTGGTGAATTTGACCCCATGGCAAGGCCCGATGAAATAAAATACCGTACCATCCCCAACTGGAAAATAAACTTCAATATTGATAAAAAAAAGGTTGGTAAAGGATTGTGGAAGGTTACAGAAAATAAAGCTGAATATATTACCGAAAAAATCACTGTTCAATACATCAACAACGATGAAGGTATGCGGCAGAATTTTATTGTGCATGCACCTTTATCAAAAAGCAATACGCTTAGGCTGAATTTCAAAATTAAATCCAAACTCATAACCAGACTAAACGGCAACCAACTTCAGTTCTTCCATAAAAAAACAAATGTGCTAAATTATGAAGACCTGAAAGTTTGGGATGCTAACAACAAACCGCTGATTGCTGCTTTTCAAAAAAATAAAAAAGGAAAATATTGCATACAGGTAAATACAACAAATGCTGTTTACCCTATAACCATCGACCCCATTAGCACCACGCCTGCAGCTATAGTAGAAAGCAACCAGGTAAATGCAAATATGGGTTATTACGTTTCCTCCGCTGGTGATGTAAATGGCGATGGATACAGTGATGTTATCGTGGGATCTCCTTATTATGATAATGGCCAGACTGATGAAGGTGCCGCTTTTGTGTACCATGGTTCTGCAACAGGAATTAATACCACAGCCTCGGCTATGGTGGAAAGCAACCAGGTAGATGCATATATGGGTATTTCCGTAGCATCGGCAGGCGATGTAAATGGCGATGGATACAGCGATGTAATTGTGGGAGCTTTTGGTTACACGAATGGCCAATTCTCTGAAGGAAGGGCTTTTGTTTACCATGGCAATTCAAGCGGCATTAATACCACCGCAGCAGCTACGTGGGAAAGCAACCAAGTAAGTGCATATTTAGGTATTTCCGTAGCATCGGCAGGCGATGTAAATGGCGATGGATACAGCGATGTGATTGTAGGGGCTTATCTGTATGATAATGGCCAAACAGATGAAGGCCGTGCCTTTGTGTACCATGGCTCAGCTACAGGTATTAATATCACTGCGGCTGCAACTGTT
>JANMBZ010000097.1:0-113380 GCA_031360765.1 Chitinophagaceae bacterium
TGTATCCAGATCAATACCGGTTACAGATTGAATGGTATTGATTAATGACAGTGCATTGGTACCAGCTTCAACACAGGCTTTACCGGTTGGCACCGGTGAATGTACATTGGGTGTAAGTTTTGTTATCACGGGAATATGTGCAACTTCCATCACCCATTCTACCACCATCCTGGCAATTTCCGGATCTTGTCCAACGGCAGCGCCCATGCCTCTTTCCGTCATTCCATGCGGACAACCAAAATTCAGTTCCAATCCATGTGCACCTGTATCTTCTACTTTTTTAATCAGTTCGTGCCAACTTTTTTTGTCATTGTCTGCCATCAACGAAACGATCATCGCCCTATCGGGAAATAATTTTAAGCACTCTTCTATTTCTCTCAAATTTAAATCCAATGGCCTGTCGCTGATGAGTTCAATATTATTAAAGCCCATCATTTTTTTTGAGCCAAAATTTAAAGCAGAGTAACGGGATGAAACATTTTTTACCTGGCTGCCCAATGTTTTCCAAACCACACCGCCCCAGCCTGCTTCAAAAGCACGGAGCACATTTACTTTTTTATCGGTAGGCGGTGCACTGGCCAACCAAAATGGGTTGGGAGATTTTATGCCGAGGAAGTTTGAACTAATGTCTGCCATGATTGGTATTTTTCACGCAAAGCCGCAAAGGGGCTAAGGCGCTAAGTTTTAAAGTTTGTTTACAATTCGATGAATACCATCTTTAATAAGATTTACATTAAAATTTATAAGTAACCCAAGTTTAATATCTGTCAATTTTAAGTAAGTTAGTAATTGCTTAAAATGAACCGGTGCCAAAGCCTCAATAGATTTTAATTCCAGTATAACTTTTTTATCTATAATAATATCTGCCCTGAACCCAACATCCATTTTAATTTGGTCGTGAATCAAAGGAACGCCCATTTGGCTTACAAAAGGAATTTCGGTTTTACTTATAATTCATAACAAAATATCTCTTCGTAAACACTTTCAAATAAACCCGGGCTATACTTTTGATGAATTATAAAACAGATACCCACTACTATTTTTGAAATTTCATTTTCAGTCAGCATAACTTATTTTTTGCCTCTTTCTAACTTAGCGCCTTTGCGTGAAAACTCTAACTTAAGTTTAAATACTTTATTATCGAAGATGCCCCATCCTTCCCTGCCTGCACTGCATCCACTACTTCTTTACCTCCGTTCACACAATCGCCGCCTGCAAAAACACCGGGTAAATTTGTTGCTGAATCTTTAATATTTATTTTGCCTTTTGAATTTTGAATTTTGAATTCATCAATCAAAGTTTCAAAAGGCATTTGCCCTGCTGCTTTAATCACCATATCCACAGCTAAAGTAAATGTTTCACCGGTATCAACGGGGCTTCTTCTGCCACTTGTATCGGGCTCACCCAATTTCATAATACTGCAAACAAGTTCATTAACTTTACCCCGTCCGACCGAGTCATCCGGGCGGGCATCAATTCCTTTTATTTCTTTGGGAGATGCAAGCCATATAATTTTACAACCATCCAGCATGGCAATATCCAATTCATGTTGTGTGCAGGGCATTTCATCCTGTGTTCTGCGGTAAAGCATGGTTACTTCTTTTGCTCCAAGGCGCTTTGCTTGTGTAGCTGCATCAATGGCAGTCATACCCATTCCAATCACTGCAACTTTTTCTCCTACTGCAACATTTTCAAATCCTTTAGCACGTATGTCGTAAATAAATTTGATAGCGTCTTCAACGCCTTCCAAATCTTCGCCGGGTATTTCTAATTGTCTTGCAAGACCAACTCCGATTCCTAAATAAACGGCATCAAAATCTTTTTGCAGATCTAATAACGAAATATTTTTACCAAGTTCCTGCTTGTATTTTATTTCAATACCACCAATACCTAAAATATAATTCACTTCGTCTTCGCAAAACTCTGGCGTTACTTTGTAGGCAGCGATACCATAGGTCATTAATCCGCCGCCTTTGCTTTCTTTTTCAAAAATGGTTACATCAATTCCTTCTCTTGATAAAACATGGGCACAGCTTAAGCCTGCAGGACCGGCGCCAACTACTGCAATTTTTTTGCCCGTTGATGCTTTGCGTTCAAAAAGTTGCCAGTTTTTTTTCATAGCAATTTCAGTAGAATACCTTTGAAGCTTTGCAATTGCAATTGGTGTTTCTTCTAAAAAATTATAAACACATGCACCTTCACATAATTTTTCAACAGGGCAAACCTTGCTGCAACCTGCTCCCATGATATTGCTTACAAAAATGGTATGTGCTGAACCTTTGATATTTTCTGTGGCAATTTGTTTGATGAATTTGGGTACATCAATACCTGTAGGACAGCTTTTCATGCAAGGTGCATCATAACAAAATAAACAGCGGTTGGCTTCTACCAATGCTGCATCAGTTGTTTCAAACGGCGGATTAATATCGCTGAAGTTTTCGGCGTATTGTTCTTGTGATAATCTGTTTGGTTGAATCATTTTTGAATTTTTTATTTTTCACGCAAAGGCGCAAAGAAAATAAGTCGCAAAAGAGCTTATGTTGCTTTGCTCCTTTGTAGCTTTGCGTGAAACTTATAACTCGGTCAGTTTTCCATAAGTCTCCGGCCTTCTATCCCTGAAAAACTGCCACACACTTCTCACTTCTTCAATCATATCCAAATCGAATTCTGCAACCAGTAATTCATCTTTGTCTTCGCTGGCCTGCGCAAAAATTTGTCCACGTGGATCAACAAAATAACTGCTGCCATAAAACTTGCCGAGGTTCCAGGGTTTCTCTTCACCAACACGGTTAATGCAACCCATAAAATATCCGTTGGCTGCTGCATGTGCCGGTTGCTCCAGTTTCCATAAATATTGTGATAGTCCGGCAACAGTTGCCGAAGGATTGTAAACGATCTCGGCACCATTCAACCCAAGGCATCTTGCACCATCGGGGAAGTGACGATCGTAACAAATGTACACACCAACTTTTGCATATTTCGTTTGAAACACAGGGTAGCCAAGGTTCCCGGGCTTAAAGAAAAACTTTTCCCAAAAGCCACTCGTATGAGGAATATGATTTTTGCGGTACTTGCCAAGATAAGTTCCGTCAGCATCTATCACCGCAGCGGTATTGTATAAAACACCGGCCTGTTCTTTTTCATAAATGGGAACGATGATGACCATATTGTATTTCTTAGCATAAGTTGCCATCAGATCGGTTGTTGGGCCGGGAACGGATTCTGCACTTTCGTACCATTTCTTATCCTGCCCCGGGCAGAAATAAGGCGTGTTGAAAATTTCCTGCAGGCAAAGGATTTGCACACCTTGCTTACCTGCCTCTTCAATCAACGGAATATGTTTTTGCACCATTGCATTTACAATTTCCGGAATGGTCCCTTCACCTTCTGTTTTAGGAAGACTCATTTGAATAAGGCCTGATTTAATAATTCTTGGCATATTTTTATTTTTAAGATTTTATGATTTTCACGCAAAGAGGCAAAGGAGCAAAGCCGCAAAAACTTTGCGAACTTATTTACTTAACGGCTTTGCGTTCCAACTAAATTAGTTGAGATACCTTATTTCTCTTTATATATTTCCCATTACCTTTTTCCACTAAACATTTTCCATCATCAATAACAACCTGCCCTCTTAATAAAACGGTTTTTGTTTTACCAGTTAACTTCCAACCTTCGTAGGCAGAGTAGTCGGTGTTCATGTGATGTGTTGCTGCGCTGATGGTATGCTCTTCATTTGGATCAAACAAAACAATATCTGCATCTGAACCCGGTGCTATGCAACCTTTCTGCGGAAACATACCGAAAATTTTCGCAGGGTTAGTTGATAAGACCTCCACAAATTTATTGGCAGTAATTCTTCCCTTTCTTACACCTTCGCTATACAATAATTCAACACGATGTTCAATTGCCGGATGACCGTTTGGTATTTTAGAAAAGTCATCTTTTCCTAATAATTTTTTCTCCCAGGTAAAAGGACAATGGTCTGTAGCAACCACCTGTATCAATCCCTGGTTAATGCCGGCCCACAAAGCTTCCTGGTCTTTCTTCTCCCGCAATGGCGGACTCATCACCCACTTAGCGCCTTCAAAATTTTGTTCGTATAAAGATGCGTCGAGTAATAAATATTGGATACAGGTTTCGGCAAAAACTTTTTGATTTTCACGGTTGTTATTTCGTACAGCATTCAATGCACCTTCACATGTCATGTGTACAATATAACCCGGGCAACCAGTGTAGCCTGCGATGGATGCAAATCGTTCTGATGCTTCTGCCTCTGTAATTTCGGGCTGAGAGAGATAATGATAAATGGGGGCAAGGTTTCCATCGGCACGGTTTTTTGCAATTAAAAAATCAATCATGTCGCCGTTGGTGGCATGCACAGTTACCATGCCGCCACGTTCCTTTACTTCATTCATCAAACCCACCATCTGCTTATCATCAATCATTAACGCACCTTTGTATGCCATGAAAATTTTAAAAGAAGTGATGCCTTCTTTCTCAATCAGATCAACAATTTCTTTACAGGTGTTTTCATTAAAATCTGTTACTGCCATGTGAAAACTGTAATCGCCAACAGCATTTCCATTTGCACGGCCGCTCCATTCGTTGTAAGCATCATACAAAGAGTTGCCTTGCTTTTGCAGAATGAAATCTATCACCGTTGTAGTACCACCATGCAAAGCTGCACGGGTTCCGGTTTCGTAATTATCGCTGCTGAATGTGCCCATGAATGGCATTTCCAGATGCACGTGCGGATCAATACCGCCGGGAAAAGCAAGTAAGCCGGTTGCATCAATTATTTTATCGGCTTTGATGTCGAGATTTTTTCCAATGGCAGCAATGCTTTCGCCTTGTATAAAAATATCGCCGGTAAAATTTTCGGCAGCACCGATGATATTTGCGTTTTTAATTAAGATACTCATACCAAAATCGATTTCTTTAATTAACATCCTGAGGTTTCGTTTTGAAACCTCAGGATTTCTTTTTTTTATCTTGATGTCACAATTTGTGATATCATATTTTCTCTATTTTTCTAAGAACTCATCACAATTTGTGATGACGTAAAATAATCCATCATCACAAATTGTGATGATAAATTTTACTTATTATATCCAATTGGTCTCTTTCGTTCCATTCTTTCACTTTTACTGTTTTTTCTACCTTTTCTTCATCAACAATAAATATACAAAACCACTTACAATAAACCCAACAAACCATGCATAATGATAGAGATCAGAAATCCAGACTGGAAATGCGGTTGCTGAAACTAATTTTATCTGCAATAAAAAACCGGGAATGTTTGGAATAATACCAACCAACAATGCAATGATAGCCGCGGAATTAAAACCATTACCAAACCCATACTGGCCCTTGTGTTGATACAATTCACCAACAATCAATTGTTGCTTACGAATAAAATAATAATCGGCTATCATGATGCCTCCTACCGGCCCAAGCAAACTTGAATATGCAATGAGCCAGGTAAAAATATAACCGTTGGGATCTGCAATTAATTTCCAGGGGAAGATTAATATACCGATGATGCCTGTTATGTATCCGCCTGTTCTAAAGTTTATTTTTTTGGGTGAGAGGTTTGCAAAATCATTTGCAGGACTTACAATATTGGCCGCAATATTTGTTGCTAAGGTGGAAATAGCAACAGCGATCATAGCAACGCTTACCAATAATTTATTTTCGAATTTACCGGCCAGTACAACCGGATCCCAGATGCTTTCTCCGTAAATGATAAAGGTGGCAGATGTTACAACCACTCCAATAAATGCAAACAAAGTCATGGATGGAGGCAGGCCGATTATTTGTCCGTTGATTTGTGCTTTCTGGCTTTTTGCATAGCGTGTAAAATCAGGAATATTTAAAGAGAGCGTTGCCCAAAAACCAACCATGCCTGTTAATGCAGGAAAGAAATATGCCCAGAAAGCAGGCCCAGATAATTTTGAAGGCTGCGAAAGTATTGGCCCCAATCCATTACCTGCATTGATTGCCCAGAATAATAATGCCAGTGCAGCCAATGGTAAAAAGAATGCTTTAAACACCAATAATTTTTTTATGCTATCAACACCTAAATAAACTACCCACATATTCAGCAACCAAAAAAGAAAAAAACAAATAGCCGGACCAGTTTGCAAACCAAATGAATCAGGAAAAACTTGTGGCAAGGTTGCTAATGAAGGAATCCAGAGTTTCATCATTTGATATATGGCGAAACCACCGATCCAGGTTTGAATACCGAACCAACCACAGGCAACAATAGCCCTTAACATAGCGGGAATATTTGCACCCTTTGTTCCAAAACTTGCCCTTGCAAAAACAGGAAAAGGAATGCCATATTTAGCACCCGCATGTCCGTTCAATATCATCGGAATTAAAACAACTGTATTGCCAATAAATATTGTGAGGATAGATTGCCACCAGTTCATCCCACCCTCGATCAGTGAACTTGCCAGCATGTAGGTAGGAATGCACAAGCTCATGCTTATCCATAAGGCAGTATAGTTCCAGGTACCCCAGGTGCGTTTGTTCTGCGGAATGGGTGCAAGGTCTTCGTTGTAAAGAGAAGAAGCCCCCCCACCCCCCAAGGGGGGATTCAAAGACTCTGAAATCTCATGGTTTATGCTATTCATTCAGGAGTGAGAATTTAAAATTTCAAAAATGAATTTTTATAAATAATCGATAAAAGCTGAATAAAGAATTACTGTACAAGAGTGCGACGCCAATGAAGCCAAATAGAAGTACTAAAGTTTGGCTCCAAAAACATTTTGACCTCACCCCCAACCCCTCTCCAAAGGAGAGGGGAGTTTGACTCTGCATTTCCTGCAATAGTTTTTGTTATGATCAGGGGCTGCAGCAAAAAATCAACCCCACCAAAACGCAGCCGCAATAATACAATACAAACCTATGAGGGCGAGGCCTTCCATCCAGATGGACTCACCATCAAAAACAATAAATGCACTTACAATTACCGTTAATGCCAGCGCAGCCAGCATCAGCGGACTTAATACAAAAGTTAAAGTGGCGCCTCCCAAAACAAACGACAATAAAACCAGCATGGGAAATAAACCGATAGCGATCTGCAACGAACTGTTTAAGATTACGCTTACCGAATAATCGGCTTTGTTGCGGTATGCCAGTTGAATACCAATTAAATTTTCGATGGCATTCCCAGCGATGGCAACAATTACCAGGCCTGCAAAGGTTTCGTTGATGCCCAATGTTTTCATGGCTGGTTGCAATGCCTCTACAAACCAATCGGATACAAAAGCTGCTGCAACCCCTGCACAACCAAGTACTATTAATGTAAGTGGCAACGACCAGCTTGCTTTTTCTGCTTCATGCTCCGGCACTAAAGTTTTATCGCCCTTTACTGAAAAATAAATACTGGCTATTAGCACAATCAATAAAACGATCGCTACGATAATATCAAGTTTATGTATATGTGCTTCGGCAGGCGTATGTAATTCATGTGCAAGTGTTGGAATAGCTAATGCTGCAAAGGCAAGTATCATTAAAGTGGCTATCATTTTTGGCGGGCCCGAATGAAATTTTTGTGTTCCGTTTTTTAAACCGCCAATCAATAATGCAAAACCAAAAACCAATAATGAGTTACCAAGAATTGAACCGATGAGGGCAGCCTGTACTACTTTATCGAGCCCGGCCCGTAATGCAAAAATACAGACAAATAATTCGGGTAAATTTCCTAAAGCCGATTGAAGGATACCGGTTGCACCTGGCCCCATGCGGCTTCCAAGCTGCTCGGTAGCATCGCCAACAATCAGGGCAACAAAAGCAAGTGCCACGGCTGTTATTGCAAAACCAAGTACTGCATTGGCATGTGTGTAGTGTAAAATACCAGCAACGATAGTTACCAAAACAGCAATAATAATGGTGCGTATTTCTTTTTTGTTCATCGTTAAAATTAATATAGATTTTCACGCAGAGGCACAATGGAAATAAGACGCCAAGCACTTTTAATTCTTTGCTACTTAGCGGCTTTGCGTTAAAAATTTAATTAACAGCTTCGTCTGCAATTTTTATGGCTTCGCTGATAATTGCCAGGCCTTCATCAACCTGAGATTTAGTAATACAAAGCGGCGGTGCAACAAAAATATAATTCCACCTCACAAAAGTATATAAACCAAGTTCCTTTAATTTAGCGGCCACTTTATTCATTACCACCATTTCATCAGGCCTTGCATTGAAAGGAGCCATGGGCTCCTTCGTCTCCCTGTTCTTTACCAGTTCTATACAACCCAGCAAACCGGTATTTCTAAAATCGCCGATTGATGGATGAACAGCTTTCATGGCTTCTACCTTTTGCTCTATGTATTTTCCCATGGCAGCAGCATTTTCTATCAGTTTATCATCTTCATAAATTTTCAATACTTCTAAAGCTGCGGCGCATCCCACAGCATGTGCTGAATAAGTTAAACCAAGCATTAACGGTTTGTCGTCGTAAGCTGCCGCAATTTTATCACTTACAATCAAAGCACCAAAAGGAATATACCCCGAGGTTAATCCCTTGGCTGTCGCAATCATATCGGGTATCACGCCAAAATTATCCACCCCAAACCATTTTCCTGTTCGGCCAAATCCGCTCATCACTTCATCTGCAATTAACAGGATGCCATACTTGTCACAGATAGCCCTTATCTTTTTAAAATAATCAGGCGGATATTTAATACAACCGCTGCTGCCGCTTTCGCCTTCAATTAAAATAGCCGCCACATTTTCCGGACCTTCAAATTGTACTACCCGTTCTACATGGCTGGCACATTCGTATTGGCAACTTCCAAATGTTTGACCAAAAGGACAGCGGTAACAAAAGGGGTCTTCTACATGTACAAAGTTTGGTGCTTGCTGACTGTCGGCTGGTAATTTTCTTGGATCGCCGCCGGCAGTCATAGCACCATAGCTGGCACCATGAAAAGCACGGTATTTGGTGATGATCTTATGTCTGCCGGTATACAATCTTGCCAGCTTGATGGCATTTTCAATTGCCGTGGCACCACAAACTGTAAACAGTGTTTTATTCAACCCTTCGGGAGTAACCGATGCCAGTTTTTTGCCCAGTTCTCCTCTTATTTTTGTAACACATGCCGGCGTAACATAACTCACTTCCTGCATTTGTTTTACAACCGCTTCGGTAATCCGTTGGTCACCATGGCCGATGTTTACATTCATCAGTCCCGATGAAAAGTCAATGATTTTTTTATCATCGTAATCATAGAGATAAACACCTTCAGCATATTTTACAGCAATGGGTGCAATGCCTTTTTGTTTGCTCCAACTGAATAATGTGTACTCCAGATTATTCTCAATAATCTCTGTTGCTTCGGAAATTGTTTTTGTAATCATAATTTTATTTTTTTGGGAACCTAACTTTTGTTTTTTATGGCATCATCGTTGCGTCGCACTCTTGTACCGCATACCTTTAATGAACATTACTGAATTTTTTATTTTTCTTATCATACTAAATCCGCTTTTATTCATCATCTTTCCTGTTAAATCCAATCATTTTTCTTTTAGGTTGTGGTGGATTTAGCAATTGTTTCAATGCCTCAAATATCATAGCGATATCTTCTTTGTTTTCTTTTACATCCTGTTCCATCTTCTCCAGTTTAAGCAAAATGTCTTTATTGGTTAAAAGCATTTCTTTCATTCTGGTAAAAATTCTTATGATCTGGATATGCACCTGCACAGCCACCGGGCTATTTAAAACACCCGAAAGCATGGCTACACCCTGCTCTGTAAAAGCTGTTGGTAAATACCTGATGCCACCCCAACTTGAGGTCGCAAATTGCGACCTCAAGTGCTGGAACTCTTTCTGGGTAAGGGTAAACATGAAGTCCTTTGGAAATCTATCAGCATTCCTTTTTACCGCCTCTTTCAACCGTTTAGTTTCAATACCGTACATTTCAGCTAAGTCTTTATCCAACATAACTTTCTGGTGTCTGATTAGGTAAATTTTGTTGATGATTACTTCGTCTGGTAAACCACTTTTTCTACTTGTTTTCTTAGCCATAATCAATATTATTAACCTTAAGTTCACAATTTGTAACCTCAAGTTGGTTTATTTAACTCATCCAATTGACCCCTGCCTCTGCATTCCATTTCGTTGTACTCTTCTTCAACTTCGTCCAGAATTCGATGGAACTCTTACCGGTAATATCTCCCACACCAAATTTACTTTCGTTCCATCCGCCAAAACTAAATGGCTCACGTGGCACAGGCACGCCAACATTCACGCCAATCATTCCTGCACTTGCATGGTCAATAATATAACGTGCCATAGCACCGTTTTGTGTAAATACGCTGGCCGCATTACCATAAGGATTTGCATTTTCAATAGCTAATGCTTCATCAACCGTATTGGTACGCATGATGGAAATTACTGGGCCAAAAATTTCTTCTGTTGCCACACTCATTTGTGCTGTCACAAAATCAATAACTGTTGGGCCCACATAGGTACCATTTTCTTTGCCAGCAACTTTTGCATTACGGCCATCTACTAAAATTTTAGCACCATCTCTTTCTGCTTCGCCGATGTATCTTTCAATTCTTTCTTTGCTTTCTTTATTTATAACTGCACCCAGGTTTTCTCCCGGAATAATTTTTCTTGCTTCATCACAAATTTTATCAATGATGGCATCTACATTACCAACGCCTATCATAGCACTTGCTGCCATACAACGCTGGCCTGCACAGCCGCTCATACTGGCGGCAACATTTTGTGCCGTCATATCCGGTATGGCATCGGGCAAAACCATCAGGTGATTTTTTGCACCGCCTAATGCTAAACATCTTTTATAATTTGATGTTGCACGCTGGTAAACAATTTTTGCAACTTTGGTAGAACCGACAAAAGAAACAGCTTCAATTTTCGGATGATCGCAAATGGCGTTTACAATTTCAACATCGCCATGTACTACATTAAAAACGCCATCGGGTAATCCGGCTTCTTTTAATAACTCTGCTAATCTTCCGCAACTCAATGGCACTTTTTCAGATGGTTTCATGATCATACAATTACCGAGTGCAATGGCATTGGGTAATGTCCAGTTGGGAACCATGCTCGGAAAATTAAATGGAACAATAGATGCTACTACACCTAACGCAACATGCTCTGTTCTGCATTCTACTCCACGGCTTACTTCCAGCAGTTCGCCGGTAACCAGTTGAGGTAATGAAGTAGCGAACTCAGTAAGTTCGATACACTTTTCAATTTCGGCAACAGACTCGCCATAAGTTTTTCCATTTTCTTCGCTGCAGAGTTCTGCCAGTTCTTTTAAATTTTTCTCTAATAATGTTTTGTACCGAAAGAAAACCTGAACTCTTTCTTTAATAGGGGTTTTACTCCATGCCGGAAAAGCAGCCTGTGCAGCCTTAACTGCTTCATCTAATTCTTTTGCTGATGAGAGTGGTACAGTTGAAAGTAAAGTTCCATCCAATGGGGATATAACTTCCATTGTTTTCTGTGTTTGAGAAGCGACAAATTTGCCAGCAATAAAATTTTGTATAGGGCTGTATTTCATATTTTATAATTAAAGCATTTTAATAAAAAAGTATTTGCTTAAAATTAGTGATTTTAAAAAGAACCATGCTAATTAAAACTGTACAACCTGATTTTAAAAAGCATCAGTATTAAATGTATTTTCCTTTCCGCTTTCACTCGATCATCATAAATTTTATTACGCAATGCACTTCTATGCTTAAACCGCTTATACAAATTAAATCAGTTTTTCCCAACATCAACCGTTTGCAATCAGTATTCGTCAAATATCTCTTATTCTCATACAATTATTAATCTTTCTTAAAAGTTATATTTGAGTATAAACGATTGTATATGCAAATACCCAAACCCAGGCTAAGCTTCTGGCAGATCATTAATATGAATGTTGGTTTTTTTGGTATTCAATATAGTTTTGGGTTACAACAAAGTGCAGTAAATCCTATCTACGATTTTTTAGGTGCATCGCCCGATGAAATTCCCTGGTTAAACCTTGCCGGACCATTAACCGGTTTAATTATACAACCTATTATTGGCGCATTAAGCGATAAAACCTGGCATCCAAAATTTGGCCGCAGAAAACCATATTTTTTGATTGGTGCTATTATGTGCAGCATTGCACTTTTTTTATTTCCTTTTAGTTCATCTTTATGGATGGCAGCGGGTTTATTGTGGGTGCTTGATGCTGGTAACAATACAGCCATGGAGCCTTATCGTGCATTTGTTGCAGATAAATTAGATGCTACGCAACAGCCAACGGGTTTTCAGGCACAAAGTTTTTTTACTGGCTTTGGTCAAACATTGGCGAACGTATCATTGTTTGTTTTTCCGTTAATTATTATTGGTTATACCGGTAAAATTCCAAATTGGGTTTTTGCATCGTTTTTTGTTGGTGCTGTCTGTTCTATCGTTTCAGTTTGGTGGAGCATGAAAACCACGCCCGAAATACCTCCTACACCAGAAGAACTTGCAGAAATTAAAAAGAAAAATGAAGGAATGCCGCACCTGGCAATACAGTTTTTTCTTTCCATAATTACCACCATTATTGCCTACATAGCAATTGTAATTTTACTTGTTCCAGAGCTTTTTGCCAAAGGCACTATCAGAAAAGTAATGAGTTCACTAAATAATAATAAAATCACCAGATCATTATTTGCACAAAACATTGAAATATTTGAAGCCATTACTGTAATGCCAAAAATAATGTGGCAACTGGCATTGGTATATTTATTTCAATGGTATGCATTGTTTTGCTACTGGCAAAACAGTTCTAAAAGTATTGCGCTGTCTCTTTACAATGCAACCCCCGATAATAAAGCCCTGTATGAAAAAGCCGTAAGCATTACAGGCCTGGTAAACGGCTGGTACAATATTGTTACTTTTTTAGTTGCCTTCGGACTGGTTGGTTTTGCAAAAAAATACAGCCCCAAATGGGTACACTTTTTTTGTTTGCTGATGGCGGGTATTGGGTTCATAGCTTTTCCTTTTATCACAGAAAAAACATTATTATTTGTAGCTATAACCGGTTTTGGTGTAGGCTGGGCAAGCATGATGGGCATACCTTACCTGATGGTTGTTAAAGATATTCCTAAAGAAAGATATGGTGTTTACATGGGCATTATTAACATGATGATTGTGATTCCGATGTTTATACAAACCATTTCGTTTGGCTACATCATGAAACATTTTTTAAATAACAACCCTGGCAATGCAGTTTTACTTGCAGGTATATTGCTGTTGATTGCAGCGGCTTGTACCACATTTATGAAAACAACAAAAATTACTGATCATGTTATTTTGCCTTCGGCAGGAGGACATTAATCGGATCAAATAAAAAAATTTAGATGAACAAAATACTTTGCATTGGAGAAGCACTGATTGACATGATTTGTACCGATAAAGGTGCTGCTTTATCTGATGGAGAAAATTTTTTAAAGAAGCCGGGTGGTGCTCCAACAAATGTAGCCGCAGCTATTGCAGCATTGGGGGGCGATGCCTGGCTGGCAGCAAAAGTGGGTGCTGATCCTTTTGGTAACCACCTCATTGATGTAATGCAGGATTTTGGCGTATCTACCAGGTATGTTGTACAGGATAAAAATCATTTTACCACATTTGCATTTGTATCGCTTTTAAAAAACGGCGAACGTGATTTTTATTTTAACCGCGGTGCGGATGGTGAATTAACCAAGGATGAAACGGATACTATAAACCTGGATGATTTTTCAATTCTGCACTTTGGATCAGCCACTGCATTTTTACCTGGCCCGTTGCAACTGGCTTATAAAAGCCTGTTACAGCAAGCGTTACACCGAGGCCTGTTTATAAGTTTTGATCCCAATTACAGGCAACTGCTTTTTAAAAATGATCAGCAGTCTTTTATTGACCAGTCGTGGAATTTTTTACAGGCATGCAATTATTTTAAAGTGAGCGATGAAGAAGCTTTATTGCTCACCGGCCGAAACAATATTGATGACGCAGCAAAAGATTTTATTGAAAAAACCAAAGCAATTTTCACCATCACACTGGGAAAAGAAGGAACGCTGCTGGGGATAAATGGCACCACAGTTATTGTACCCAGTATCTCCATCAATCCGGTTGATACAACCGGTGCAGGCGATGCATTTGTTGGGGCCGTTTTATTTCAGTTAAGCAAACAAAATCCAGCAGAAATTCAAAATTTAAAAATGGATGATTGGCAAATAATTTGCAGCAACGCAAATAAAGCCGGAGCCAGAACCTGCGAATACCTGGGTGCCATGGAGGCATTTAAACAGCTTAGTAAAGACATATTTTAACCGTACCAGATGCATATTAATAAAGAAACCGGCATAAAAGTTAATGTAGCCGATCCAGTGGAAAAACTAATCGGCTTAAGCCAAACTTATGCCGCTGAAGAAATATTAAAATTATATGACAGCCTGTATCAAAATCATCCTGATTATAAAAAAGGCTACAGCGAATTATTTTTAATTATTGAAAAAGCCATTGCAAACAGAAGTGAAAATTTAAAGAAAAAAGATATTAATAAACAACTAAACAAAGATGAAAAGTGGTTTTTAAGTAATCGGTTATGTGGAATGAGTTTATATGTTGACCGGTTTTGCGGCACTTTGCCAAAGCTTAAAACCAAACTTGGTTATTTTAAAGAACTCGGCATTAATTTATTGCACCTCATGCCTTTGTTTGAAAGCCCCGCAAATGAAAGTGATGGCGGTTATGCCGTATCTGATTTTAGAAAGATTGACAGCCGTTTTGGTACGCTTGCCAATCTGGAAAGCCTGCAGCAAAAAATGCAACAGCAAGATATGTACCTGATGCTGGATATTGTTTTAAACCACACATCTAACAAGCACGATTGGGCATTAAAAGCAAAAGCAGGCGAAAAAAAATACCAGGATTATTTTTACTTTTTTGATAACAGAAATATGCCGGATGAACTTGATAAAACAATGCCGGAAATTTTTCCGCAGAGTTCACCCGGTAATTTTACCTATGTGCCCGAACTTAACAAATGGGTAATGACAATTTTTCATAATTACCAATGGGATTTAAATTACCGAAACCCCGCCGTATTTAATGAAATGCTCGATAACATATTTTTTTATGCCAACCTCGGTGTTGATATTTTACGGATTGATGCACCTGCATTTATCTGGAAAAAAGATGGTACCAGTAGCCAGAATTTAGAAGAAGCCCATACCCTGCTCAAATTAATAAAATATTGTGTGCAAATTGCTACACCGGGTATGGCATTACTTGCCGAAGCCATTGTAGCACCTGCTGAAATTATGAAATATTTTGGCACAGGTAATTATACAGCAAGAGAATGCGACCTAGCGTATAATGCCACCCACATGGCTTTACAGTGGGATGCACTGGCAACCGGCGATGTACGGGTAATGATGGCTGCACAGCATAGCCTCCTGCAGAAGCCTTACGGAACATCATGGATAACCTACACCCGCTGCCATGATGATATTGGTCTTGGCTACGATGACCATATGATTGGAGCCGCAGGTTACGAGCCTTACAATCACCGTGTTTTTATAAAAGATTATTACGCTGGTAATTTCCCTGGCTCGCCTGCAAAAGGTGCTTTGTTTGCCGAAAATGAAAAAACCGGCGACGCAAGAATCAGTGGGTCGCTGGCTTCACTTTGCGGATTGGAAAAAGCATTGCAGGAAAACAACAAAGACGAAATACAAAAAGCCATTGACAAAATAATTTTAATGCAGGCGCATAGCTTTTTTATTGGCGGACTGCCCATGATTTTTTATGGCGATGAGCAGGGCTATACTAATGATTATAGCTATCTGCATGATACAGTTAAAAGTTATGATAACCGCTGGATGCATCGCCCGTTAATAGATTGGGAGAAAAACAAAGAAGCAAATAAAAAAGGAACCACAGAAAATAAAATTTTTTCACTTACAAAAAAATTAATTCAGATACGCAGCAGCCTGCCTGTTGTAGCCGATAAAAAAAATCTTACCTGGTTAAATACCGCCAACCGGCACATTGCGGGATTTATAAGAGCATGGGATGATGAACGTGTTTATTGCATTTTTAATTTCAGCAACTTTCCGCATAAAATAAGCTGGTATGTTTTTAAGCAAAATAAAATGAAACCAGTTTCACTATACGATCATTGGAGTGGAGAAAGCTTTGCAGTGGGCGCCGATAGCGAACATTTACAACTACAACCTTACCAGTTTTTAATTTTACAACCAGCTTAAATTTTATTGGGCTCCGTATTTTTTTATCAGAGCAAGTAACACTCCGTTGGTCCAGCCAAAGCCGTCCTGGCCGGGGTATTCACCGCCACCTGCCTCCAGTTTTGTGTCGACCACATTATACTTTTCCATTAATTTTCCGGTGCGGTTATAAACATCTGTATTTAATTTTATCCACCGGGTGGCTATATCTTTTGCAAGGGCTTTTTGTCCGCACTTTTCAAAGCCAACAATTGTCATCCACTGCAAAGGTGCCCATGCATTGGGTGCATCCCATTGCTGGCCGGTTTGGTTTACTGATGTAACAACACCACCCCGTTTAAGTAAGTCTCTTTTTACAACAGCTGCAGCTTTACCAGCTTTTAAAATCAAATCTTTATTACTCAGTTTAAGTAAGCTAAAAGCAAACATACCGGCAGGAGAAATAAAATTTGATTTTTCTTTTTTAATGAAATTATAATCGGTATAAAAAAGAGCTGCAGAATTATAACAATATTTTTCAATCGCTTTTTGCCTGTTGGTTGCAAGAGAAGAATACATTTTGAAGTCAAGGTTATTTTTATTTAGCAGTGCAGCTCTTGCAAGTGTAGTTTCCAGTTGAAAAAGTAAACAATTTAAATCAACAGGAATTATATCAGTTACTTCAATTGTTTTGATATCTTTTCTATCTGCAAACCAACGGCTGCTGAAATCCCAGCCACTTGCAGCTCCTGCCCGAAGATGGTGATAAGAAGTAGCCAATGAATTTTGCTTAAACAATTCACCGGAAGGCTGATCTTTAAAACGCATAACACTCATTTGACCGGTTGCAATAGCTTCGGCTGTTTCATAATCTTCTTTATAACTTTCCTGGCGGGGCGTTTCATTTTCATCCCAATACCTGTTCAATACTGATCCATCATCTAACATCACTATTCTTTTAAATGCTTTACCTGGCTTGATATTTAAACCACCTTCATTCCAGTATTGATGCTCCTTTTTTAGTGCCTGGTAATATTTTGCATACACTTTCCCGCCATCAATACCGGCCAACAATTCTACCATCAATGAAAAAAACGGTGGCTGAGAACGACTTAAGTAATAGCTTCGGTTTCCGTTGGGGATATGGCCGTATGTATTTATCAGGTAGGCGAAATTATCAATCATGTGACGTATAGTTTCTGTTTCGCCGCTTTCCTTTAAACCTAGCATTGTAAAATAACTATCCCAGTAATAGATTTCTCTAAAACGGCCACCAGGCACAATATAAGGGTTTGGTAACGGAAGTAAAGAAGAGCCTTCCATCGGTTTATCGGCTTCACGCTTTAAGTATGCCCAAAGATTTTTTATATGTACAGCTACATCTTTTTCCTGCATTACGTTATTAATTACAGGAGCTGCGGCAGGCAAATTAAAATTATCTGCCACAAATTTTTTCAAATCAAACCCAGCACCCTTTGCCAAACCATAATCATACATAATATCAGATGGTTTGCGTTTGGGTGTACAATCAACAAAAGTTTTACCATCAGGAAAAATTTTGAGTAGTTGAATATCAATAAATAACTGCCCATAAATTTTATCGGGAGTTGCCTGCGCAAGCATAATTGTGCTGATTAATAAAGCCCATAATACGAGGATCAATCTTTTCATATAAATCAGTTTAATTGTGTAATTTTTTGTGCAGGTGCCAAAACATCATTTACTTTTTTTACAATCAGATCGTTTTGTAATGTAAATGTAGTTTTTAATTTATTTTGTTGAGATGATGCATTAATAAAAATACTGTACTCTCCTTTATCAGCAATCCATGAAGACTGCTCTTCGCTAAAAGATGCCAGGTCAATTTTATTAATGGTAAATGTTACGGTTTGCTTTTTACCGGGCAACAGTAAACCTGTTTTTGTAAAACCTTTTAATTCTTTTACGGGTTTATCCATTTTTGCGGCAGGCGCACTCAAATACATTTCAACCACTTCTTTTCCTGCTGTTTTACCGGTGTTGGTAATATCGGCAGTTACGGTTAAGTTGTTTGTAAAAACATCCGAACTTATTTTTATGTTACTGTAGGAGAAATCAGTATAACTTAATCCATATCCAAACGGATAAACAACAGGCACTTTATTTTTTTCAAAAAACCGATAACCCACATAAATGCCTTCGGTATATTTTACTTTGGTTGGCATTTCTGCCGGCGTACCCGGGAAACCCTTTGAAGATGCTACATCCGTGTAATCAACCGGAAAAGTAGTTGCCAGTTTACCCGATGGATTTACAGCACCGCTAAGCACATCTTTAACTGCATTGCCAGCTTCCTGGCCCGGTTGCCAAATGAGTAAAATAGCATCGGCCATATCCTGCCAGCTTTTTGTTTCTATAACGCCACCAATGTTAAGCAGCACAATCATTTTTTTATTTTTTGCATGAAAAGCTTCGCTGATTGTTTTTAAATTATCTTTTTCGGTTTGTGTTAAATAAAAATCATCGGCTAATTTACGGTCAAGAAATTCGCCACTCGTTCTACCTATACTCAATATAGCTTCATCATTATCATTTGCAAGTTCAACAGCTTCTGTTGCAGTAATTATTTTTTCGGCTGGCAGTTCTACCGGCATAAACATCATTACCGGTTTTTTCATTTTTTTATCCGCATCATCTAAATAATCATTGTATTGCTGCTGCAGATTTTTGTTAACTGCATAATATTTATTTAAACCATCTGCAATTGAAATGCCATAAGCCTTATGCACATCGCCGCTGCCTGTGCCACCGGTAATTGTATGATAGGCACTGTTACCAAACAAAGCAATTTTTGCAGAGCCTGCTTTAACCGGCAATGTATTATTGTTATTCTTTAACAGCACGAACCCGGCAGCAGCAGCATTTTTAGCTACCACAGCATTACCAACAAGGTTTGGCTTGTTTGAATATTTGTAATGCTTAAATGTTTGGCTGCGCAGGATAAGATCAAGCACTTTATTTACATTGGCATTTAGAATACTCATTTTTAAACTCCCGTTTTTAATGGCATCCAATATCTGGTTATACTGCATTTTTGTGCCGGGCATTATCATGTGGTTACCAGCATTCATTTGTGCAGAACCATCATCGCCGCTAAACCAATCCGTCATCACCAGGCCTTTGTAGTTCCATTCTTTTTGCAAAATGGTCGTTATCAGATCATAATTCTGAGATGTATATGTTCCGTTTATTTTGTTGTAAGATGACATGAGTGTCCATGGTTTTGATGCTGCGGTTGCAATTTCAAAACCACGTAAATAAATTTCCCGCAATGCACGCTGATCAACTTCTACATTTATTTTCATGCGGTTGCTTTCGTGATTGTTAGCCGCAAAATGTTTTATAGAAGTACCAACTCCATTTTCCTGAACACCGTTAATGTAAGCTGCTGCTGATTTTCCACTTACCAGCGGATCTTCTGAATAGTATTCAAAATTTCTTCCGCCCAAAGGATTGCGGTGAATATTGAGTGCCGGTGCCAGCAATACATCTGCACCATATTCTTTTACTTCGTTACCAATACCGCTGCCTACCTTTTTTATGATTGCTTCGTCCCAGGTACTGGCAAGTAAAGTGCCGATCGGGAAAGCTGTGCAATAAAACGTTGCCTCATCGTTTGCCCTGGTTGGGCTTATACGCAGGCCTGCAGGGCCATCTGCCAATACAATAGCAGGTATTCCCAAGCGGGGAATTGCATACGTTACACCTGCTGATCCATCAACCGGGTTATAAGCTTTTGCAGTATCGGGGGGGAGCATATTATCACTGAAGCCAGGTACATTCATACCAAGGCCCATAATAAGCCGGGCTTTTTCCTCAACCGTCATAGCATTAATTATTTTTGAGTTGGGTGTTTTACCAAGTTGTGGCAGTTGCGCATTTGCAGCAGCAAAAGCTAGCATCAGAAAAGAGGCATTCATTATTTTTTTCATACAGCTCATTGTTTAAAGAAAGGTAGGTAAATAATAAAAGAGCCACGCAATTAATGTGGCTCTTCATTGTAAAAAAAAGATTACAAACGTTTGTTCTTTAAAATATGCTGATGTTTATTCTGCCCCATCAATATGCCCACGGTTAATGGCGTAATTACCAACTTTTTTTCCGGCATCTAATCCTTTTTCGCAATCACTGCGGTAATGGATAGCCCCATATAAACGTGATGCAGATGCTTCATTGGCCATGCCAGTATATTGAGCTGCATTGTTTGGTAAAATATAACTTAACACGGTTGCAGCTGCTCCGCTAAATGTGCTGTGCCCGGATATAAATGACGGGAAGTTTGGCAGACCGGTTACGGTTTTAATTCTTGGATCCATTTGCGATGGCCTTGCATTAAAGTGCTGGTATTTTGCATCCCAGCAAACAACTGCCGCATCCATCAAGCTCATGTTCAGCAGTGCCATATTTCTTGCCCAGCGTGCTTCACTAAAACTCTGGTTTACAAAATCATTGGCAGCAATATAATTCCAATGGCCTGGTGGTGTGTATGTATTGATACCATCGGCCCAAAAATGCGCAATGCGTAATTGTTCTCTTGTTAAACTATTACTTATTTCGTACACTTCCTTCAATTCATCTTTAAACTGTTGCGATGCAGTTGGCGGTGGCGGTACCGGCCTGATACTGGTAACCATGGTTAAAGAATCAAATAAAAATGTTTTTACTTTTCCAAACAAAGGCAGCATAGGTGGGCGTTTGGGACTTTCCTGGCTTATCCACGGTGTTTCGCCACGGGCGGTACAATCGGTTTCTAACTGCGCCCATATTGTGGCATTACCAACGGCTGCCCCTGCCCTGTCGCCACGTGCACGGGTTACAAATTTTGCTGCAATTAATTTTCCCAATGCTTCACCGGCATCCAGATCACTACGCACATTTGCACCCGCAATCAATCTTGCCCGTTTATGTTCTTCTGCTTTTTGATTAATAAAATCCTGATCGCCGGGAAATAACAATTTCAACATTTCAACCGATGCACCCATAACTACTGCATCTTCGCTTGGGTAAGATGGCAAAGTTGATTTAGGTAACAAGGTTTGTATGTTTGCATCAACGGTAAAAGGTGCTGCCCTGTTGTAGGCAGCTTTATAAAAATATCCTGCCACACATGCATCATATTGTGATGCACTTAAATAAGCATAAGCACGTGCTGCGTAAGGCGGGTTGGCAAAGGGAAATGTTGGATAAGCCAGCGGATTGTTTGCACTGGGTATCGGGTACGTTCCATCCGCATTCTGATACGGTGGTATATTATGTTTTGCAACCAGCTCCCTCATGATCTCGTTCCAGCGCAATACTGCACCGGCTCCCCAATAATTTACCAAGTCTCTTTCTTCTGCAGTTATATTTGCCTGGAAACTTTTTATTTCATTTAACTGAATAATATAATCAGGTGATGCGGTTGATATGGGTGCAGCGCAGGGAAATTCATTGGCAGCACTAAGCAAAATTGGTTTCCAGGTACCGGCATTCGCATCAACTCTTGTTGGGTTGAGAAGCGGGTAAGTAAGATTTTGCTCTGTTATGCTTTTATTACAGGATGCTGCAATAAGAACAAAGCTGATTAGTGGTATGTATAAAAATATCTTTTTCATAATTATTTTGTTTTTGTCTTGTTGTCAGTTTTTTCAGATGCCTTTGTTTTTTTCTTTTTGCTGAAATCCATGATATAAAATACACCAGCACTGAAACCGCTGCTCTGCCCTACGTTACGGCCTGCAATAGTTGTGCTGCCATCTGCAACAAATGAAAGGCCGTTTACAAAACTGGTTTCGTATTTTATGTGAACACCCAAAGTTGTTGCATTCATTTTATTGCTTACAAATGGCATGTTATTTTTGGTAATATCAAAGCCACCGAGTGTTGTCCATTGATCAAGAATAGCCTCTGCAATCCATGTTTCGCTGCGGTAACCCGCCCTGAAATTAAATTGAGATGCATCGGGCATTTTTACTTCATTTGTATAATGCATTTCGTTTGTGTAATAAGTATTTCTATCTAAAGTTACATTGCTCCGGTAAATGTAGGTACCAGATGCGGAGGCAAACAAATTGCCACGTTGATAATCTGCCATCAACCTGAATGTTGCATTTTTGCTGTGTGTACCGATAGATAAAGGCATCAGATCGGGTGTGTAGTTTGAAACCGGAAAAGCATACCCACCAGTTACAAAAGTTTTAAAATGCGCTTTGCCAATATGCTTATCCCAGGCCTGCCATTTTATAAATAAAGAAAGATCCTGAAAACCTTTTTGCCCCGCCAGTTGCCCGGCACTGGCTTTTGTTTTAATGTAAGGCAATCCAAATAATACGTTGAGTTTATTGGTGATGCCATAGTTACCCATTAGCATAAAATATGTTTTGCTTACACGTCCGAGGTTTGCATTATCTCTTTTATTAGTTCCTTCCCAATATTTTGCCCAGCTGCTGTAACCGGCTGTTGGGCCTACACAAAAGAAGTTTTTTTCCATCATCAGCCCATCCATATCAGTTTGTGCTGTGGCTGGTTTAACAAACAAAAGCATAAGGCTGATAAAAAAGATTTTGTATAAATTTCTACTCAAATAATATTTCATCATTTTTAAATTTAGATTATTTTTTTAATTTTATTTTTTGCAGAATATAACTCCCTACTTTTTTTCCAAATTCAGTGCTTACAATACAGGAGTTGTGAAAGTGAATACCGCCATAAAATCTTGCCCAGTTATTTTCTTCAGCCGCATTTCTAAAAGAAGTGAACGACCTGTTTTTTATTCCAAATTCCAGTTCGCTGCTATCGGTGTATGCAAAGTTATCACCAAATACATAAGTCAATGCTTCGGCATTTGCAGATGAAACGGTTGAGTGCCCACAGGTATATTCTGGAAAAGGTGGTGTTTGCAAATATGGCACCCAGTTTTGGTCAATATATTTATTGATAACCGTTTCGGGCCTTGCACAATTGCTTCTGAATTTTTCGTCCCAGCAATGAACAAATGCATCAAACTGAGTAATGGCTGTAATGGCATATGCATACACCGTTGCTGCAAAATCGAACTTTGCTTTTTTTGCCGCAATGCCCACAATACTCATCCAGTGGCCCGGCGGCGAAAACTTTTTGGTGCCAAACTGAATGTGGCCACTAACATTTAGCTTAAATGGATTATCATCCCAAAATTGTGCAATATCTTTTTGTTCATCTGTTAAGCTATCAACTGCATTTTTTACCAGCATTACCTGCTTGTAATAAAAACTGTTTTTATCAGTAATATTAAATACAGGCGGCCTGGGCACCATAAATTGCGATGCACTATCGAGCACAAAAGTTCTGATAATATTCCAATGCGGCTCCATAGCAGATGTGTAAGCCGGTGGTGTAGGCATCCACCTGCCGGGCGTATCAATTACGGTGTATTTTGGAAAAGTTCTTGATTGCAGATATTTGTCCTTCTTGCTCCAGGCAAGAATTACAGCCGAAACCGTATCAGAAAATGCAACACTGTTTTTAAAAACATCGCCCGGCATACCGTGATCGGTTGCCATTTTTTTAATACTGTCAACATATTCCGTCATACTGCCTTCGGGAAAAGTTACTGCTTCGCCGAGTTTGATGAAAGCAAGAACAGCAGCAAATTCAAAATCAATTTTTTCTCCGGCAGTGGCCTTGGGCAAATTTGCCAAACCATGCAACTGGCCGGATAAAGAATTATATTTATCAGGTTGCCCTGCTGCTATCACTTCGTATGCTGCAATGCTGGCGTATGCATAATTGCGTGATGCAACAATGGGACTGAAATTATTACCCATCACCACTTCGTTCAGTTTATGAACAGTGTTGGAAAATAACAACGGATCGTGTATGATCTGTTTATAATCGTTTTTGGTATTGCAGGCCGATAATATACAGGCAACTGCAATAGTATAAATTACTAATCGCATTTTGAAATTTTAAAATCATTAAAAAGAAAAAATAAAAACTATCTGTTAGCTGCGTGGCGGCTGATAGATGGGAGCAATAGTTGCATTACAAACCGGACTTGTAAAACCTGTATGTTTTATTTTTACCAGCATTGTGTTTTGCGACAGATTATAAAACTGATTGCAGTTATCGTAATCGCTGGTTATGTTTTTGCTGAAAGAAGTATTTTGTTTTTTGCCGTTGTTCTCCATATCCTGACTACTGTTGGCTTTTGCCAGGTTGTTACTGGTATTTTTTAATTGCTCTTTGCAGCTGTTGGCAATACATTTTAAAACCAGCGTATCCTTATCAATCCGCATTTTTACATAAGTGTATGCTTTGCCCTCAATAGTAATTTCGCCGTAATGCCTTTCAAATTCAGTAACCCGGTTTTGATATGGCATGTTAAGTGGCACTCTTAATTCAACAAGATTTTCTTCGGCATAATAACCTGCATCTAATTTTGCATCCAGTTTTTGGGTTGCCATATTATCCATTACAACAAATACAAACCTGTACCCAACCATGTTAAACAACATGAGCGATAACAGGAATATGGTAGCAGCTTTTTTCAAAATTATTTCACAATATAGGTTTTTTTCTGAGGGCCAACGCCGGTTATGGTAAGGCTTTTCCATTGTTTTGGTAAAACAGACTTTATCTGCATAATGCCGTTAGGCGTAATATCCAACCCTCCAAAACCCATCAGCACACTTTGTATAACGCCGCCGGCACCCGTTGCAAAATAAGGATTTGTGCCGTTTTTTGTTTCGGCAATTACCCTAAATGGCGGATTTAAGTTGGGTGTATAAGCATCTTTAAACCAATGAAATGCTTTATCGCTATCGCCCAGGCGGGCATACAGCAAAGTAAAGATGGCCTGAGTCATAGCCGGTGTACCTTCGTTAGGTATGCGGGTTTCGTAAAAAGCGAGGTCTTTTTTTATTTGTAACGGGTCGGTAATTTGTTTTAATGGATACGATAACAAATTAACATCGGCCTGCTTTATGCCTTCGCCTTTATATGTCTCATGCTCTCTGGTAACTCCATCCTCCATTTTTAAAATGGGAATATTGTTGGCAACATTCATCCAGTCTGCATCGGGCACAATTCCTAAAATTTTCGCAGCTTCGGTTGCATTTTGCAAATTACTTTTTGCAGCAGCATTTGTAAATGCATTGTTATTTACATTCTCGGCCCACTCATCTGCAGCCACTACATTATTAATATCGTAATGGCCGGCTCCATTGCGTTCAACACGGCTTGCCCAAAAATCGGCAGTGGCACTTAATATGGGCCAGCCTTTTTCTTTAAGCCATTGTTTATCTTGAGTAACACAATAATAATTCCAGGCAGCAAAAGCTACACATGCTGTTATATGATTTTCAAAAGGGCCGCTCAATGCCCACACCGGAGTTTCTTCTACACCTGTCTCTGCACTCTCCCACGGAAACATGGCTCCCTTATATCCTTTGCTGAAAGCATTTTTCTTTGCAGCATCCAACCGCTGAAACCTGTACTCCATCATACTTTTAGCAATTTCTGGATGTAGCACCAACAGCGAAGGAAACATCCACAATTCAGTATCCCAAAAAACATGACCGTTGTAACCAAGTCCGCTTAAACCCATGGGCGAAGGTGATAACGCAGTGCCTTCTCTTGTAAAAGAATACAGGTGATACAACATACTGTGTACATCCTGCTGACTTTGTGCATCGCCATCAATAATAATATCGCTCTTCCACAACTCCTGCCAGGCATTGGTATGAAATTTTATCAACCTTTCTCTTCCTTCTAATTTTGCAAAGATGGTTGCACGTTCTGCTTCGTTCAACGGATCGGGATGATGTGCAGATGTGATGGATGAACCCGCAATGGAATAGCGATAGGTTTCGCCTGCTTTTATTTTACGGACAAACTTCATCAGGTGCATATTGTTGTCCCACATTTCATGTATCACTCTTGGTTCGCTGCCATGTGCTTCGCTGAACAAAAAAGTATTGCTGGCACACATCTGCAATTTGCCCGTGGGGCTTTTTGCGGTAGATGAAAGCAGGCTGATAACCACATGCGGCCTGTCTATTTCGTTGTAATAATTCTGCACATCTTTCAATGCATCGGGTGCTTCCATTACGCTGGCGCCTGTAATGTTAATATCTTTCTTTGCGGTGATGTTAATATCCATCAACACCGTGTATGGCAATTGACGCAAAGAATAATAAGTGTAGGAAACAGTTGCTTTATCACCAAAATCAAAAGAAGTGGTGAAGCTGGCCTTTTGCATATCCAGTTCCTGTTTCATACCGGTTATGTTCTTTGCATCTATTCTTCTTCCATCAATTTCCAGATATGCATTCAGCAGGTTAAAGCTTTTTAAAAAGTTACTTACACGCCCACGCCCGTACAAATCATAAGCACCTGCAAGCACCACATCTTTTACTTTAAAAGGTTCGGGAGAAGACACTATGCCGATCATACCATTGGCAACTGTAACGCCATAATAATTGTTGGGGTCGATGTTGGTAGCAGTAATTTTCCATGGATCGGTTGATTGGGAAAATAACTGTGCATTAGTAAACAACAGGATGATTAAAAAGAATTTTTTCATGGCAAGTAATAGTTAGCAATAATTGAGATGCTAATGTATGATTAATAAAGCAAAAAGGTGGGATAGTATTGGTAGATGGGCGTATGCAAACGATTGCAGGAAAGGATTTTTAGTTATAATTTTTAGATTATTGCCTTCTATGCATTAACGAATATTTCATCAGTTTGCCATTCACTGTTTGTAGGGAGAAAATATGCAGCTGAAGAAAGAACTGGAAATAAAAAGCCCGGAGAATTTTACTATCCGGGCTTTTACAAAAAATCACAATAAAAAAAATCATCTACAATTCATACATAACCGCCTCGTAAGCTCTTAAGCTGCCATCAGCATATGGTTTATCGTAATTATTTATTAAAACTTTTGCCTTACTTAAATCAATCCCGGTATTTGCTTTTGATGTTGCACTGGAAAAATTCAGCAGCACTAAAAACTTTTTGTTGCCGCTCTCACGGGTGTAAGCGTAAACCTGTTTGTTATCTTTATCCAGCAGATTGTATTTTCCATACACCAGCACCTCTTTAAATTCTTTACGCAATGCAATCATCTTCTTTACATAATTTAAAATGGAGTTGGGGTCTTTTTCACTTTCATCTACATTAACCTGTACAAAATTTGGGTTGATGGTAAGCCATGGTTTACCGGTTGTAAAACCTGCATTGGTACCGCTGCTCCACTGCATGGGTGTACGGCTGTTATCACGGCTAAGCTCCGCCTGCATGGCAAGAAAAGCTGCAGCAGCTTCTTTACTTTTTTTCAACTCAATATAATACCGGTTGCGGGTTTGCAAATCGTTGTATTGCTCCACGGTTTTAAAACGGATGTTCGTCATACCAATTTCATCGCCATTGTATATATATGGCACTGCACGTTGAGTAAGCAAAAAAGTATATAGCATTTTTGCACTCGGGTTTCTGTATGCTGTACTATCATTGCCATAGCGGCTTACAGCCCGGCTCTGATCATGATTGGTAAAATAAACAGTATTCCATCCTTTGGTTAAAAATTTTTCATCCCACTTACTTACAATCTGTTTTATACCCAACACATTATTGCGGCCCACTTTATAATCACCTGCATCCAGGCTATCCCGGCCCCAGATATTAGCAATCTCATCGTGATACAAAGTATTCAACTCGTGATTATCTTCATTTACAAAATCCATCACTTTACTAAAAGGAATTACGCCGCCCTCGCCAACCGTGTAAACATCGCCATATTTACTCAGCACTTTTTCATTCATCTCACTCAGGTAATAGTGTACTTTTTTATCGGCACCATAATACCGTACAAATTGTATATCGGTAAAATTTGCAGGCATTGCAGGCCAGCTTGTATCTTTAGCCATAAACGGAAAAGCATCCAGCCTGAAACCGCTTACACCCTTATCCAGCCAGAATTTCATAATATCATACATTTCATTTCGCAACGCCGGATTCTCCCAATTAAGGTCGGGTTGCTTGCGACTGAAATAATGCAGGTAGTAACTTTTTGTGGTACTGTCGTAGCGCCAGGCATTGGCTTCTTCATCAAAAAGACTGTAACGTTTTGGTGGCGTACCTTTCTCTGCAGGCCACCAATGGTAGTAGTTTCTGTATTTATTATCCCGGCTACTTTTGGCAGCTTTAAACCATTCATGTTCATCACTACTGTGATTTAATACAAGATCCATGATCAGTTTTATGTTCCGCTTTTTCATGCCGGCAAGCATTTCATCAAAGTCCTGCATGGTGCCCATTTCTTTCATAATGTCACGGTAATCACTGATGTCGTAACCGTTATCATCGTTGGGCGATGCACAAATAGGATTTAACCAGATGGCAGTGATACCAAGCGTTTGCAGGTAATCGAGCCGCTGGGTAATACCTTTTAAATCTCCCACACCATCGCCATCACTATCCTGATAACTGCGGGGATAAATCTGGTAAATAACAGATTCTTTCCACCATTTTTTTTGTGAAGAGTTGGCTGCCACCACCTCTTTTTTTTCGGGCGAATTATTACAGGAGATAAAAGCTATTGAAAAGAAGAAAAATACTGATAAAGGAAATTTTAGCATAGCAATAGTTTAATTTTAAAGTTATTACTCTATGCCAAAGCAGATAATAATTATTTGCTCACTGCAACCGATTGCATTTTGCTGATTAATAATTAGATACATAAATAGCATTCTCTTTTGCTTAATTTGAAATTATAAACTTGCTTATGAATAAAAACAACCTCACCGGCTATGCAGTTGTTGCAGCACTTGCCGGTTTTATTTTTGGATTTGATACCGTAGTTATTTCCGGTGCCAACCAACCTATTAAAGAGCTATGGCATACCACGCCTTTGTTTCATGGCTTCTTCATCATGTCGATGGCATTGTGGGGAACTGTTTTGGGTTCGGTATTTGGCGGCATACCTACTGATAAATATGGCAGAAAGAAAGTGTTGTTGTGGATCGGTATCCTTTTTACAGTTTCTGCTTTTGGCTCGGCACTGGCGCAGGATGCTTATACTTTTTCTTTTTTTAGATTTATCGGTGGTGTAGGCATCGGCGTATCATCTGTTGTGGCACCCACCTATATTTCAGAAATTTCTACACCCGCCACCCGTGGGCGTTTGGTAGCCATGTATCAGTTTAATATTGTGTTCGGCATTTTAATTGCCTTTCTCTCAAATTATTTTTTGCAAGGCGTTGGTGGTGCAAACGATTGGCGTTGGATGTTGGGTGTATTGGCTGTGCCTGCCCTCGTATATTCAGCGATGGTGATGTATGTGCCCGAAAGCCCACGCTGGTTAATTACAAATAAGAACGACTTAATTAATGCAAAAAAAACGATGGTAGAAACCGGTGTTGAAGATGCAGATGCAGAAATTGCATCCATTATTGAAAGCAACAAACATGATACAGGTAAAACAAACTCATCACATTTTTTTGGTGTAAAGCATAATAAAATTATCTGGCTTGCATTTTTAATTGCATTCTTTAACCAGATGACAGGCATTAATTTTATTTTATATTATGCTCCCGAAATTCTTTCCAGGATGGGACTTGGTGCCAAAGAATCTTTATTAAATTCTATCGCCATTGGCGGAACCAATTTAATTTTTACGTTTGTTGGTTTGTATCTTATTGACCGGTTGGGAAGAAAAACGTTGATGATCATTGGTTCCATCGGTTACATTATCAGTCTCAGCATGGTTGCCTATGCATTTAAAACACATGGCAGTCCGGTGCTTTTAATGACCTTTCTTTTGATATTTATCGCATCGCATGCAATTAGCCAGGGAGCGGTTATATGGGTTTTTCTTTCGGAAATTTTTCCAAATAAAATCCGTGCAAAAGGGCAATCATTCGGTGCAAGCGTACATTGGATATTTGCTGCCATCATCACTTTAATAACGCCTTTATTTTTAGATGATAAAAAAGGAATTTTAAAAGATGCCCCCTGGATAATTTTTGCATTTCTGGCAGGCATGATGGTTTTACAACTTGTATGGACAGTAACAAAAATGCCCGAAACAAAAGGGGTATCATTAGAAGATCTGGAAAAAAAATTAAGTAGTTAAAATTTACCTCTTCATGAAAATAAAAAATATTTTTTTTACAATGGCGCTCATAAGCTCATTACAGGCAACCGCTCAAAAAAAAATATATACTGAACAATACCGTCCGCAGCTTCATTTTTCGCCTGCAAAAAACTGGTGTAACGATCCTAATGGTTTGGTATATAATAACGGCACTTACCATTTATTTTATCAACACAATCCATTTGGTAACCAATGGGGCCACATGACCTGGGCACATGCAACCAGCAAAGACTTAATACACTGGAAACATTTACCCATAGCCATTCCGGAAGAAAACGGCATTATGATTTTTTCTGGAACCTGTGTGGTTGATAAAAATAATACCAGTGGTTTTGGTAAGAAGGGGAAGATACCGATGGTAGCTGTTTATACCGGCCATATTGAAAATAAGAACCAATCGCAAAACATTGCTTACAGTTTAGATAATGGCATTACCTGGACAAAATATGCAAACAACCCGGTTTTGGATCTGCACAAAGTTGATTTCAGGGATCCAAAAATATTCTGGTACGAGCCAAAAAAATATTGGGTTATGAATGTTATGTTACCGGTTGAACACATCGTTCAATTTTATTCATCCAAAAACTTAAAAGACTGGAAACACCTGAGCGATTTTGGCCCAGCGGGAGATACCAGCGGAGTTTGGGAATGCCCTGACCTGACTGCAGTACCTGTTGAAGGTATACCCGGCAAAAGGAAATGGCTTTTACAAATGTCGATGAATGAAACCATGCAATATTTTGTGGGAGAATTTGATGGAGAAAAGTTTATTAATGAAACTCCATCAAATAAAATTTTACGGCCAGATTACGGACCTGATTATTATGCAGCCATTGCCTATAATCAATTACCTGCAACGCATTTACCTACCGCCATTGGCTGGGTAAACAACTGGAATTATGCAAACGACATACCAACCACTCCCTGGAAAAGTGCCATGTCAATACCACGTAACCTAAGTGTAAAAAAAACGGATGGTGAATGGAAGCTTATACAAAAGCCTTTAAGTATTACTAATTCTCTACGAAAAGAACTGTTTAAATCTGCAGAAATTATTGTTACTGATAAAAATATTTTACCAGTAAAGAGTAAACAATTTGAATTACAGGTTGATCTGGAACCTGCTGCTGATGGAGTATGCGGCTTAAAAATTGCAGTTGGTGAAAGTAATTATTTTGAAATTGGTTATAATGCTGCAACTAAAATCTTTTATATTGACCGTAGTAAAAGTGGCAATGTAAGTTTTAATGATAATTTTAAAAAGCTGCTACGTTTTGAAAAAAATATTGCTTTAAAAACTAACAAAATTCACCTGCAGGTATTTTACGATAACAGCATTGCCGAAATTTTTGTAAACGGCGGCGAAGCGGTTTTTACTGCACAGCTTTTTCCGGATGATGGCGATAGAGGGATTGAATTATTCAATAATGGTTTAAAAAGCAAATTTGAGAAGTTGCAGATTTGGGAAATGAAATCGGTTTGGTAATAAACTAATTGCTAATTTCGTGCCACCAAAAAAAATAGTTGTGTTTATGAAGAAAAAAATAATGTTCGTTTTAATTTTTATTTTTGCTACGTTTATTTTATACGCAATATTTATAACCCGGGTTTTTAACAAAGAAATGATTATTCCTGCGCCAATTTCACTGGTAACAAAACATGTTTCTTCAATCGGCAATATTGCTAAATGGTATTTGCCTTTTGCTTCTATTGATACCAGTACTCTTAAAATCAGCCGTGATAAGATTGAATACGGAGATGCTTCTTTAAATATTTCCAAACACGTGGGGTTAAGTGTGTGGTATGAGATTGCTGAAAATAAAAAAAAAGGGGCTGTAATTTTTTCGGTTTTGGCTGATACAGGTAAGGTTTCAAAAGTAATTTTAAGTTATGAAAATACTTTATGGAATGAAATTTTTGGGACAAACATAGTTAACAGAAATGCAGAGGAAAGCTTAAAAAATTTAAAAGAATATTTTGGGGACTCAAAAAAAATGTATGGTTATGAAATGGAAGTAACAGAACTTACTGATACAGCCTATTTATTTTCTTCTAAAGTAGTATCCAATAAAACAAAGAATGAATCTTTTAAAAATCTATTTGAATCACTGATAAAATATGCTTTGGAAAAGGACCTTGCTTATACAGGTGTGAGAATTTTTTACACATCGCCGTATGGAAACGATAGCATTCACTTATTTACCAGCATTGGAATTACCAACACAAAAGACGTACCTCTTGAAGGAATTTACAGCCTTAAAAAAATGCCTTATAAAGGCCGTCTGCTAACCACTTACTATCAAGGTAGTTTTGACAATGTAGATGTTGCACTCAATGCCCTGGCGCAGTTTAAAACTGATCATAACATGACATCTATGGCAATACCGTTTGTAAAACTTATATCGGAAGGTGTAAATTTTGATGATAAACAAATCATCCAGGCCAGGGCCTGTTATCCAGTAAATTAAATGTTACTTAAAAATTTATTGTAAAATAATAACTGCTTCATTATTTCGGGCAATTACAAAGGCTTTCTTTTTATTTATCATTGCTGATTTAATATGCCTTACTTGGTTTTTAATAACTACACCGTTGATGTTTTCTGCTACAAAATTTCCGTTTCCTTTGTTAATCAATATGGTTCCAAAATCAGCATCGTTCCGGTTTAAAGCCATCGCCTGTTCATAAAAATTACCAGCGGTTAAAATATCGGGCAAATTATCTCCGTTGGCATCAATTATTTCTGCATCTCTTAAGCAGGATAACTGTGCCTGCCAGGGAAGTTCTTTTACCGAAAAATTTCCTTTGCCATCGTTTATTAAAACAGCATTTGAAAAATAATCTGCCGTAAAAATTGTTGAGCCATCCAGTTTTTTAGCAGAGAAAATTTCAGTTAAAGATGCTCTTGAAAAATCGCCGGCATACAAATATTTCTTTTTAATAAAGGGCATTTGTTTTTCAAGATCCATTTTAGCAGCCATGGGTATTTCTGTTCCAAGCCGGTAATAAGTTACAATTTGCTCATTAGTTCCATTATCATCAAAGTCGTTGTAATACATACGCACAGGCTCATTGGCAGTTGGCTGAAATATGCTGTTCTGCCCCTGGTTGCCTGCAATAAAATCAATATCACCATCGCCATCAATATCTACCGGTAAAACAAAATTCCACCAGCCATGTTTATCTGTTAATTCCTTTTTAATAAATTTTCCATTGCTGAAAATAAAAGCCTCAATACTGCCCCACTCCAGCGATACAATTAAATCGGATTGTTTATCATTATTAACATCTGCCCAGGCTGCATTGGTTACCAAACCTATATTTCCCAAACCTGCAGCAAGTACATTGGTAACATCTTTAAAATGTCCGGTTCCATCGTTTTGTAAAAGAGAGGAAGTTGGAATTTTACCATATTGAAAAGGCGTTGCCTTTGCACCCAGAAAAAAATCAACATAACCATCTTTATTAAAATCGCAGGGCTTAATGCAGGACTGCGTTTGGCATATTGCAGGAAAAGCATTAACTGATTTTTTCATATTGCCCTTACCATCATTCAGGTATATACGGGGCTTGCGCCACTCTTCCAGTGCAAAAAATTCATTGCCACCACTGGCAACAGCAAGGTCAGCAAAGCCATCCCTATTTACATCGGCAAAGCAGGCATCAACATCTTCGTATGTACTGTCTAACAGGAATTCTGGCTGTATCGATTTTGAAAAAGTTCCATTTTTATTTTGAAAAAATAAAGCACTGGATTTCCATTTGCTGCTTCCAATAAATATATCATCCAATCCATCCCCATTTACATCGCCAACAGCAAGAGCCGGCCCTTCGCTTCCAGACATTTTTGGTAGCAGTATTTCCCGGTTAAATTCGTTAAAATCATTTTCTTCATGTACATAATTTAAACCGGTAGCACTCGTAATATCTGCTATCGGTTTACTTAATGGTTTAAAAAAATCCTGTACAAGCCCATAATTAAAAACCGGTAAATCTTTTTTCCAATCAACATTTAAATAATGATTAACTGAATCAACCTGTATATGTTGAAATGTATTATCAGGCCATACTAATATTACGGAATCAATCTTTTTGTTTCCCAAACCAATGTGCAAAGGAATTTCCATACACGACATAAAACCTCTTACCGGAAATTTTTCAGCATAAATAATTTCATCTTTGCAGAATGCAAAACATTTTGCACCCAATGCATTTATATTTTGAGAGGGGCCTTTTAAATTAATACTTATATAATTGTTTTTTGTGGCTTCGTTTTTATAAACAAGCACCGGGCTCCAGATATTATTTACCACAATATCCAGGTCGCCATCATTATCAAGATCTGCATAAACAGCTCCGTTACTGAAGGAATTTGGATTGCCATCAATATTATCATTTATATCTTCAAACTTTGCCAATCCGTTATTTTTAAAAAACTGGTTTGGCAATTTTATCTCCGGAAATTTATTGATCATGTCCATATCAGTTTGATCCAGATTCTGCCCCTGAATTTTTTCCTGGGTAACATCATTAGCCATGTAGTTTATATAATCAATATCATTTAATCTTTTTGGAATGCCGTTACTGATAAAAAGATCCTTGTTTCCGTCATTATCAAAGTCCACCCATAAGCTGCTCCAGCTCCAGTCTGTAGCGTATATACCACTGTAGAAGCCAGTTTCAGAGAACATGCCGTTTCTATGGTTTAGTTGCAGATTATTTCTTGAATACTGATTGTTATATCCGAATTTTCTTTTTTCAATGCTTGTCTGATACTGGTCTTCACCCAGCGAACGTTTTAATATCAACGGATCATAAGGCATCATATCCATGGAAATCACATCCGGATAAGCGTCGTTATTTATATCCGCCACATCCACCCCCATGCTGAACTGGCTGGTATGCATAATATGGTCGTTCAGTTCTTCTTTGAAAGTGCCGTTTTTTTGATTGATGTATAGATAATCATTTTCATGAAAATCGTTTCCAATATAAATATCCGGCCATCCATCGAGGTTAATATCGCTGATGGCAATGCCCAAGCCATAGCTTATTTTACTGCTGTTGATGCCGCATGTTCTGGTAATATTTGTAAAGTGGGCATTATCATTTCTAAAAAACTGATCACCGGCCAAACTATCATAGGTATTTAAAAAATTTGCACGGGGACCAAAATTTCCATTGTGATTAACTGAGTGATTCATTAAAAACATATCCAGGTCACCATCGCCATCAAAATCAAAAAAGGCAGACTGGGTACTAAAGCCGGAAAAACCCAATCCGTATTTTTCAGTTTCGTCTTTGTAAACCGGTACGCCATTTTTTATTCCGGTGCAAACCAGCAGTTGATTTCTTCCTTTCAGGATTTTAAAATTTCCAACACGGCATATATATAGGTCAGGCAGGCTGTCGTTGTTGATGTCAACTACATTTACACCTGTACTCCATGAATTGTCAACCGGTATCTGAGCTTCCTTTGTTACATCTTTAAACTGCATATTGCCTTCGTTCAGGTACATACTGTTCTGCCCCTGGTTGCTGGTAAAAAAAAGATCAATTTTGCCGTCGTTATTAAAATCGGCTGCTGCAACACCGGCACCATTAAAATAGTACATGTACTTTAGCATGTTGAACTCAGGCGTGGGTTTTAAGTTGTTGGAGAAATGTAAATTGGTTTTATCTTCCGTCAACACTTTAAATAAAGCAGGGCCAGTATGTGCTTTTTGGGGTTTGCATGAGTTTAAGGCAAAAGCAAAAAAACAAGTGGCAGCTACAATAATATAAGCAGATATTTTATTCATACAGATTGCAGCCGTTATTTTTTTATAAGTTTATTGGCTTTTGTTTTCAATTGATATATTACCGGTAATTCATTATTTTGTAAAAATAAAACGGCCGTGTTACCCTTTCTTTTTACTAAAACAATATCTCTCAATTGGGCCGGTAATTCAAGCCCGGCAATAGTTTGGTTCATTACTGTAAAATTACCTTTACCATCATTTATCAATATATCGCCATCGCTTGCATCCAGGCGGCCAAGCTGTGGTTGAAAGCCAAGTTCGTTTCCGCCCATCACCAAATCAGTAAAGCCATCTGCATTTACATCTAAAGGCAATATCTTTTTTACAGAAGAAAGCTGAACAGGTAGCGGTAGTTTTTTAATGCTGAAATTTCCATTACCATTATTAAATGCGATGCAGGAAGATGAGTAATTAATTTGCTTTACAACAGCTTTTTCTATTTGCGTTTTATTGAACAGATCCTGTATGCTTTTTGTTGCATAATCTGAATTGTGCAGATTTTGTTTTTTTAATACCGGCATCTGGCTTTCCAGCTCCGTCTTCATAAAAACCGGTTTATCTTTACCATCAACTGTTCTTGTAAGAATCTTATCTACCTGGCCATTATTATCAAAATCGTTTAAAAATAATTTAAGTGGATTTTGAGCATCCGGCTTCAACGAAAAATTTTCTCCAAAGTTACCCAGCACAAGATCATTTTTTCCATCACCATTTAAGTCGGTTGCGGCAACAGTTTGCCACCAACCCGAAATACCTGAAAGATTGGTTTGTATTTCTGTAAAACCAATATTATTATACTTGAAAATTTTAGGGCTCACCCACTCACCTACAATAACCAGTTCGCTTTTTTTATCTCCATCCATATCTGCCCATACTGCACCGGTTACAATACCAGCATCGGTAATGCCTTTGCATTTATCTGCAGGCATATCCATAAATTTTCCTTTGCCATCATTAATATAAATATGACTTTGTGGAGTTAACCCATAACTGCCTGATACAAAACCCGCTCCCACAAATAAGTCCAGGTCGCCATCAGAATCAATATCTTCAGCAATGGCAACCGCAATATTATCTTTATTGGGTGGAAATGCATTTGCAGCTATTTTAAAATTACCCTTGCCATCATTTAAAAATAACCGATGCTGCAGCTCACGGCTTAAAGGCAAAGCGGCATTACCACCAGCACATACCAACAAGTCTTTAACTCCATCGCCATTACAATCAAAAAACAAAACAGATGCATCAACAAATCCGGTAAACTGTTTAAATGCTTCTTGTTCTTTTTTAATAAAATTTCCGGAAGCTTTTTGTACATACAGTTGCCCGGGCTTTGCCTGGGTGCCTCCAATATAAATATCATCCAGCCCATCGCCATTTACATCTGCCACTGCTGCTTTTGGCCCTTCATGCGAATGCATTTGAGTTATGCCCCGTTCGTTGTAAAAATCTATAAAATCATCATCCATATTTTTTTCAAAGGCGGTATTTATTTTTTCAAACCAAGATTCAATATTTGCTCTTTTTTCTTGATTAATTTTTTCTCCATTTACCGGCTGAATGTAAGTGGTATATTTATTTACATCCGGATGTATAATTTTTGTAAAGCTGCGATCGGGCCAGATGATAAGCATTGAATCGGCCTGTTTATATTCGCCGATGCCAATTACCTGCCGGTACTCCACTGATGATTGAAAGCCACGACTGGGCATTACTTCACGGCTGTATATTTCACTGTCTTTATATATTAAAATTTTACTCCCGATGGCAAAAGTATTGCTATCATTGCCTTTCAGATTAATGCCAATAAAATTATTTTTATGCTGCTGCCTGCTGTTATTTTTAAAAACAAATGCGGGTTCGTTTACATTATTTACCAGCAGATCAAGGTCGCCGTCATTATCAAGGTCGGCATAGGCTGCGCCATTTGAAAAAGAATTTTCTGTAAAGCCCCAGTTCATTCCTTCATCGGCAAATTTTAAATTACCCAGGTTACGGTACATTTTATTGGGCACTGCAATAGAAGGAATTTTTTTTACGAGGTCCTTCAGATTTTTCTTTCCAGAAGCAAGCATTTGCTCCCTGATTTCATTGGCATCAAAACTTAAAAAATCCTGGTTGGTAAGATCATGATAAATACCATTACAAACATATAAATCGTTAAATCCATCATTGTCTGCATCAAACATCAACGCACCCCAACTCCACTCCGAAGCCTGCACCCCACTATAGTTTGCAATGTCTTTAAATTTCCCATGCCCGTCATTAAGTTGCAGGGTATTCTGTAAAAACTGGTGAAAAAATCCGTTTCGTTCTTTAAGCCTGTATTGATCTATATCATCAAAACTTAAAGTTGTTTTAAGCCTGTAATCATCTGCAGGCAACATATCGGTTGTAAAAATTTCGGGGTATCCATCATTATTAATGTCGCCAAAATCGGCACCCATGGAGGCATAGCTGTTATGTTTCAGCCTGGTTTCTAGTTCATCTTTAAAGGTTCCGTTTTTTTGGTTAATGTATAAATAGTCTCTTTCAAAAAAATCGTTCGACACATAAATATCAGGATAATTATCGCCATTAATATCACCAACTGTAACACCCAATCCAAAACTCATTAAGGAGCCGTGAATACCTGCCTGCTGTGTTACTTCAACAAAGTGGCCATTTTCATTTTTAAACAAGTGATCACCACCACCCTTCAAATTATCTGCCACTTTCCAATCATTCGCAGGCAGGTTTCTTTGTTTAGGATAACCCAAACTGCTCACCGGCACCGGGCTGTTATTAATGATAAAACAATCAAGGTCGCCATCCATATCATAATCAAAGAAACTGGCCTGTGTGCTGTAACCATCATTATCAAGTCCGTATTGTGCAGCACTTTCTGAAAATGTAAGGTTGTGGTTATTGATGAATAATTGATTTTTTCGCAGGGCAGCATCATGCATATTTCCTGCATTGCATACATATATATCCAGCCAGCCATCATTGTTTATATCAACAAAAACAACGCCCGTGCTATATTGCAGCTTATTGCTAAAACCAGCCTTTATAGAAATATCTTCAAACTGAAAATTGCCTTTATTTAAAAATAATTTGTTACTTCCCTGGTTGGCTGTAAAAAAAACATCGGCCAGGCCATCATTATTTAAATCGCCAACAGCAATGCCGGCTCCATTATAAAAATTGCGGTAATTGAGAATATTGATGGAATCATTATCCTGTACGGTATTGATAAAATTAATTCCTGAATTTTTTACCAGTTCAAATAAAGCCGGTTGCGTATTTTTGGTTTTGCATGAAAAATTAAACAGCACCAACAGGCAACAACACAGAGCGGGATATTTTTTAAATACATTCATATTTTAAAACTGCGTTGCCTTTATTTTTTCTTTGAGGGTTCATTTAATTTATAATACAGTGGGAATTCATTATTCTGCAAAAACAATAAATAAGTACCCTGAGGATTTTTTATAATTGCAATGTCTCTCAACTCCCCTCTTAAATTCAAACCAGTTCTTCTTGAATCCTGGCATTCAAAATTTCCTTTGCCATCATTGAGCATTACATCACCAAAGCTACCGTCTAATTTTTCAAACTGGGGCAAAAACCCAAACTGATTTCCGCCGGTTACCAAATCAATAAAACCATCGCCATTTACATCAATAGGCTGAATGGCATTGATGCAGGAAAGCTGCACCGCAACAGGCAATTCCTTAATTGCAAATTTACCATTGCCATTATTTATTGCTACGCAGGATGCTGAATAATTGAATTGTTTTACGGTGGCTGATTTTATTATCTCCTGCGAAAATAATTGCTGAATAGATTTGGTTGCATAATCACTATGTTTCAGGTTTTGTTTTTTCAGTCCGGGAATCTGCTCCTGCACATCCCGCTTTAAAAAAACGGGCATATCCTTACCTTCAATAGTATAGGTCATCAATTTATCCATCTCCCCGTTCTTATCAAAATCATTCATCCATAGTTTTGCGGGTGCATCTACAGTTGGGTTCAGGTAAAAATTTTCTCCAATATTGCCAAGGATGATATCCGCTTTGCCATCACTATTTATATCTGCAATTGTAACTGTTTGGTACCATCCATATTTATCACTTAAATCACTTTTCACCTCATCAAAATGATCTTTGTTAAAAGTGAAAATGTGGGGCGCCATCCATTCACCAACAATAATGAGTTCTTTTTGTTTATCGCCCAAAACATCGGCCCATACTGCACCGGTTACCATACCAATGTTTGAGATATTGGCATTTTTTGTTTTTGCCATATCGGTAAAATGCCCCTTGCCATCATTCACCAATAAAAAACTCTGCGGATCTTTTCCATAAACTCCCGGAAAACTTCTTGCTCCAATAAATAAATCAGCATAACCATCATTATTAAAATCGTTGGAAACGGCAACAGAAATATTCATGCCTGTAACCGGTAGTGCTGTATCATCTAATATAAAATTTCCTTTGCCATCATTTTTAAAGAGGCGTAGTTTCAATTCAGGACTATCAGTTAAATGATTGTTGCCCCCAGGGCAAACCAACAAATCCATATCTCCATCTTTATCACAATCAAAAAATAAGACTGCTACATCTTCGTAGCGGAATGGTTGTTTAAAACTCTTTTCTTCTTTCTTTATAAACCCGCCGCTAACTGTTTGCAGGTATAGCTGCCCGGTTCCACCTTCGGCCGCACCAATAAAAATATCCCCAAGCCCATCGCCGTTAACATCGGCTGTGGCTGCTTTTGGCCCTTCACGGGAAAAAGCACGTGGCACCAGTCGCTCATTATAAAAATCTACATAATTATTTTCCTGGTGCTTTTCAAAACTGCTGGCCTGCATTGAAAAAGTTGTTGATACCGTAATATCTTCTTTAATTCTTTCAGGAATGACCGTTGCTGCAGACTGATTAACAACATGTAGTTTATTTATTTGAGGCAAAATAAAAATGCTGGTTGTTCTGTCAGGCCAGGTAATTATAGCAGAATCAATTTTTGTATTTTTTCCCAACCCAAAAACTATTTTATAATCAACTGAAGATTGAAAACCCCGGCTGGGAAATTGTTCACGGGTTAGTATCCCTGATTGACTGAATAACTGAACTTTGCTACCAACTGCAAATGGATTTTTATCTTTTCCTATTAGTGTAAAGCTGATAAAATTATTTTGGTTAATTTCTCTCGATTTATTTTTATACATCATTGCAGACTGATTCTGGTTGCAAACCACCAGGTCGAGGTCGCCGTCATTATCAAGATCGGCATAAGCTGCACCATTAGAAAAAGTTGGTTCGCTCAGCCCCCATTGTTCACCAACATCAGAGAAGTGTAAGTCTTTATCGTTTCTGTAAACTTTATTGGGTAACGGCGTTCTTGGTATTTTTTGCAAAATTTTATCAACCGATTTTTTTTCGCCAGATAACACCATTTGTTGGTTTACTTCATCAGCAAAAAAATCGGTAAAATCAAGATTAGTAACATCCCTGTTTACGCCATTACAAACATACAGGTCATTCCATCCGTCATTATCCATATCAAATATTAAAGCACCCCAACTCCAATCCGTTGCGGCTACACCACTATACCTGGCTATATCAATAAATTTTCCGTTCTTATTATTTAGTTGCAAACAGTTTTTGGTGTACTGATAATAAAAACCCGATTTTAATTTATCGGTAAACAGGCTGATGTTATCGAAGGATCCTGTAGTTTTTAACCGGTAATCATTTAGTGGAAGCATATCGGTAGTAAACAAATCGGGATAACCGTCGTTATTAATATCTCCCACATCCGCACCCATGGAAGAAAAACTGGTATGCTGAAACCAGCTTTCCATCTCATCTTTAAAGGTTCCGTTTTTTTGATTGATGTATAAATAATCCCTTTCGTAAGAATCGTTACTAACAAAAACATCAGGCCATCCATCTCCATTTATATCAGTAACTGAAACGCCCAATCCAAAACTTATTAAGCCTCCGTGAATACCAGCGCTGGTAGTAACTTCAGAAAAATACCCGTGATCATTTCTATATAAATGATCACCTCCGCCTTTTAAAAAATCGGCAACCTTCCACATGCTATCTGGCGTATCTCTTTTATTGGCATAATTTAATTGGTTGATAGGTATGGGACTATTGTTGATCATAAAACAATCAATATCTCCATCGCCATCGTAATCAAAAAAAGAAACCTGCGTGGTATATGCTGAAATATCAAGACCATATTTAGCGGCAGATTCAGTAAACGTGCTGTTGTGGTTATTTATGTAAAGTTTGTTTTTGCGGCTGCCGGTGCCCATGTGGCCCGATGAGCATACATAAATATCAAGCCATCCATCTGCATTCACATCTGCAAAAACAACCCCGGTGTTCCATTTATCATCTTTAATAATGCCAGCTTTATCTGATATATCTTCGAAATTAAAACCCCCTTTATTCAGGTAGAGTTTATTTGCACCGGCATTGGATGTAAAAAAAATATCGGGCAGGCTATCATTATTAATATCGCCGATTGCTACACCATTTCCATTATAAAAATTGCGGAACAAAAAACCGTTTTCCAGGCTATCATCCTCTACTACATTATTAAACTCAATACCTGTATGCTCCATTAATTCAAACAACTTCTTATCAGCACTTGATTTGCTTGTACAAGAAAACAGGATGCTAGCACTTACACAGCAGGTTAAAAAAATGGAAAGCAATCTGGTATTCATATTTTTTTTCTGACCTTGAATTTAAGCAAAAAAAGAAGAGGCGTTCAATATAATTGAACAGCCCCTTCATTTCGCTTATGAGAAAATACTAACTGAGAAAAACTAACTGCCTTTATTTAAATTTTAATAACCTGGGTTTTGAGTTAGGTTTGGATTTACTGACAATGACTGGCTTGGAATTGGATAAACCAGGTACTTTGGATCATCAGTTGGTTTGTACTGCCATATTTTTAAGAACATTCCAAAACGTATAAGATCTGTTCTTCTAACTTTTTCCCAATACAATTCTCTGCCTCTTTCTGCAAGAATTGTATTACCGGCATATAAATTAGCTGTATTAACCAGAACTACAGATGCTAATGGTTTAGCTAACCTTGCTACCCTTAATCCGTTAACCAATGCCAAAGCACCAGGCGCATCAGGAGTTGCAGCTCTCAATTTAGCTTCTGCAACCATTAATACTACATCGGCATACCTGAAAATTACTTCATCGTTACCTGCATTGCCCTGATAGTTAGCCGAACCATTGGTAAAATCCGGGCCATATTTTTGAACACGAATCCCTGTTAATTCAAGTGTGTTTCCGGTTTCTTTCATGTCAGCTGCAATACCAGGTTCAAACTGTAATGGATTTGCAGGGGTTTTTCTATCTGTTAATGGAACACCTGCCTCATTGTATTGCTGACCAATCATAAATCCAGGCCTTTGCCCTGATTTATCAGTTATTCCAGGATAAAACCTACCTCCAACTCTTGAATCTACTGCGGTATCTTTATAACGGCCGCTTTTGTTGCTGGCATAATTATTAACCCCTTCCATAAAATCAACACCAGGAGTTGTTCCAGTAGTGAAATTGTTATAAAAATCACTTACTGTGCTGAATCCATTCCAACCTGAGTTAGGCTTGGTTGATGTTTCCTGATTGTAATGCAAAGTTCTGCACCACTCGCTGCGAATATCACTAACATTTGAAGCAGAACCCGAATTATTTATAACTGTAAATATATTTTCGGTAGATGAGCTATTTGACGCATCAAAATTCTTGAAATACTCACTCATGTAAGTATAATTACCACTCGAAATTATACTGTTGCCAATTGTAATTACCTGCTGCATATCAGCACCAGCGAAAGTAGGCGTAGCTCTGTTAGTCCAGGCACCTCTGTTTAAGTAACACTTCATCAACAAGGTGTTACCTACATTCTTAGTAACCACTCCAGCTCCACCACTTGTAGGTAAACTAGGGATAGCGGCAATTAGTTCATCAATTATGAATTGAGCTCCTGCAGCCCCTGCCTTTACTACAGGAGGATTCCTTAAATCTTCTCCCGGCTGTCTTACAGGAAATTGGCCATACAAATCAAGCAAATAATATAAAGAAATTGCCCTTAAAACTTTTGCTTGTGCGCCTTGGGATGCAGAAGGTGTAAAGCCTAAAACATTCGTAGCATCAAAATTCAATTTGTTTAAGCTATTAAACACATTTAAAACATAGGCATGATTAGCATCCCATGTATGGTTGTGTAAAACACGCCATACACCATTGTCATCCCAGTCTCCACCTCTTGTTGGCACAAGGGCCTCATCTGATGCATTCTCCTGTAAGCAGAACAGCAGATCCTGTGCAGTAAAAGTTCCTCCCAAATCGCTGTATGCCCCGTTTAATAATATTTGTACCCCAGCAGAACCTAATGCAGTGCTAACCTGCGGGGCTGTTAAAGAACCCGGCAATTTTTGATCAAGCTTTGAGCATCCTATTGTTGATACTAACACACAGGAGATTGCTATTTTGAAATAATTTTTCATATAGTTCATTTTAATTTTAATAATTATAATGTGAATTTAAATCCGAAAGAAAATGATCTTGCTGTTGGGTAAGGAATATATTCTATTGACCTTGATGCAACACCTCCCTGAGATTTATCAACATTAACCTCTGGGTCAAAACCTGAGAATTTAGTAATAACAAACAAATTGCTTGCACTAACAAAAACATTCAACCCTTTTACATAACTTAATATATTACCAATGGTATAATTTACTGAAACATTACGCAGTTTAAAGAAATTACCTTTTTCCAAAAACCTGTCAGACGCTCCAACACCACTTGATGGTTTTTCATCAGAATTGAAAGCATTCTTGTCTATATTACGGCCATTTGAAATACCGCTTATATTTGTAACGCTGGTAGCTGTATTATTATATATCAGGAACCCTGCCGCTCCTCCACCATTTATCACCAAAGACACTTTCTTATATTTTAATGTGGTACTAAATCCATAGTTAGTGGTTGGGTTTGAGTTACCTGCAAATTGCTGATCGTTGCCTATAATTTGATTTCCACTTGCATTAAATCCTCCGAATGATTTTAAAAAATATTCATTTACCGGATAATCATTTGTAATTATTTGTCCTAAAGTACCCGAAACTCCTTGGCCATTTATTTGCCCGGTTAAAATTCTGGCTGCATTAAAATTGGTTAGTTTATTTTTATTGTAGGCAATATTAAAATTCACATCCCACTGCAGGTTAGACTTTTGAATTACTGTTGCGCCAATTCCAAATTCAATACCTGAATTAATAAGATTTGCAGGTATATTCCTAAAAGAGGAAGCTGAACTGGCTGGTGCAATTGCAGTACCTTCAAAAATAATATTGGTTGTATTTTTATGATAATAATCGAGGCTACCATAAATCCTGCCATTTTTACTATTGGCATCTATACCAATATTAGTTGATCTTGTCTCTTCCCACTTCAAATCTGGATTTGGATTAACGGTTTGTGTAGCAGTATTATACTGAGAAAAAGTAAATTGTTCTGTAGCTGCTCCAGAAGGATATTCCTGGCTACCTGTTATACCCCATGAAGCACGTAGAGCAAGATTAGATAAAATTCCGTTGCTCTTCATGAAATTTTCATTAGTAATATTCCACCTTACTGCTGCAGAAGGAAAATAACCATACCTGTTGTTTTTACCGAATTTACTAGATCCGTCTGCTCTCATTGTGGCTGTAAGTAAAAAACGATCTGAGTAATTTAATCCTACTCTGCCGAAAAAAGATTGAATTTCTACCGTTGGGTCAATATAAGTAGAAGGTGGATTTTGCACCTGACCATTCCGTAAAATTGCAGTGTAAGGTATATCTATTTTGGCTTCCTGCGTTAAATTTGTATTAAAGCCCCTAGCCGAAGTAGCACTGTTTGAAAAATTTGATTTCCAATATTCAAACCCTCCTAAAGCGGTGAGGTTTAGTTTTTTCGTAAGATTGGTATTATAATTAATTGTATGAGTAAAAGTTTGTGAATTTAACTCCTGGTTGGAAATAGCCCCAAATCCAGACCCTGATAACCCGGCGTATCCCTGTAAAAATCCATAAATATTTGTAAGCCTGGCACCAACACTGTTATTTATTGCATACATAAATTTATAATCCAGATTTTTAAGGATTTTGTAAGATGCAGTAATATTAGCAAGTATTGAGTTTACTTTTATCTGATCATTGTAACCATCCAAAAGTGCTAATGGATTACCAGAACCGTTAGTGGGGTAAACCCATTTACCATTCGCATCTTTAAAATCTGTAGTGGGGTTCCACTGTAAAGCAGAACTGATGATATTTCCTTCAGACCCTGCGGTGTTTGAAACGGCGATCACATCTTCCGTAGTGTGGCCTGCAATCAGGCTGAAACCTAAGGTTAATTTCTTATCTAAAAATTTATATTGGCCATTAAAAGTTCCAATATATTTATCTAATTGTGAATTTTTAAAAGTGCCATTAGTAGAAGAAGCAAGAAATGAAGCCCTGAATTTACCATTATCGTTGCCCCCTGTAAATGCGAGGCTATAGTTTTGAGAAAGTTTTTTATTCATTAACTCTTTAAAGACATCAACATTGGAGCCTTTATCCTGACCGGTAACACTGTATTTACCCAAAGCAGTCCTGAATTCACCGGCATCCAATACTTCGTATTTCTTCATTAAACCTAAATTCACACTCCAACTGGTACCAAATTCAATTTTTGAAGCACCTGAAATACCTTGCTTCGTGGTAATTTCAATCACACCATTAGCACCACGGGAACCGTATATAGCTGCCGCTGATGCATCTTTAAGGATACTAAATGATTGAATTGTATTTGGATCTATAAATAATAATGCATTTGCCTCCGGACTTCCTCCAAAATTGGAACTGATAAAAGGCCTTGCAGATCGGCCATCTAAAGGCACATTATCAACAACATACAATGGACCACTACCAGTTCTGATAGTGCTTGTACCTCTGATTCTTATAGTTGTGCCACCACCCGGGGCACCAGAATTGCTTGTAACCTCTACACCTGGTATTTTATTTTGTAAGAGCTGGTCAGGCGATGTTATTACACCCTGGTTAAAATCTTTAGCCTGTACAGAGGAAACTGCACCGGTTAAATCTTTTTTCCTGGCCGTACCATAACCAATTGACACAATGACTTCAGTTAAACCTTCGGAAGTTGCATTTAATACAACATTTACCGGGCCCGATCCGATCGTTACTTCCTGGCTACCAAAACCAATTGATGAAATAACAAGTTGAGTTACCGAACTGGCAACACTCAAACTGAATGTACCATCGGCAGCTGTTTGTGTTCCGGATTTAGCTCCTTTAGCAACAACAGATGCGCCGCCAATGGGCGAACCATCTTTATCACCAGTAACTTTTCCGGAAACATTTTTTTGCTGGGCGTTCATTATAAACGGTGCAGCCATTAATAATAAGGCAAAGGATAGCCTTTTAGCAAGCAGTTTTAAAAGCATATAGTTATCGTTTAAATTTTGTGCTATAAATGTATATAGTTTAATTTGATAAAAAATAATGTTAAATTTATCTTACCATTGCAAAGGTTTGCGAAACTGTTTGCAGTGGAGAAAAAATTGACGTTTCTTATAATCTTATAAAAAAACTATGGAAAATATCACTTTGAAGAGAATTTCGGAGGTACTTAATCTCAGCATTTCTACTGTATCCCGTGCATTAAAAAATCATCCTGATATTTCAGTTGCCACCAAAAAAAGGGTTAATGAGCTGGCGCAATCTTTAGATTATGAGCCTAATATTAACGCTATTAACCTAAGGGCTAAAAAAAACAGGGTGCTGGCACTGATAGTGCCAACCATTGCAGGCTTTTTTTACAGCTCATTTATTTCGGCTGTTGAAGAAGAATGCCGGGCAAATGATTACACTTTAATAATTTTACAATCGGGCAACGACCCTGAGACTGAAAAAAATAATTTAAGTGTTTGCAGGCAAAACCGTATTTCAGGCTTGTTTGTATGCCTATCTACCAACACAGAAAACATGGCGGCTTTTGATAAATTTAATGACGCCGATACACCCTTAATATTTTTTGATAAAGTACCCGAAGGAGATGCTTACAATAAAGTTTGTGTGGCAGATGAAGAAGCTGCAAGGATTGCCGCAGCCTTGCTGATTGAAAAAAAGAAAGTAAACATACTTGCGTTGTTTGGTAACAAAAACCTTTCTATAACTAAAATACGCTTAAAGTCATTTACTGATACAATTGCACAGCAAAAAAACATTATTACCAACTTTGAGCATTGCAGCAACTTTACTGAAGCAAAAAATATTACCATACAATATTTTTCTAAAAAAACATTTCCGGATGCAGTGTTTTGTATGAGTGATGAAATATTGATTGGCGTTATGAAAAGTCTGCAGGATCTTAAAATTTCTATTCCAGAAAAAACTGCGGTAATTGCTTTAAGTGATGGTTTTTGGCCACAATTGTACAGCCCGGAAATTACTTACATAGAAACCAGTGGATATAAACTGGGCAAACTTGCATTCATCCGGATGATGAACTGTATGGAAGGTAAAACCAAGCCAGTTGAAATGTTTATTAACTCACCTGTAATAAAAGGAGGATCATTGTAGAAAGGCCCTTCTTACATTTAATATTTTCAATTAAAAACAAAAAAGCCCTCCATATAAAATGAAGGGCTTTGCATTGGGTGATGAGTCGGGATGGCAAGATTCGAACTTGCGACCTCCTGGTCCCAAACCAGGCGCGATAACCGGGCTACGCTACATCCCGAACTTAAGAACATATTTGACGGGCTTATTGGGAACACCCGATCAACGAAAAACATGTAAGAACTTTTGCGGAGAAGGTGGGATTCGAACCCACGGTACAGTTTAACCCGTACGACGATTTAGCAAACCGTTCCTTTCGGCCACTCAGGCACCTCTCCTAACCTGCCCTTATTTTGTAAGGGGTGGCAAAAATACAATTCAAACAGTTACTACCCAAAACTAAATGGTAAATAAGTACAAATAATTCTGAAAAGTTGAATAAAGATAAAATGTACAAGAGTGCCCCGATAGCTATCGGGACCAATGAAGCTGATTAAAGACATCATGCCCGGCTAATAAAAAAGAGAATGGCAAAGCCATTCTCTTTAAAATATTTTTATACAGGAGATATAATTTACATAGCCGCCAAGTGTACTTTTTGTTGAAGCTCAAGTACACTTTCTTTAAATAAGCTGTCGGTATCCATTAAATCTTTTACCGTTTGGCAACTATGTATTACAGTGGTATGATCTCTGCCGCCAAAATGCTCACCAATTGTTTTAAGCGAATTTTTTGTAAATGCTTTTGCCAGAAACATAGTTATCTGCCTTGCCTGTACAATTTCACGCTTGCGTGTTTTTTGCAGTAACTTATCATAAGGCACATCAAAATACTCACACACCATTTTTTGAATGGCATCTATCGTTATTTCTTTACTTGATGATTTTACAAAATTTCTAAGCACTTTTTTAGCTAATTCAAGGTCTATTTCCCTTTTATTTAGCGAAGATTGTGCCAACAATGAAATTAATGCTCCTTCCAGTTCACGAACATTACTGTTTATATTGTAGGCAATATATTTTACAACTTCGGGTGGCATTTCCAACCCGTCATTCTTCATCTTTTTTTCTAAAATCTCAATTTTGGTATCGTAGTCAGGCACTTGCAAATCGGCACTCAATCCCCAGCGGAACCTGCTTAGCAATCTTTCCTGCACACCTTCAAGATCTTTAGGTGGCTTATCGCTTGTTAATATTAACTGCTTGCCACTTTGGTGTAAATGATTAAAAATTGAGAAGAATGCATCCTGCGATTTTTCAGCACGGTTAAAAAACTGCACATCATCTATAATCAACACATCAATTAACTGATAAAAATGTATAAAATCATTGATGGCACCATTGCGGCCATGATCTATAAACTGATTGATGAATTTTTCGGAGCTTACATATAATACCACTTTGTTGCTGTGAAGTCTTTTAACCTCATTTCCTATTGCCTGGGCAAGGTGCGTTTTACCTAAACCAACGCCACCATATATTACCAAAGGATTAAAAGAAGTAGTACCCGGTTTTTCTGCAACGGTTTTACCGGCACGGCGGGCAACCCGGTTACAATCGCCTTCTATAAATGCATCAAATGTATAAGCATGATTTAACTGGGGGTCAATCTGCATTTTTTTAAGCCCCGGAATTACAAAGGGGTTTTTAACAGGATTGTTTATGACCAGTGGAAAATCCATTTCGTTGTTTGAATAAGATTTGTAACCCTGTCCCGGTACATCAACCGTTTGAGGTTTGTTTTTGCTGTTGCCGCTGTCAACCATTATCCGGTATTCCAATCTGGCTTCTTTTCCCAATTCTCTTTTTAATGTTTTTGCCAGCAGCGAAACATAATGTTCTTCAAGGTACTCATAAAAAAACTGACTTGGCACCTGTATAGTTAAAATTTTTTCTTTTAACGCCACCGGCCTAATGGGCTCGAACCATGTTTTAAAATGTTGCCATTCTACAATGTCTTTGATTATCTCTAAACAATTAATCCATACTTTGTCAAAAGCTTTATCCATTAGTTCCTTAGCAATTTATATATCGAGTTAAGAATTGTTTCTTTTGGTGGCTGCCGGTTAAAATTTAATTTCAAACTAAATTGAAAAAAGTTTAGCAGGACAGCGAATATCGAATAAAATGTTGAAAAAAAAATTTTTTATTCATTTGTTTTTTTCTAAAGAATCACAGTATGATATTTTGACGCAGGTTTCAAAAAATATCAAAGCCAATCACGCCAAAAATACACAAGCCCAACCAGCCTGATTTACAGCTACATGGGTCGGTTAATTCAGCTCTCATTAGCCCCTCTTTTCAAAATTGTTTCCATATAAATTCCTTTAAAAAAAGCCCTGCTTATTTGCATATTTTTTGTGTACCATTTTACACTTATCTTATTATCGCCATATCACTTCACCACTTTTACACTTTAAACAAGCATCGTTCAATAATAAAATAGCTCTCCTCAAAATTCTTTTCCACATTTATTAATCAGCAATAAAAAATTATGACTGCAGATTAATATTTTTAGTTGCACCAAGAGAATGAATAAAAATTTAACTCAAATTTCTGCAAAGCACCTAAGCAATGCTGCAATTCATTATCACTAATAAAAAATATTTTTTAAAAAAAATCAAAGAATTAATTGAAAAATAATAATGAGAAAAAATATATCTACTTTTGATTTACAAATTTATTTTTATGAGTTATGAATTAACCGGCAAATTAGTTGCCAAATATGATACAGTACAACGAACCGAAACTTTCAAAACCCGTGAATTTGCGGTTGAAAAGTCGGAGGATATAAATGGACGGACTATTACCAACTACGCCAAATTTCAATGCGTACAGGACAAAACATCTATTATTGACCGTGTAAATGTGGGTGATGAAATAAAAGTGTATTTCAATATTAAGGGCAGCAAGTGGGAAAAAGACGGAAAGATTAATTATATAACCAATTTAGATGCCTGGAGGATAGAACAGATTCTGCAAAGTGGAGCTGCCGGCTCTAAAAACGACAGCGAATACCTGGAACCATTGGATACCTTTTCGGCAACGCCTCCAGATGCGGTTGATGATTTACCGTTTTGAATCGCTGATTGATTTGATTTAATTGATTTCGCAGAGTAAAATAAGTTTTTAGGATAACTACCTAACACAATGCAACAGAAAATTTCTCTCAAGCTTCTGCCTTCAGAAGCTACTGATGAATCAGCTGTAAAAAGACTGATCGCTAACAATACAAGCAAAAAACTTGGTGCTGTTTCAGGCTACCATATTCTCAAACAATCAGTTGATGCCAGGGCAAAAACCATTTGGGTTAATGTAACTGTGCTTGCATTTATTGAGGAACCATTTCACCAAAGAGAAATTCAATCTTTTAATTTTAAAGATGTTAGCCATGCTGAAAAGGCTGTTGTAATTATTGGTGCCGGCCCTGCAGGATTGTTTGCTGCATTGCATTTGCTGGAGCAGGGCATTAAGCCCATCATTCTTGAAAGAGGAAAAGATGTAAGATCGAGGCGGCGTGACCTTGCTACATTGAATAAAGAAGGCATTGTAAACCCTGAAAGTAATTATTGTTTTGGCGAAGGCGGCGCCGGCACTTACAGCGATGGTAAATTATACACCCGCAGCAACAAGCGTGGCGATATTGACCGCATACTAAATCTCTTTGTAAAATTTGGAGGCGAAGAAAAAATTCTTTACCAATCGCACCCACACATTGGCACCAACAAACTGCCACAGATAATTACTGCTATGCGGCAACAGATTGTTGATTGTGGTGGCGAATTTTTATTTGAGAAAAAAGTAGTTGATTTTATTGTTGAAAAACAAAAAATAAAATCGGTTAAAACAGCAGATGGAAATTCATTTGAAGCCGACGGTTTTATTTTAGCAACCGGTCATAGTGCAAAAGATATTTTTGAATTGCTTTACCAAAAACAAATTTTAATTGAAGCCAAAGGTTTTGCTTTGGGTGTACGCATTGAACATCCGCAGCAATTAATTGACAGCATTCAATACCATTGCCCGGTAAGGGATGAAAACTTACCACCTGCCTCTTATGCTTTGGTAAAACAGGTTAACGAAAGAGGTGTGTTTAGTTTTTGTATGTGCCCTGGTGGTATTATTGCGCCTGCTGCAACCTCGCCAGGCGAATTGGTAGTAAACGGCTGGAGCCCATCTAAAAGAAATAACCCTTTTGCAAATAGTGGCATGGTAGTGCAGGTTGAAATTGAAGATGCTGTTAGAGAATTAAAAGCAGCAGGTAAAAAAAATATCGATGCAGGCAATCCCTTACTGATGCTGCATTTTCAGCAAATGGTTGAGCAAAATTGTTTTAACGCCGGTGGCGGAAAATTTGTAGCACCGGCACAGCGCATGGTTGATTTCAGCAATGCAAAATTATCAACATCATTACCAACAAATTCTTATTTACCAGGTTTACAACCGGCACAATTAAAAAATGTTTTACCTGGTTTTATTTATCAATCGCTGGCCAAAGGTTTTATTGAGTTTGGAAAAAAGATGAATGGTTATTATACCAATGATGCGGTGGTTGTTGCTACAGAAAGCCGTACATCCTCCCCGGTACGCATTCCACGGGATGCCGAAAGTTTAACGCATCCCCAATTAATTAATTTTTATCCTTGCGGCGAAGGCGCAGGTTATGCAGGCGGTATTGTAAGTGCGGCTATGGATGGAGAGCGTGTTGCCACACAATTATCGTTCATTCTATCCTGATTAATAACCATTGGTAAAATGGGCTTTTATTATCGTTGATACATTATTACATTTGGCATCTCAAATTAACCCTTTACAACATGAACATCTTAGAAATTCAAAACCTAAAAAAATATTTTGCCACGCAAAAAGCTGTTGATGATATCAGCATGAGCATTGAGCAGGGAAGTATTTTTGGATTACTGGGCCCCAATGGTGCCGGTAAAACCACCTTGATAAGAATGATCACCGGAATTTTTCATCCTGACTCGGGTGAAATTTTACTGAAGGGTAAAAAATTTGATGCAGAAAATGATGCAAGATATATTGGGTATATGCCTGAGGAAAGAGGCTTATATAAAAAGATGAAGATTGGTGAACAGGCATTATACCTTGCCCGTTTAAAAGGGCTGAGTAAAAACGATGCCATGCTTAAAATAAAAGACTGGTTTAAGCGCCTTGAAATGGAAAGCTGGTGGAACAAAAAAGTGGAAGACCTAAGTAAAGGCATGGGACAAAAACTCCAGTTTGTAATTACTGTTTTACACGAACCAAGTTTGATTATTCTGGATGAACCATTCAGTGGCCTTGACCCTGTGAATGCCAATTTAATTAAAGATGAAATTTACAGGCTTGCACAAAATGGTACTACCATTATCTTCAGCACACACCGTATGGAGCAGGTAGAAGAGATTTGTAACAAGATTGTACTGGTAAATAAAGGAAAGAAAATTTTAGATGGCACTGTTGATGGGGTAAAACAGGATTTTAAGGAAAACCTTTTCAGCATTCAATTAGAAAACATCCCCGAAAATATTAACAGCCCTGCATTTGAAATAATCAACATAAAAAAACAGGAACTCATTGTGAAAATAAATGACGGTTTTAAAGCAAACGATGTACTGGGCTATTTTCTGAACCAAAACACCGGCATCGTTTCATTTAAAGAGATACTACCGTCGTTAAACGACATTTTTATTAAACTGGTAGAAGGCACTCCTTCAGCCAGGCAGTTTCAGGCAATGGATAATTAAATAATGGATAATTTGTTTAACAGTTAATTTCTTCATCAGCATTTTACTTTTCAATTTATAAGCAATGAATAAAATCTTATTAATAATTCGGAGAGAATTTCTTACCCGTGTAAGAAAAAGAACTTTTATAATAGGCACCATACTTTTTCCGCTGCTATACCTCGGGCTGATATTTGGTACCGGTTATATTGCTGATAAAACAAAGGAAGATCTGCACATTGCTATGATTGATAAATCAGGTTTATTTACCGAAGATTTAATTAAATCGGCAAATGCTGATGATACCCTGAATACTATAAAGTTAGTGCAGCAGGATATTAAAGGGTTTGCCGAAAGTTTTGATTCCATGGGTTACGATGGCTATGTAATTATACCCGCAAATTTTAACTGGAAAACCGGCGTGGACAGCAATAAGATAATTGTGAATACAAAAAAATCTTTTGGCAATGGTGCAATTAACCCGGTGGAGAAAAAACTAAACCTATTATGGACAAAGATAAAACATGATAGCCTGGGCCTTACTGCTACCAAGGATTCTATTTTAAATACCAGCCTCAGTTTAAAAGTAAATAACGAAAAAAATAAAAATGCAGATGCAGGTATTGCAACCGTTATTGGCTATGTAAGTGGTTTTTTAATGTACTTTATTTTACTATTGTATGGCAGCCAGGTAATGATGGGTGTTACCGAGGAAAAAACAAGCCGCATTGCAGAAGTGGTAGTATCATCGGTAAAACCATTTCAATTAATGATAGGAAAAATTGTTGGCATTGGTATGGTTGCATTAACGCAGTTTCTTATCTGGATTGCCTGCATTTTTATTATTTATAATGTTGGCAAAACATCGGGCAATATGGGTGGTGCCGCAACAGGCATAGTTGGGCAGATACAAAATGTTTTCACCAGTGTTAATTTACCACTGGTTGTTGGATGCTTTATTTTCTATTTGCTGGCAGGCTTCTTTTTCTATTCATCTTTGTACGCAGCAATCGGCAGTGCTATTAATGAAGACATGAGAGAGGCTCAATCACTTAGCTTTCCTATAACCATGCTGATCATTTTTTCTATTGCCTTAATGACACCAGCCATTTCTAATCCAAGCAGTTCTATTGCAGTTTGGGCAAGCATTATCCCTTTTAGTTCGCCCATTGTAATGATGGCCCGCATTCCTTTTGGAGTACCCAATACAGTACCGTGGTGGCAACTGGGTTTATCTATGACGTTATTGATAGCGGGTTTTATATTTACTACCTGGTTTGCTGCACGTATTTACCGTACCGGCATTTTAATGTATGGCAAAAAGCCAAGCTGGAAAGAAATGATTAAATGGGCGTTCAGAAAATAAAATGTTGCTACGCAACTTGTATTTGCCACTGAAGCACAGAATTGAAATTGTATTTTTCAGTGCTTCTGTGCTTCTGTGGCAAATGTTTTTCGCCAAAGGCGAAATAAAAAATTATTTTATAGGTTCTTCCTGTGCAACCAATGCAGGTAATGGTTCTTTTGGCTTAGAGGCTTTTTCAATGGCTTTATTAAGCTCATCAGCCATGTATTTATTGATAACCTTCCAGCTAACTAATATCAGGCCAATTACCAATCCTAAAATTGCACCAATAACCGAATAGGTAAATGTGGATTTTTGAAGTGTATCAAATGGCTGTTCGGGTTTGTCAAGCAGTTCTATAATAGGTGTTTCTTTTTGTAAACGGTAAGCCGCAGATTCCCTGTTATTTACTGCATAATAATATTGCGATTGTACAGTGGCTTTATCCTGTGCCAGGTTTATTTTAGGAAGGTTATATCTTTTTAAGCCCTCGTTGGTGAAAAAAGTGCTTTCATCCAATGCAATTGCACGCCTGTCGAGTCTATTTAAAATGATGAAAAGTGAATCTGCTTTTTTAACTGCAAATTCAAAATCTATCTGGGCCTTTTTCTTTTTTAGGTTAATATAAAATTCCGAAAGCTTGTCAATATAAATATAACTTACTTCTCTTACCAATTCAGGACTGCTGCTTGTTACAAAAAGTTCCAGGATACCGGTTTTATTTATTTTTGCACTAAAAGCACCCCTCAGTAAGTTACTGGCAATATTTATTTTTGAAAGACTGTCTTTAGGCGGATCTATAAAAGTATTCTGCATAAATCCCACATTCTTATTATTTTCCTCGATCAAAAGCTGCGATACGGTTTTATTTTGCAGCGATGGAATTCTAACCATGGCCACTGCTTCTCTTGTGCGGCGGCTGTTTGCAAGTTCTACAATGTTTATAGATGCATCGCCTGTAAAAGATTTCGTTCCTTCACCGAGCCCCAAAAGACTGCTGATAGTTGATCCGGGACTGGTTTCGGATGTGCCATTTAATGGAAAAACGGTAGACTTTGCAGTATATAACAATACACTTTGCTTTGCCATGTAATAGAAAAAACCTGCTGATACTAATGCCGAAAGCACAATAAACCAGCTGAATTTTTTAAGCCGCTTTATAAGCTGTTTTAAAAGTTCAATACTATTCATAGCCGTGCGGTATTTTAAAAAATTATTTTACTAAATTAACAATGTACGCCGCCAGAATAACTGGAATGCTTGATACTACAACCTGAAGCAGCGTATCGGTTATTTCAGCACCAGGAGGCCTTACCGGAACATTTACTGTAGATCCTTCTTTAACCTTTGGATAAAAATGGATAAAGAATAAATTATGTGTTCTGCGGCTTTTTCCATTAGCATATGTTACATAAATTCTTTTTCGCCAGGGCCTTATGCCATAACCACCGGCTTTATCAATGTAATAACCAACACTGGTATGCTCCTTATCAAAAGTTAATTTTAAAGGGGACTGAACTATGCCCTTTACATTTACAAAAGGATTTATTTCAGGGATAAATATCACATCGCCTTCCTGTAAAATAATATCGTACTTACTGTTTTTATATTTTAAAGCACGGTACAAATCTATACTTACCGGCTCATTGGCAACCTCTGCAATAGAAGTTTTAACAGAATCCAGTTGTATGCTACCGATCGAATCTGTTAATGATGCAACTTTATTGGTAACATTTTCTCTGAAGAACTGAGTTTTTTTACGATATAAAATAGCACCGGTTAAATCTGCGTTTTCTTTTACTCCTCCCGCCCGTTCAATGTAAGAAGAAAGCCGTTCGTATTTGCTAAGCCTTGGATAAGGGCCCGAGTATTGTACCAGCCCATTAATCTGTACCAGTTGCTGCAATTCAAATGTTGGGTTTTTACGCACATATATCTGGTCATAAGGCCTCAATTCAATTTTTGAGGAAACGCTGTCCAGATCTAGATTTGGTGAAACTTTTATTGTTCTTAAAACCGTACGGGTTGGTTGCTGCATGCCCTTTGCCGAGTCAATATCAACAATGCTGGATATTTCTATTCTTCCGTATTCGGCAGATTGTTTTAACCCGCCAGATAAATATATAAGATCCTGCAAAGTCATTCCTCCGTATCTGTTTACTTTTCCTTCTTTACGCACTTCGCCAAAAATTTCAACATACTGCCTATCGGCAAACTGGTTGCTGTTAAAAAGCAAAACCTGGTCGTTGGCAAATAATTCTACGTTATAAATGCTGGCGGTATCATTGGTTGTAATGTCGGTTAAGTTTACTTCTACCTTACTGGCTTTAATATTGGTACTATCGCCACCACCTCTAAAAATATAGGCACGTGGTAAATAAGTATTTCGTGTTATACCGCCGGCCCTGTTTATCAAATCAAAAAGTTTATCTCCTTTCCTTGCTTCGTATTGGCCGGGATACGAAACTTCTCCCTTCATCTCAATCTTATTAAATAAACCAGGGTTTACTGCAATTACTTTTACTATATCGCCATCAACCAATGCATAATCCTGGTTTAACAAGCGGGTATCATTTGTGGGGTTGATAATAGCAGTTGCATTTACATCCTGTATCACTTGTTTTTCTAACTGAGTACGGTAAACCTTAACGCCACTGGCAAACGCATCTCTTTCAAGTCCACCACTAAATTTTAAAAGGGCTTTCATTCCCTCATCTTTTTTTAACTGGTAATACATCGGTCGTTTAAATTTACCTTCGGCTTTTACTTTTTTCTCAACAGTTTGAATAATTACAAAGTCATTATTCTCCAGGTAAATATGTTTTCCAAAATCGCCGGTTGTAAGGTATTTGTAAACATCCAGTTCGTCAATAACCCTTCCTCCTCTTTTAATTTGAATTTCACGCAGGTTTGCAAGATTTGTTGGCCCGCCTGCTAAAGCAATTACATTAAATGCATTGGTAAAAGCCGACACAACTACTGGACCCTGATTTTTAACTTCGCCGGCAACATTTATAGAAACGGTACGTGGCTGACCAATAGATACAGATATATTTGTTGATGCAGGTACAAAAGATTTAAACCGTTGTGTTAATAATGAGCGTACCTGTGCAAATGTTAATCCCTGTAAATATATTTTACCAATGCTGGTGGGGAATATGGAACCATCTCTGGCAACTGTATAATCTAAGGTGGCTTCTGCGCCATTCCATAATGAAACAATGATCTGATCGTAAACACCTATCGGATAATCCAATGGCGGAGTTGATAATTCGGTAATAGATGCTACAACACCGCTACGAAACAGGTTCATGCCATAAGTATCTTCCGTAGGGTTTAAAGATTGGGGTGTTTTTTCTTTAACCAGGCTGTCTTTTTCAATCCGGTCTTTTAATTTCATGTTAGCATCTGCACCGGTCTTTTTTTGACCTTCCCCATTTTTATCTTTCAATAACTCATATAACTGGGCAGGGGGCATTTGTGTGTTTGGTAATACAGGTACATCCGGACTGCTGGGATCCTTAGGATTTTGAGCATTTGCCGTACCAGCAAAAAAGAAAAAAAGTAAACCTAAAATAAAAACCGTTTTTTTTATTCCGGTAAACATTTGCCCTGTGTTTAGTAACATCTGTTATAAGTTAATTTAATTAATTTTTTAAGAATGCGCAAAGATAATATATTATTTCAGCGGCTGGTTTAATGCTGATGAGTATTCTTTATACATTTCTTCTACAATTTCAGCCGCTGGCTTTATATCTTTAATGATGGCGCTTACCTGTCCTATTTCAAGTTCGCCCTCTTTTATATCACCTTCAAACATACCACGCTTTGCCCGGCCTCTTCCCAATAAAGTATTCAGTTCGGCTGCAGATGCATGGTTTGCCTCCGCCTGTTGCACCTGCGAAAAAAAATCATTTTTCAACAACCTTACCGGTGTTAATTGTTTTAATGATAAATGCGTATCACCTTCCTGCGCCGCAATTACACTGTTTTTAAAATTTATGTGCGATGATGCTTCTGTGCTTGCCACAAACCTGCTGCCAACCTGCACACCATCTGCACCTAATACCATGGCAGCCAGCATTTGGCGGCCTGTTGCGATGCCGCCTGCTGCTATAACCGGAATAGTAACTGCAGCACAAACAGCTGGTATCAAAACCATGGTTGTGGTTTCTTCCCTCCCATTATGCCCACCGGCTTCAAAACCTTCGGCAACTACGGCATCGCAGCCTGCATCCTGCGCCTTAAGGGCAAACTTGCTGCTGCTTACCACGTGTACAACAGTGATTCCATTTTCTTTTAAGGTAGATGTCCACGTTTTGGGATTACCAGCCGATGTAAATACTATTGGTACTTTTTCTTCAATAATGATCTGAATGTGGTTGTCAATATCAGGATAAAGCAAAGGCAGATTTACACCAAAAGGTTTTGTAGTAGCTGCCTGGCATTTTTTTATATGCTCCCGCAATACATCCGGGTACATGCTGCCTGCACCTATAATCCCCAATGCGCCGGCATTGCTTACTGCACTGGCCAGGCGCCAGCCACTGGCCCATATCATACCCGCCTGTACAATGGGATAATCAATTTTAAAAAGTTTTGTAACCCGGTTTTGCATGTTAAAATATATAGCTTCTCAAATATCAGTTAAATAAACTAAATAAATTGAAAGTACTTTGAAACGCAAAGTAAGTGATTTTATTTTGATTATCGGCCTGTTTTTGCAAAAATGAGTGAAAAAGTGGTGTTTACGGTTTTATATGACTAAGCAATTAGCCCAGGCCCGATCCACCGCCGCTTAAATCAATAGCAGTATTATCGCCAATATTAAGGCTGCGGTTTACGCCTTTTACTTCAGCATCGCTGCCAATAAGCGATTTGCTTAGTACTATTTCAAACAAGTTGGAGTAGGAACCTATGATGGAATTTTTTATAATAGCATGATTGATTTTGGTATTTTCTCCGATGGTTACATTGGGACCAACAACCGAGTTTTTTATTTCGCACCCTTCGCCAATAGAAACCGGCTGAATGATAATGGTATTTTCAAAATCGTGCTTTTCGGCTACATTACCACCAAATTTTTTTAGCAATGTTGCGTTTGATTCAAGCAAAGTTTCCTTCTTACCACAATCAAACCAGTTGGTTACTTTAAAAGCCTTAAAGGTTGCGCCACGCTGCATCATACACTCCAATGCCTCGGTAAGACTGAACTCTTCAAAACCCAGGTTGCTGTTTACAATTATTTTTTCGAGGCATGCAAACATGAAATTTGTTTCTTTAATCTTATATACTCCTACTAAAGCCATATTGCTTTTTGGTATGGATGGTTTTTCAACCACACGGCTTATAAATCCATCCTCTTCCACCTCGGCAACACCAAAATTACGAGGGTCATCAACCTTTTTTATACCCAGCATGCTAACCGGCGAGTCAATAATTTCTTTTACATTATAATCTGCAATGGTATCACCCAATACAATCATCACTTCATCGTTGCCCACAATTTCACGGGTAAGGTTGATGGCGTGGCCAATACCGTAACGCTCGTTCTGCTGCACAAAATGGCAGTTAAGGTCGGGATATTTTTTTTGTACATAGTCCTGTATCTTCTCCCCCAGGTAACCTATAATAAAAATAAAATCGTTTATACCTGCTTCATGCAACTGATCTACAATAATGCTGAGTATAGTTTTACCAGCCAGTGGTATTAATGCTTTGGGTTGTGTATATGTATGCGGACGAAGTTTTGTACCTGCACCCGCAACGGGAATTATTGCCTTCATTTTTTAAAACTAATCTGCCGTGGGCAGTACATTTAGTTTACAATTGTGATTTTCTTAAACTTGAAACGGGAAGTGAAAGTAGTACTTTTTAAGTAATTGACGTATTTAATACACATTGGTTAATAACCAAATTATTAAAACAACGGTTGCTGTGTATATTTGCGTTTCTAAAAACAGGTTTATGCAAAAAGATACATTGGTTTTTGATTTGATTAACAAGGAACTGGCCCGGCAGCGTGATGGTATTGAACTGATTGCTTCCGAAAATTTCACCAGTCTGCAGGTAATGCAGGCCATGGGTACATCACTAACCAATAAGTATGCAGAAGGCTATCCCGGAAAAAGATATTATGGCGGCTGCGAAATTGTGGACCAGATAGAACAATTGGCTATTGACCGGTTAAAGGAAGTTTTTAAATGTACCTATGCAAACGTGCAGCCACATAGCGGTGCACAGGCCAATGGCGCTGTTTTTTTAGCAGTAATGAAACCGGGAGAAAAAATTCTTGGTCTTGATTTGAGTATGGGCGGCCACCTTACCCATGGCAGTTCAGCAAACTTTAGCGGCAAAACTTACCAGGCATTTCATTATGGTGTAACCAAAGATGGTATTGTTGATTACGACCAATTAGAAACCATTGCCCGTGCCGAAAAACCAAAGATGATCATCTGCGGAGCATCGGCATACAGCCGCGATTGGGATTACAAACGCATACGTGCCGTGGCCGATGAAATCGGCGCTATTGTGCTTGCAGATATAGCCCACCCGGCTGGTTTAATAGCTGCAGGTTTATTGAATGACCCTTTTGATCATTGCCATATTGTTACTTCTACCACACATAAAACTTTACGTGGACCTCGTGGGGGCGTAATTATGTTGCGCCACGATTTTGAAAACCCCTGGGGAATAAAAGACCCCAAAGGCAATTTAAGAATGATGAGTAATATGCTCGACCTGGCTGTTTTCCCCGGTACACAGGGCGGCCCACTGGAGCATGTAATAGCTGCAAAAGCTATTGCCTTTGGCGAAATTTTATCTGAAGATTTTAAAGCTTACGGGCAACAGGTTATCAGCAATGCACAGGCAATGGCAAAGGCTTTTGTTGCAAAGGATTATCAACTCATCAGCGGTGGTACCGATAATCATTTAATGCTGATAGATCTTCGTAATAAAAACATCACCGGTAAAAAAGCACAGGAAACTTTAGATAAAGCACACATCACCTTAAATAAAAATGCCGTGCCTTTTGACGATAAGAGCCCGTTTGTAACCTCAGGCATTCGTGTTGGTGTGCCGGCAATAACTACCCGTGGCATGAAGGAAGCCGATATGCAAACCGTTGTTGATTTTATTGATAAAGTATTGATGAATATTGATGACGAAACAACCATAGCTGCTGTGGCAGCCGATGTAAAGGAGTTTATGAAAAAATTTCCGCTCTATCCCGAACTGGGATAATATTGTATTAAATTACTTATTTTCATGTTCAAATTCCTGAACATGAAATATTTCTGCTTATTCCTGTTGGCATGTTTGTTCTTGCTAACTAACAAAACATCAGCCCAATCTTTAGCCGTTAATACCGATGGCAGTACTGCCAATGCAAGTGCATTACTTGATGTAAAAAGCACAGTAAAAGGTTTACTCATACCACGAATGAGCAGAACCGAAAGAAATGCTATTGCATCGCCTGCAACTGGCTTATTGATTTTTCAAAACGGACCAGATAGTATTGGTTTTCATTATTATGATGGCAGTAAATGGACATGGATATTTTCCAATTCAAATGCCGATTCATTAGCATGGAAAACTGCCGGTAATACAGGTACAACCGATGCCAATAATTTTATTGGCACCAGAGATAATATTCCTTTCAACATCAGGGTAAATAATCAAAAAGCTGGAAGAATTGATCATATTAACTGGAATACTTTTTTCGGTTACCAGGCCGGAAATGCCAACAGTTCCGGCATTCACAATACAGCCATTGGTCACCAGGCACTTGTATCTAACCTATCAGGAACTAATAATGTTGCTATAGGAACACTTGCTTTAAATACAAACAGCACAGGTGATCAGAATACCGCCATGGGTTATGGGGCCATGTATGATAATACCGTGGGCACGTTCAACACAGCGTATGGATTTTATGCCCTCTATCAAAACAAGGCTGGAAGTAATGCAACTGCAATTGGTGTTCAATCTATGTTATACGCTAATAACACTACAACACCGTTTACCAATACCAATGTTGCAGTTGGGTACGAATCCTTAAAGGGAAATCCGCCTGCGGCAAATAACACCGGACTCAACAACACAGCGCTTGGCTACCAAACACTTTTTGTTAATAGTACTGGAAGCTCCAATACGGCCGTAGGCTTTTCCGCATTATACAATAATACTACTGCAAATAATAATACTGCCGTAGGCTCAAGGGCCCTTTACACCAACAGTACGGGAATAAATAACACAGCCATCGGGCTTCAGGCATTGCAGTTAAATACAACAGGGAGCGCTAACACAGCTATAGGTCTGCAGGCATTAAACATTAACACAACAGGCGATAATAATACTGCCACCGGCCAGCAGGCACTTACCAGTAACACAACAGGTTATAATAATACGGCAACAGGGTTACAGGCATTAAGCTCTAATTCTACGGGATACTGGAACACAGCAACCGGCCTTCAATCGCTTAATGCCAACAACTCAGGCTATTGGAACAATGCATTCGGTGTTAAGGCTCTTTTCCTCAATACTACCGGATATAATAATGTAGCCATGGGAACACAATCGCTATCCAATAATACTACTGGTTACAGTAATGTAGCTGTTGGCGGTGGGGCACTATACAGCAATGCCATTGCAAACAACCTGGTGGCCGTTGGTGATTCGAGCCTTTATAACAGCACGGGCACAGGCAATACGGCAATAGGTTCAAAAGCCGGTTATAACCTTACTACCGGCACTAATAATGTTTTCCTGGGTTACCAGGCAGGGTATAATGTTACCACTGGCTCCAATAAATTATATATTGCAAATAACAGTACCATTACACCAATTATCTATGGTGATTTTTCCAACGGTAAAATAGGCATTGGCACTACCAATCCCTCTGCCAAACTTCATATCGGAGGTGGTACCCGTTTTACAGTATTAGACACCGGGTCAATCTTTTTGCAATCGGGTAACACTATTGGTTCTGCAAGAGATTGGAAAATATACGTACCAATGCCGCAGGGGTATCTTTCATTTCGTGATATGGGATTCGACAACCTAAATAATGGTATGGCAACTGATGCCATGGTGATACAATATAGTACAGGCAATGTTGGAATTGGAGCTACAGTCCCTAACAGTACATTACACGTAGATGGCACGATGGCTGTGGGGGTAACCATGGGTGTCACCGGTGGCACTGCCGGCTCTCCTTTTTCATTAGCTTCAGCTAAATATTATATAGGTCTATTGCCTGCTGATGCAGTAAATAATAACTACCAGTTGCCCAGCCCGATAACTTATCCCGGCAGGGTTTATGTTATCCGCAATAACAGCTCAGTAAACGCTGCCGTGCTTTCTACAGCAGCAGGACTTCTGTTTCCAGGAGGAAGCGCAACAGGTGGTGCAACGTACACATTGAATGCTGGCGGTTCAGTAAAAACAGTAATGGTAATTTCAGATGGTGCCAACTGGACGATAATGGCGCAGAACTAATATCCATCCACATTTAGGGCTTGCATTTGCAATTATGAATTTGTAGTTTTATGGTGACTAAAATAAATCACCATGAAAAAACAATTCTTTGTTGTTCTGGGATTTTTTCTCACCGCAGCAATTCCTTCATTCAGCCAGTCATTTAGTATTAACACAGATGGTAGCTCAGCTCATACCAGTGCCATGCTGGATGTAAAAAGCACTTCAAAAGGAATCCTCATTCCAAGAATGACAACATTACAAAGAACCGGCATTGGCACACCAGCAACAGGTTTGCAGGTGTATGATACCGATCTGAACCTGCTTTATTATTACAATGGTACTACATGGGCATCGGTTGCTACCGGTTCAAATTACTGGACCTCATCCGGTGGAAATATTTATAACAATACCGGAACAAACGTAGGTGTTGGTACCACAACTCCTGGTGATAAACTGGAAGTAAATGGAAACATCAGACTTACCAATACTGGAACCCTTTTAGCAGCACCATCTACAACAGGAAATGCTTATTCAGTAACTGTAAGGGCCGGCGATCCCTATGTACCCGTTGGCGGTTCAGGAGGCAGCGTTAATATTTTAGCTACCAATAACATGCCTTCGGGAGGATCGGGCTATAGTAACCTGGGGCCTTCGGGCAATGTAAATATTACATCGGGCAGTGGCTATAATACTGCAGGTGGCAATATAAATATAACTGCAGGGCAAACATCCTGCTGGGCATTAACCGGCAACTCCCATTCCGATGTAAATATACAGGGCGGTGCAAACCTGGTTGCGGCAGATGCTTCAAGTATTAATGTTCAGGGCGGTGGAACCGTTGGTGTTGGGTGCCCAACAGCAAATGCAAACGGGGGAAATCTTATACTTAAATCTGGCATAGGAACTGGCTCCGGTACCCAGGGAAATATTCAGTTGCTGAATGGTAATGTTGGTATTGGCACTGCTGCGCCTTCATCAAAACTGGAGGTATGTGGCAATACAAGAATTATAGGCACATTAAATGTTTCTTCTACCGTTACTTCTTCATCAGGCATTACCTGCCCGTCAGACTTTCGTTACAAAAAAAATATAACCACCATTGAAAATCCATTGCAAAAACTGATGCAGATAAAAGGAGTTAATTACTACTGGAAAACGAATGAGTTTCCTGATATGAATTTTAGTGATAAACTGCAAACTGGTTTTATTGCGCAGGACCTGGAAAAAATATTTCCCGAAATGGTTTTTACTGATGAAAGAAGCTATAAATCCATTGACTATTCACGCCTGACACCGTTATTGGTAGAAACTATAAAAGAGCAGCAAAAACAGATTGATGAAATAATTACCAGGTTAAAAGATCTGGAAAAATTGCTCAAAAAAAATAAATAAATTTAAAACAGGTATTTCTACTGGCGATCGCCAATTGTGCTCCATTTATTTTTACGCAGTAATTTTTAGTATTTAAAGATAAGTTTGAGAGTACAAATATATAACCGGCATTTAAATGCTGGTTATCTGAAAAAAAGTTATTAATTTAACGCTTTCTAATATCTCCCAGGCCAAATCTGATTCCTGTAAATTACAACAAACCCCTTTTGTAAACCCGGCTGGTTTTTTATTTACTTTTTATAAACCTCAGTATGTCTAAACTTTTACGTTTAGTGCTTGCCATTATTATTGCAACCACTTTACATTTTACCGCTCAGGCACAATCATTAAGTATTAACACTACCGGTGCTGCTGCCGATCCTAGTGCTATACTGGATGTAACCAGTACATCAAAAGGTATGCTAATACCCCGTATGAATAAAACCCAAAAAGGTTTGATACCAACACCTACCAATGGTTTACTGGTTTTTCAAACCGGGCCCGATAGTATTGGTTTTCATTATTATGATTTACCAAACACACGTTGGGTGTTTATCAATACAAATGGCTTTGCAACCGATACCACGGCCTGGAAGCTTACCGGCAACAGCAATGTGGCCGACACCAGTTTTTTAGGAAGTATAAATAATAAAGCGGTAAAGTTTAGGGTAAACAATCAACCATCTGGCATCATTGACAGTACAACCGGTGATGCCGCTTTGGGTTACAGGGCTTTGGCAACGGGGCATTCCTCTCCAGGTTTTTATGCCAACAATGCAATTGGATTTGGGGCAGGCCAAAACCTGAACAGCGGTTATGGCAATTCAGCCATGGGCAGGCATGCACTTTCCCTAACAGGGGCTTCTATCCAAAATGTTGCTATTGGAGATAGTGCTATGGGCACGGCCGTATCTATCGGCGGTACTACAGCCGTAGGTTATCAGGCACTTAAACAAATTAACGGTGTAGGTTTTTTTACATACAATACTGCTGTTGGTTATGCTTCGCAAAGCGGTCCAACCGGCACCGTAAATGGGCCATTCAGTTATTACAATACATCAGTGGGTGGTTTTGCCATGGCAGATAATAAAGCAGGTTACGATAATGTTGCAATAGGTGTAAGTGCTTTAAGATTTAATGACTCCAGCGCAAGCAATACCGCTATCGGCATTAATGCAATGGCCTATCATAAACGTAGTGGGTTTAACAGCAATGTGGCAGTAGGCTCATTTGCTTTGGAAAATGATAGTTTAGGTGTTTGGAATACTGTAGTGGGTAGTGAAGCTATGCAAAACAGTAAACGTGGCGGCATAAATACTGCTGTTGGCTTTAGGTCTTTACGGGCCAATAAAGATGGATACGAAAATACGGCAATCGGTGTAGGTGCAATGGAAGCAGATTCTTCTGGTAGTAATAACGTAGCCGTTGGTAGGTCTGCATTATTCAACAATAAAAAATATAATAATAAAACCGCTGTTGGTTATGCGGCTTTATCACAAGATACTTCTGGTGGTGTAAATACAGCAATGGGTTATTATGCCATGCAAAATGCAAGATTAGGTTTAGATAATGTAGGTATTGGTGCATATGCATTGCAAAACAATGGGGTTGGGTCGCCTTTAGCTACTTATGAAGCCAATTGGAATACTGCTGTGGGTACTTCATCTTTACAAAACAATACCACAGGTTGGTGGAATACGGGGGTGGGACAAATTAGTTTGCAAAACAATACAACTGGTGTAGAAAACACCGGCATTGGCGCCTGGGCCTTGCTTAGCAATACAACAGGTAATCGCAATACTGCTGTGGGTTCCGGAGCAAGCGTAGGTAATACAAAGGGCACCCAAAACGTATCAATGGGTGATAATGCCCTGTTTTTAGATAGCACAGGAAACTCGAATGTTGCTATTGGTGCTTTATCTATGACCACAAATGCAAGTGGATCTAACAACGTGGCAGTGGGCTATAGATCTTTAGAAAAATATTTGGGAGATAATACGGTAGCTGTAGGTTATCAAGCATTAGATTCTTTAACAACAGGTACCAGAAATACAGCCGTTGGTTATAGAGCGAACGCAAACCTAACAACTGCAGAACGAAACACATCAGTAGGTTACCGGGCATTAGATAGTAATAAGGTTGGCAATTATAATACAGCGATTGGATATGCTGCACTATTTAGAAATGCAGGTACATTTAACGTGGCCGTTGGAGATGCCTCAGGTATATCTAATACCACAGGGGCTGCCAATACTATTTTAGGCTCAAATACTTATAGTGGTGTGTCAACAGGAAACGAAAATATTGCCATAGGTGCCAATAGCATGTTTGGCAATACCAGTGGTAGTGCAAATACATCAGTTGGTAGTTACGCAGCAAGGCAAAGTAAAACAGGTTTTTATAACACATCATTGGGCTATCAGGCCATGTATAATAACGAGTTTGGAAGCGACAATGTAGCTGTAGGTACAAATAGTTTATTCTCACATAAAAGAACAGGTTCATCCTATAATTTAGCAATGGGTAATTATTCGTTAGAGTCAGATACCAGTGGCTATTATAATACAGCCATTGGTACAAGTGCAATACGCAGCAATGTTAACAGTATAGGTAATACTGCCCTGGGTACAAACGCCATGTATAACCATAAGTACAACGATTATAACACCGCCATTGGTTTCGAAAGTATGGTAAGCGATAGCATAGGTGCACTAAATACTGCTATGGGATGGCGTAGTTTACGCTATAACAAAAGAGGTAGCGAAAATACAGCAATAGGTGTAGGTGCTTTAGAATTTACTGATAGTGCTTACGGAAACACAGCCGTTGGTAGAGGTGCTATGATTGGTAGTTTTGGCAATACTACAAATCTTGGATATAATACTGTAATGGGTTTTTACGCAGGAACGCTTATGGATAGTGTGGAATTTGCGACAGCCATTGGAACACAAGCTGGTTATAATAACAGAGGTAGAGAAAATACATTTTTAGGATTTAACTCTGGAGGTGGCTTTAGTGGTACAAATTTAACGGGTATAGAAAATACGGGATTAGGAACGGCCACCTTAACATTTAATAACACTGGCAGAACAAATACTGCAGTGGGTATGGGTGCTTTATATGGAAACAGAACAGGTTCAAACAATACAGCCGTTGGCGTACGCAGCATGCTAAACGGACAAACAGGAAGTAATAATGTAACTGTAGGTGATAGCACATTGGTAAATAACACAGCCAGTGATATTACTGCTATTGGGCATTGGGCTTTGCGAAATAATACGACCGGTAATTCAAATGTAGCTGTTGGCTCACAAGCACTTACTAGTAATACAAGCGGTCAGGAAAATACTGCTGTGGGGCATTGGGCATTAAGAAGCAACATTGGCGGAGCTAATAATGCCTTTGGTTCTTCAGCTTTAAAAAGCCTCAACACTTCATCTTCTTACAATAACGCATTTGGCGATAGTGCTGCTACTAACTTATTATCTGGTAGCCAAAATGTGTTGATGGGTAGCTGGGCCTTTAAAGACCATACTTCGGGCACTTATAATACCGCTATTGGAAACTATGCAATGGGTGGGGGTATTACAGGAAATAACAATACAGCCCTGGGTGGTGCTTCTCTATTCAGTACAACAAATAGTGGCAATACAGGTGTAGGCGTTAATGCCGGTGATGCCAACACAACCGGCACAAACAATACTTTCCTGGGGTATTTGTCAGATGCCGCTGGGGGTGCATTTACCAACGCTACTTCCATTGGATTCAGAGCATTAGCAGGTGCAAGTAACAGCATTATATTAGGTAGCATAAATGGCATTAATGGCGCTACTGCAAGTACGAGTGTGGGTATTGGAACAACAACACCGTTAACAAAATTTCATGTTGATGAGCAAGATGCTTTAAATCCTAATATAAGAGTATCTAGCCTTAGTGCTCAAACACCAGGTATTGAGCTTACAAAAGGCGGAGGTAATGCAGATTGGAAAATTTTTAATAGCACTGGCAACCTTTTAACCTTAGCAAGAGCAACTGATGATTTTGTAACTATACCTCAAAATTATTACGAGTGGGGAATTACTGCATACAGACCAAGTCAGGATAATGTAAATTCATTAGGACAAGCTACTAACAGATGGACAACCGTTTATGCAACTGTTGGTGCAATAAATACTTCTGATGTCAGAGATAAAGAAAATATTGAAAACCTCAACTATGGTATTAAAGATTTAATGAAACTACGCCCTGTAAGTTTTACCTGGAAAGAAAACCCACAATGGGGTAAAAAAATTGGTTTCATTGCACAGGAAGTTCAGCCGGTTTTAAAAGAGGTAATACAAGTGGGTGAATTAAGAACAAAAAAAGAAGCTTTGAATGATGATGGTAAACCAGCATTTAAAGAAACAGATAAATTAGGCATTTATTACAGCGACATTATACCTGTGGCAGTAAAATCAATACAAGAGCAACAAATAATAATTGAAAATCAAGCCAAAGAAATTGAAGAATTAAAAAAGAAAAACGAAATTTTATTACAAAAAGATATTCAAACACAAAAGGATATTCAAGCCATAAAAGCAAAATTGGGTTTACAATAAAATATCCAACTTAAATAAAAAAATTATGAAAAAGATAGCAAACGTTTTAACAATTAGTGTAGTATTAAATTTTACAAGCTTCACATCTAACGCACAAGAAAGTAATAATAAAATTCAGGAGTTACCGGCAACCATCACGCAACAGCGGATAGAACCAGACTACAAGGCACCAGGGCAAAAAGCAACAACTCCTGGCACCAAACCAGATTTTTCTTTACAGGCAAAACCAGTTGCACAACAAAGCAATAGCGAAGGCAATACACAAAAAGATGATGAAATAATACAACCCGTAGCTTTAAAATCTACACCAGCCATGGCAAATTCAATTACCACTATTGATAACAAAACAAATACTGATAAATATTATAACCAAAAGCCTATTTTGCCTGTAGAGCCGCCAAATCCGGTAAACAAGCAAATAATAAAGGAAAAACCTGTACCAAATCAAGTACCGGTGATTTTGCAGAATAATTAGCAAATAATATTAAATTAATAAAATAAAAATCAGGTATGAGCTAAAAAATCACCCAAAAAGGGGATAAAATTTAAATAAAAAGAGGGTTAATTTTAATATAACTACAATTTAAAGTTATGAGAAAAACATTTTTGGTACTTGCGGTATTGATGGCAGCTAAAACCAACGCACAGCAACTGGTAAGGGCAAGCGGTAACGTACAGATTGTTACCACAGCCGGAACAAAAACTGTTATAAACGGAGGAGGTATTACATTTTTGGGAACCAGCAAATGGACTGCCACTGACGATTCTATTTACCTGTATAAAAATACTGGTACCTTAAATGAAGGCTGGCTCGATTCTACAGGTAGCGGTGCCATGGATGCAACAAGCATTGGCGGTAGTGTATTTTTAAGAGGAACTAACCTGCAAAGCTTCTATGGCAAAACCAGATTTTATAACCTCTTTATCCGCAACAGCATTGGCGATACGCTCCTTTCATCCTGCGAAGTAAGAAATGATTTGCACTTAGATACCGGATTTGTTTTTACACGCAGCGGTTATGGCAATGATAGCCTGTTGGTAAGTAACCCGGCAATAGCTGCCATTACATCTACCAGCAGTTATACAAAAAGCTGGGTTAACGGCAGGCTCAGCCGCACCGGTAATATAATAGGTTCTGCAACTCCAAATCCGGCCATTGCTTATTTATTTCCGGTTGGTAAAACAGATAGTTTATATGCACCCATAAAACTCGCAAAAATAAATACCACAACTACCACATGGACTGCTGAATACACACCCGGCGTTCCTTTCAACCGTACCAACAAATTTTACCCTCCGGTTGATCATGTGAGCGAAGTAGAATTTTGGGAGATCAACAGCAACAGCCAAGGTACAACTGATGATGATGCCAAACTGAGCTTATCTTGGCGCAGGTACAGCCAGGTAAGTACGGTTGCTGCTGTAAGAGATAGTTTATTAGTTGTACAATACATAAACAGACCACCATTTATTTGGGATGCACCCAGCGGTTGGGCAACCGGTAATGCAGTAGGGCCCAGCAACCTTACGGGTTATGTAACATCAAATGCGCCCACAAATAATTATACTTTTGATGAGAGAAGATTTACACTGGGTACGTATAGTAAATTTAATGCACTGCCGGTTAAGTTGCTTTACTTTACTGCCATAGCAGATGGCAACAAAGTAAGGCTTAACTGGGAGGCCGCCAACGAGCAGGAAACAGTGAAATATGAAATTGAAAAATCGCTTTCGGGTACCAATTTTTCAAAAATAGGCACGGTGTTTTCCAGGCAATTATCTCAATCGGCTTATGTTGATTTTGATTATGCTCCAGCTATGGGATGGAACTATTACCGCTTAAAAATGATTGATAAGCAAGGCAATTTTACTTACTCACCAATAAGGCCGGTTAAGTTCGAAAAAGGGCTTGAGGAGGTTAACCTCTTCCCCATACCTGCAACAACTGTGTTGAACATTCTGTTACCTTCTTCTTACGTAAACAAAGTGCAGTTGCAGGTTTTTGGAGTTGATGGTAAATTTATTGCAATTATGAAACCATCAGCAAATTTGGTTGTGCTTAATGTGCAGCCGTTGGCAGCAGCAACTTATTTCTTAATTATTACAAAAGATGATGGAAGCAAAGAAACTTACCGTTTTGTAAAACAATAAATTATTTAAAAATTATAAAAAAATGAATCATATTTTTATAACAGCAACATTTTGCATTTTTTTTACTTGCTGGCAATAATGTAAATACAGCAAGCAGCTCCGGCTATTGAAGGCCGGTGATTTAAATAACTTATATTTTTTTAAAAATAATCCTGATTTTTAAACCTGATCAGGATTATTTTTAAACATGAAATAGGTAATGTTATTTTTTTAAGAAAAAAAATCCACTCATTATTATCTTATAACTAACCGCAAAATTCAATCCTTCTAAAAATCGTTACCGGCCGTAGAAAACGTGTTTTTATTATAATCATCTTTATTAATTTTAGTATGACTACATTTTTACGCCGGTCGCTTGCTATATGCATTGCTGCCACATTACATTTTAGCGCCAGCTCGCAATCATTAAGTATTAACACTACCGGTGCAGTTGCCGACCCCAGTGCCATACTGGATGTAACCAGTACATTAAAAGGTGTGCTTGTTCCCCGTATGGATAAAACAGCAAAAAACTTAATTGGCACACCTGCCAATGGTTTGCTGGTTTACCAAACCGGGCCCGATAGTATTGGATTTCATTATTATGATTTACCAACTACAAAATGGATTTACATTAACGCCAGTGGTTTTGCAACAGATACTACTGCGTGGAAAATTAATGGGAACAGCAATATTACTGCTGCAAATTTTTTAGGAACTACCAATGATACAGCTTTGCGGTTTAGGGTAAAGAATACGCCGGCTGGTTTGTTGGATAGTGCCTCTGCAAACACCACATTTGGTTACAGAAGTAATGCAGGCTTTACTACTGGTAGAAACAATACATTTATGGGCTTTAGGGCTGGCACCCTTAACGACACTACCAGTTATAACACATTTATAGGCTATATGGCCGGAGAACGAAACCGGGACAGTAATAACGTAGCTGTTGGATACCGTGCAGGCAGGTATTATTCATTCGCTAATTTTTCTACCACCCGAATGACATCTGTTGGAACAGAAGCAGGTTATGGTGCTTTTTTCAATCCTAAATCAACAGCAATAGGTTACAGGGCTTTATGGAGCTTTAATGGTGGTTTTCTATATGGCAATTCAGAAGGAAGAAATGTAGCTATAGGAGATAGCGCTTTAGCGAATGCAGGTTATGGATCTAGTAACGTAGCTGTTGGTAATGAAGCTTTAAGCAGGGTGTTTGATGGTATAAAAAATGTTGCCATTGGCGACAGTTCGCTGGCAGGTGCCGTAAGCACATCTGGTAACGTAGCAATTGGATATAAAAGCCTTAGCAAACAACAGGGCCAGGGTTACAATACAGCCGTTGGTTACTATAGCCAGCGTGATTCATCAAAAAATACAATTTACAATACTTCCATTGGTGCATTCAGTATGGAATATAACCGCATTGGAATTTACAATGTAGGCCTGGGTTTAAGTTCTTTACGCAGCAGCGATAGTGCATCTTACAACACTTCGGTAGGTGCAGATGCAATGTATTTTCACCGAAAAGGAGATTTAAATACAGCCATTGGCCACCAGGCAATGGGCAGCGATAGCGCAGGCGCAATAAACGTGGCAGTTGGCTGGAGGGCTTTAAGAAACAACAAAACCGGAAGCGAAAACACTGCTGTTGGTGTTGGCGCATTGGAGTTCGATTCAACCGGCATCCAAAATACCGCAGTTGGCCGGTACGCAGGTTTTTTAAATAAAAGAGGAAGTTATAATGTGGCTATGGGTATGCAGTCGGGCGTAAGTAATGATACGGCAAATCTTACAGCCTTTATCGGTTATGCATCTGGTTATTATAACAGGAACAATAATAACACCGGCATGGGTGCATACTCACTAACCTATAATAATTTTACTACCGGCAGCAACATTACCGGTGCCGAAAATACAGGCATGGGTTATGGTAGCGGTTACGGAATAAATCAGGGTTCTAAAAATACAGCAGTTGGCTATCAATCCATGAATGGCAACGGTTCATTAATTAACGGCAGCCGAAATGTTGCTGTGGGAGACAGTACGCTTTTCAGTTTTACAACCGGTAACGATAATGTAGCCATGGGTTACAAAGCGCTGTCGAATGCACAAACCGGTTCGCAAAGTGTGGCAGTAGGCTCAAGGGCATTGCGTAATTTTAGTGGTACCTACCCCAATACTGCTATTGGCTACTCCAGTTTAGACAGTGCTATTACAAATGGCGCTAACACTGCTGTAGGTAGTTATACGTTAACATCCAATAAAACAGGTATTAATAATGTGGCACTGGGTAATGCAGCCATGTACGAAAGTACACTGGGTACAGATAACACAGCAGTGGGTAACGATGCAGGCCGTTTTATAAGGTCTAATCAAAATACGGCTATCGGTTCGGCAGCATTGCGTACCGATTCGATAGGTAGTAATAATGTGGCTGTTGGCTTCCAGGCATCTTACCTAAACGATACGGCAGATTACACCACTGCAATAGGAAATAATACCCTGTACTATGGCAAAACAGATTTTGCTACAGGGCTTGGTTACCAGGCAGGGGTTTACAGTGATTACGACATTAACTATAAAAACAAGGAGATTACTTTTATTGGTACCGAAGCGGGTGCCGGTTTTTTTGTAGGCCCAAAGAGTGTAGCACTGGGTTACCGATCGTTATACAACGTAACTAATAACGGAGGCAACATCTGGGGCAGCATTTTAGGCAGAAACGTTGCTATTGGCGATAGTGCCATGGCATTTACTTATAGCTCGGCCAATGTTGCTATTGGCACGCAGGCATTAAGCAGGGCGCAGATATCAAGCCGCAATGTGGCTATTGGAGACAGCAGTATGGGTAATGCACTTTTTGTTTCTGAAAATGTAGGAATTGGTTTCGAGTCTTTAAAAAATGTTACCAGAACAAGCAATACCAATACCGGCAATACAGCCACCGGTGCTTATAGTTTAACAAATTTAACCTCCGCCATCTGGAACACCGCCAATGGTTATTTTGCTTTGGAAAATGATACTACAGGCAGCGAAAACACGGCCATTGGTACTTCTTCATTCAGGAATGTTAGAAATACCGGCGATAATGTTGGTGTTGGTATTAATACAGGTTTCAATGCAACCGGCGGCTTTAATACTTACGTAGGGAGCTATGCAGGGCAGGGTATTAGTGGCAGAAGCACGGGTAATTCTAATGTAGGTGTTGGTGATTATGCGCTCACCGCAATACGTAGCGGCGGGCAAAATGTGGCAATTGGCGAAAGTGCCTTGGGTAGCGATAGTACCGGTAGCCTAAATGTATCGTTGGGTGCAGGCTCAATGGATCAAAAATTAAGGGGCGATGGTAATGTGGCCATAGGTTTTTGGGCAAATAGAGGAGATACAGCTTCCAGCAACACGGTAGCAATAGGAAACCAGGCTGCCTATAATAATCAAAGAAGCAATACGGTAGCTATAGGTTTTCAGTCGCTGTTTAATAATGGCTTAGGATTAAATGTTGCAACTCAGTTAGACTCTGCCCAGTATAATACTGCAATTGGTTATCAGGCACTGGCCGTAAACAGTAAAGGAGGGTGGAACACTTCACTAGGCTATTTGGCAAACAGAAATAACACAACAGGTTTTTATAACACTGCACTTGGAATGCAGGCCTTAGCCACAAATAGTGCTTCAAATTATAATACGGCTGTAGGTACAAATGCAATGCTGTTTACTACCGGTAACCAAAATACAGTTATTGGTGCGTTGGCTATGCAAAATGGCTCTACCGGAAATAACAACGTAGCTGTTGGCATCCAGGCACTTTTAAACAACTCAGCCAGTAGCAATACAGCTATCGGCGCAAGTGCAATGGTTGGTACTACCACCGGACAGGGTAATGCATCTTTAGGTTTTCAAACCATGCTATCAAACCAGGGCGGTAACTGGAATACGGCTGTTGGTTCTTATGCGTTGAATGCAAATATCAATTCAGATGGTAATACTGCTATTGGGCACCGGTCATTAGATTTGAATGTTTCAGGAATTGATAATGTGGGTGTTGGATTTTATAGCCTTAAAAATAATACCGGAAGCAACAACACCGGATTAGGTACTTATGCCGGTGCAGGAATTACTAGTGGCGGCTCTAATGTAGCCGTTGGTAAACAAGCATTGTACACGGGAAATGCCTCACTTAATACTGCTGTGGGTTATTTTGCACTAACAGCTTCATCTGGAACCAGCAATACGGGAGTGGGATATAGCTCAGGTAGTTCAATAACTACAGGCACAAGTAATACTTTTGTTGGAACAAATGCTGGATTAGTATTTACTGCAGGTTCCAACAACACTTGCATAGGTCGCAGCGCTTATCCAACTACCGATCTAACTAATTACACAGGCATTGGTTACAATATTGGATACGCTTCCAGTGGCAATAACTATGTTGAGTTAGGAAATACCAGTGTAACATTAATAAGGGCCCAGGTAACCGGCATTACTGCATATAGTGATGAGAGGATAAAAGAAAATATACAAGATGATGTTCCTGGTTTAAATTTTATTACCAAACTGAGGCCCGTTACTTATAATATAAATCTTCACAAGCAGAATAAAATATTATATGGCGATACCAAAAAAGATACTGCAAACTGGCAGGGGAAATATGACATTGAACAAATTAAGCAAACTGGATTTCTTGCTCAGCAAGTTGAACAGGCTGCCATGCAAAGTAATTTTGATTTTAATGGAATTAAAAAGCCAAAAAGTACTACAAATGATCTTTATGGTATAAACTACACTTCATTTGTTGTGCCCCTTGTAAAAGCAGTTCAGGAACAACAACAGCTAATCATCAATCAACAAAAAACAATTGATGAGGAGAAAAAGAAAAATGAACAACTGCAAAAAGATATACAGCTTATCAAAACAAAACTTGGTATCAATAATTAAACTTACAAATTCTTTAAAAATAGAAATATGAAAATTATAAAATCATTATTGCTGGTTAGTGTTGGTTTAAGCGCCACCGTTTTACTGCATGCACAGGAACTAAAAACAGAAGTTTTGAAGCAACGTGAAATAAAAGCACCGCCAGCCTCAACCGAAACTAATAAGCCCTCGCCGGCACCGCAATTAAAACCAATGAACGGCACTGCACCCGCAGCAGCACCGGTTGCAGTTGCAGAAACACCATCGCCTTTTAAAAAAGATAAAGATCAACAGCAGGTAAATCAGCCCAAAAAAGCAACTGCAACAACAGATGCCAATGCCGCTGAAAATAAATTAACAACTGAGCAGTTAAACACACTGAATGGCACTGCACAAAGGCCAAAACAAACTACACCAGTTGCGGCTTTAGATGCACAAACTGCAAAACCACAAATACTTGCAGCACCATCCATTGCGCCTGTTGTTATAAAAGAACAGTAAATACGTGGGTAATTTTTTTCCTGCTTAAAACCACCGGATGTAATTTAACCGGTGGTTTTTTATTTACCGGCAATTCAATTAATTTTACTTAAATATTTACAAGATGATACAACGCATTCAATCCATCTGGTTACTACTGGCTTCGGCCTGTGCATTTGCCGGTTTTAAATTTTCTTTTTTCAGCGGTAATAAATTAAATGATCCGCTGCTGCATGAGTTGAATGCTACTTCTACTTTATTATTAATGATAACCACCATTGCTGTGGGAGGCCTGGCTTTTATTACCATCTTTCTTTTTAAAAAAAGAAGTTTACAGCGGGGGCTTTGTGTGCTGGGCATTTTGCTGGAGGCGCTACTTATCTTTTTATACTATCGTGAAACAACCAATTTTACCCAGGGTACTTATTCTTTAACGGCCATTTTACAGGGCGTTGTGTTAGCAGGTTTTGTACTTGCAATTGGAGGTATTAATAAAGATTCCAAAATTTTAAAGGAAAGTGACAGGCTGAGGTAACAAAAGCTAATGCTGCTATTTTTACAATGCTTTGTTATAGTTTAACCACTAGTTTTTACACCTTAACCATGGCTTTTCACTCTTATACCATGGGTTATCACTCTTGTACTATGGCTTTTCACTCTTATACCATGGATATTCACTACTGAACCATGGGTTATCACTATTATACCATAGATTATCACAGTTGTACCATGGGTTTTCACTTTTGTACCATGGGTTTTCACTACTGGACGATGGGTTTTTAAATTTGACCGGTGTTTTTTGAAGAAGAAACCTATAAGGTTTTGCTTACTGCACAAAACCTTTGCGGCAAACCTGATAGGTTTGGCGATATTGCCGGTTGATAAAGCAACACTGTGATGGATACAAAAATCCCTGCCGAGTTTGTACGGCAGGGATGGTTACTCTATTATATTTGTTACTTTTTGGACAGGCCCCTGAATTTAAGTTTATTGATATACCTGATTTGCGGGCTGTTGGCACCATACACTGAAATAATGTAATCTTTTACCGCCGGCACCACTACCGGTACCAGGCCGGATTTTTCGTGGTATAAAATTTTATTTCGGTTGATGCGTCCATTAACGATGGGTGCGTAGGTGGCATCTACAGCTTCGGTGTTTCGCTTAAGTTCATCTGCATAAGCCTGCAGGGTGGCAATTTGCAGGTCGGTTTCGTTTGGTTTATAATTGCTGTTGGCAGCCATTGTTTTTACCAGCAACTGAAAGTTTGCCTGCCGGTTATCGTACGATAACTGAGATGTGGAAACGGGATCTTCTTCACCCTCAACAGGCTCCTTTTTGGGGTCAATCTTTTTTGGTTTGCCGTTAATTTTCTTTTGCAATGCAATAACAGTTTCTGCCTCGGCAGGATTTTCAATGGCAGACTTATAAGCCCGTACCATGCGTGTTACCAGCTTGTTTAATGGTGCATACACGGCTTCCTGCGCATCTACCGCTGCGCTAAAGGCGGGCAGATCATTTTGAATGTTGGTGAGCGCCTGGTCTGCATCTGTATGCGTAGCCTGCAAAGCCGGTAAGATAATGGAGGGCTTTGTTGGGTTGTAAACGGCACCGAGGGTGCCCAAATACGTGTTGAGTGTTTTAGAATTGGTCACATTTTTTGTGTGGCCAGTTTCTGAATTGCTTGCCATAAAATTTGATTTTTTGGTTTTGGAATGTTGTTAGGGCGTAAAAATAAAATACATATTTTATTTGTGCAATACCTCAAAGTGGTAATAAAAGGCATGGTTAGCCGAAGAATATAGAAGAATAATTAGGGGAGGTAGGTTGGGTGGATTGACCTAACGACTATTGAAAATGTATAACACTAAAGCGTTGATTTTCAAATCTAATTTTTTTATGTGGGTAGCATATTATAGCATAAATTTACCCGTTGTGCGATAGCTTAGCAAGACACACTAATTACAAAGAAAATGACTACAAATTTGGTCGTTTAAAAATAAAAAACCTATCTTGCAGACTAAACTATTTAGCAAGAATACGAACTAAAAATGGCGAAAAGTAACAAATTAGTAAGTCCGTTTTTAAAATGGGTTGGCGGCAAAAGACAGATTATGCCTTCAATCGTTGGACTATTACCCAAAAACATTGGTTCTTATAATTATGTTGAGCCTTTTATCGGTGGCGGTGCAGTCTTATTCAATTTGCAGCCTAAAAATGCAATAATAAATGACTTCAATGCCGAATTAATTAATGTTTATACAGTTATCAAAAATAATCTTGACGAACTTATTACAGACCTGAAAAAGCACCATAACAACGCTGACTATTTTTATGAACTTCGTAGTTTGGACAGAACTTATGAATTTAAAAAAATGACCCCAGTTGAAAGAGCTTCAAGAATTATCTACCTTAACAAAACTTGCTTTAATGGGCTTTACAGAGTAAACAGTGCAGGCGAATTTAACGCCCCATTTGGACGATACAAAAATCCAAACATTGTAAACGAACCAACATTAAAAGCGGTTAACAAATTTCTAAATTCTAATAACATTACAATAAATAGCGGTGATTATTCCGAAATTTTAAAACAGACAGATGAGAAATCATTTGTTTATTTAGACCCACCCTATCATCCCATTTCTGAAAATTCGAATTTTACAGGTTACATACAAGGCGGTTGGGATATATATGACCAAATAGAATTGAGAAAAGCTTGTGATGAACTACATAAAAGAGGTGTGAAATTTTTACTCTCTAACTCATCCGCAGACTTTATTAAAGAACAATACAAAGATTATAATATCAGTATTGTAAAAGCAAACCGTGCCATAAATTCTGACGGTGCAAATCGTGGAGAAGTAGATGAACTTTTAATTAGGAATTATGAGTAAGTCCAAAAATGATATTGCTTGGGAACAAATATTTGAAAAGCATAAAATTATCGAAAAGATTTCTATAGAAGGTCATATTTCAATTTCTTCTACCGATATTAATAAGTTTAGAGAGGCTCGTTTAATGACAAAGTTTGACCACAAGTCACAACTTCCAAAACTATTTGCAGACAATAATTTCTCAATTTTACCTACTTCAAGAGGTGGCTATGTAATTGGCACTTTTGACACCTTTTGTGATTTCAATACCGATGATATTGACGTTTCAAAAATTGAGTTCCCAACTTTTTTAGAAAGTTTGGATCACAAAGACATAACAAGTGAAGCAACAGCAATCAATTGTGCATTCGTAACAAAAATTCTTCACGACTTTACAGGAGAAGATAATTTATTGCCAACTGTTAGTGGACGAATGAGTTCATCTTCCTTTGATTTCAACATTAATTCTTCAAAAGGATTATTTAAAGTCAGTGTTGGCAATTCACAAATTGAAATTGATGGAGGTTATGAAGGTGATAATTCTTTAAACTTAATCGAAGCAAAAAATTATATTTCGGAGGATTTTCTTGTAAGACAACTTTATTATCCATACAAACTTTGGAACAATAAAATCACTAAACAGGTTCGTCCGATTTTTCTAACATACACTAACGGAATTTTTCATCTACGAGAATATACTTTTGTAAACGTAAACCATTACAACTCTTTGGTATTGGTTAAGCAAAAAAAATATGCCGTTCAAGAAGGTGCTTTCAATCTTGAAATAATCCAACAGATTATTGATACAACCAAAACAGTAAAAGAACCTGAAATTCCATTTCCACAAGCTGACAGTTTTGAAAGAGTAATCAACCTTTGTGAGCTTTTAAAACAAAAAGGATTTATAAGCAAGGAAGAAATTACTGAAAACTACGACTTTGATTCAAGGCAAACAGACTACTATTCTAACGCAGGAAAGTATTTAGGACTTGTGGAAATTGGACGAGAGAATAGGCAAGTTGTTTGCTACTTAACAGAAAAAGGAAAAAGAGTTTTTAATTTATCCATCATAGACAGACAAAGCGAATTTGTTAAACTCATTTTATCACATTCAGCATTCAAGCAAACTTTAAAACTTTATCTTGACAATGGCGAAATGCCAACTAAAGAAGCAGTTGTAGAAGTTATGAAACGTTCAAAATTGCACAAAGTCGGTTCGGACACTACTTATTTTAGACGAGCCTCTACTATTGCGGGTTGGACAAATTGGATAATTAACCAAATCGAAGAATAATATGGCTTGCACTATAGAACATAATGAAACGGATACAATTATAAAAGATTTACCAATTAGTCAGGGTAATTTTGAACGACATAAATGTGCTTCTTGTGCCTATGAAAAAGGCTTAGAAAACGGAACTAAAAAACTGCTAAATTTTGACTTAGAAAATTTCATTTCCAATTTAGAAGAAAGTCAAAAAGGCTTTAGAAGGCATAGAAGTGCAATTGAAGCCTATACCTTAGGTTTTTTTCACGGGTTGAATGGAAAAAATAATCATTTAGCTATAAAAGATAAATATAAAATCGCTTCTCAAATGAGAGACTTTGGTTTATCTATGGTTGCTAAAGGTGTTGTAAATGCTACTTATTCTGAATTAGGGCAACCTTATTCACATGCTATGGGATTAGTTCAGGTAGCTAACGGATTTGAAATTTTAATTAAATCAAAAATAGTTGAGGAGCATCCTCTTTTAGTTTTTAATAAAATTCCAAAGGAAGCAAATCTTACTGACGGAAATATTAAAATGGAAGATCTTTTAGAGCATGGACAAACAATTATGTACTCTGAATTACCAGACAGATTATGGGCTACCACAGGTTATAAAATTGAACCAATAGAACTTTATAATAAATTTGGGAGAATTAGGAATCAAATAATTCACTTTGCAGTCCCAGGTATTTCACTGTCTGACTTTACTTTAGAATTTACTTTTAAAATAATTGAGAAAGCAATAAATTCTTGGTGGGACGTAACAATATTCGAATATGCTCAAGATTACGATGAAGTAATTTTAGAAAATATTTTTGAACGTATTGAAGAACTCAATCTTGAAACAAATTATACGGTAGATGAAAACTTTGACTTGCAAAAAAAGTAAAGCCATCGCCTAACACCAACTGTTTGGCGTTATTGGGGCAGGACGTTGTTATCTTCATCAGCAGCATGTCTCGTCCTGAAATAGGTTGACTACAAAATCAACCAAAATGGAAATAAAAGACCAGATTATTTACCCCTTGTCCCTCTTTATAAAAACTTGCCAGTATAACTTTCTTTGCATTTTTTTAAATCGGCAGGCTTACCGGCAAATACCAGATTACCCCCTGCATCGCCTGCTTCGGGGCCAAGGTCAATTACCCAATCGGCACTTTTAATAACATCGGTATTGTGTTCAATTACAAGAATGGTATGCCCCTGCTCTATCAATGCATTAAAAGATGCCAGTAATTTTTTTATGTCATGAAAATGAAGTCCGGTAGTAGGTTCATCAAAAATAAACAGGATGCTGCCCTGTGTACGGCCCTTGCCTAAAAACGATGCCAGCTTTACCCGCTGTGCTTCGCCACCAGATAAGGTATCGGATGATTGCCCCAGTTTTACATAGCCCAAACCAACATCGCTGAGTGGTTGTATTTTTTTCGCAACATCGACCCCCTCCCGGCCTCCCCCGAAGGGGGAGGAGAAAAATTCAATAGCTTCATCAACACTCATCTCAAGCACATCATGAATACTTTTGTCTTTGTATTTAACTTCCAGTACTTCTTCTTTAAAACGTTTGCCGTTACATACATCACATGTTAAATGTACATCTGCCAGAAACTGCATTTCAATGGTTTGTTCGCCTTCGCCTTTGCAGGCATCACATCTTCCTCCATCTACATTAAAAGAAAAATGTTTGGGTTGAAAGCCACGCACTTTACTGAGTGGTTGTTTGCTGTACAGGTCTCTTATTTCATCATAAGCTTTTATATAAGTAACCGGGTTACTTCTGGATGATTTACCGATGGGATTTTGATCAACCATTTCTACCTGCGCAATAAAATCAACATCGCCGCTGATAGATTTATGAAGGCCCGCTTTTTCAACCCCTTCACCTTTTAATTTCTGCAAAGCAGGATATAAAATTTGTTTTACCAGCGTTGTTTTGCCACTGCCGCTTACACCGGTTACCACACAAAAAAGCTGCAATGGAAATTCAACCGTAATGTTTTTTAAATTATTTTGCCTGGCTCCTTCTACTTTTACCGAGCGGTTCCATTTGCGAACCTGTTTTGGCGGCTCTATTTTCATTTGTCCCGATAAATATTTACCGGTAAGGCTTTCGGGGTTGCTGATGATCTCATCATAGTTTCCTTCAGCAACCACTTCTCCACCTAAGTGACTGGCAAGTGGCCCCATATCAATAATATGGTCGGCTTCTCTCATCATCATTTCATCATGCTCAACCACCACAACTGTATTTCCAAGGTCACGCAGTTCTTTTAAAACAGTGATCAGTCTTTCTGTATCACGGCTATGCAAACCAATAGAAGGTTCATCTAAAATGTATAAAGAGTTGGTTAAATTACTACCCAAACTTCTTGTTAACTGAATACGCTGGCTTTCGCCACCACTAAGTGAGTTTGCCAGGCGGTTTAAAGTAAGATAGCCCAAACCTACATCCAGCAGGGTTTTTATGCGGTGATGAATTTCAATTAAAATTCTTTTTGCAACCTGCTGATCGTATTGGCTCAGTTTTAATTTATCAAACCAAACATAAAGATCTTTAACCGGCAACTCACACAACTGGCCAATATGTTTGCCGCCAACTTTTACATACAAAGCCTCTGGCCGCAGCCGGTAACCCTTGCAGGCTGTGCACAATGTACGGCCACGATAGCGGCTTAATAAAACACGGTATTGTACTTTGTATAAATTCTGCTGCACTTCATTAAAAAAATCGTTGATGCCTTCCACATGTTCATTGCCATCCCATAAATCGGCCAATTGCTTTTCGGTTAAATCAATAATGGCTTTGTGTACTGGAAAATCAAATTGCTTTGCTGCTCTTACAAAAGCCTCTTTCCACAAACCAAGCTTCTCTCCTTTCCAGGGCGCAACAGCACCTTCGTACACACTTAAACTTTTATCAGGAATAATTAAATCAGGATCAATACCCAAAATCTGCGAAAATCCTTCGCAAACCGGGCATGCGCCAAATGGATTGTTGAAAGAAAAAAGATTTGGAACCGGTTCTTCAAACAAAATTCCATCTGCTTCAAACTTGTTAGAAAAATGCAACAGCTTGCCTTTATTTACTTCCAAAAACATTTCGCCTTCACCTTCGTAAAAAGCCGTGTTAACCGAATCGGCAATGCGGTGTAATTCGTCTTCATCAAATTTTTTGGATACGAGGCGATCAATTAAAAGAAAAGCCCCCCCACCCCCCAAGGGGGGATTTTTGGAACCTGAACTTTTGAAGAGCTTTTTTATATCTGGCTCCTTCATTTCTAATATTTCTTCAATTCTTGCCGGTTCCTGATTTATATAAAGACGTGAAAAACCTTTCTGTAATAAGATGTTTAACTCTTCCTGCACATTCCTCTTTGCATGCTGCTTAAATGTTACCAGCAATACAACTCTATCGCCTTCAGTTAAGCTCTCAATAGTTTTTACCACATCTGCCACATCATCTTTTTTTACTTCTTTACCACTAACCGGCGATATGGTTTTACCTGCACGGGCAAAAAGCAGGCGCAGGTAATCATAAATCTCCGTCATGCTGCCAACAGTGCTGCGGGGCGTACGGGTGATAACTTTTTGCTCTATGGCAATTGCCGGGCATAAACCTTTTATATAATCCACATCTGGCTTGTTCATGCGCTGCATAAACTGGCGTGCATAAGCACTCAGGCTTTCTGCGTAGCGGCGCTGGCCTTCTGCAAATAATGTATCGATGGTTAAGGAAGATTTACCGGAGCCGGAAACACCGGTTACTACTATAAGTTTATCACGGGGGATGGTAACAGATACATTTTTTAAATTATGCACCCTTGCACCTTTGATGTAAATATCTTTTTGATTGCTTGTTATTACGGATTTATTCTTTGTTTTTTCTTTTACAATGGCCATGCTCAAAATTACTATTATTTATGCTGCAACGAATATGTGAAAATTTTCCTAAAGCGTATTTCGTATAGAATTTTATAACAACTATGTGTTAGTTTTATTTTATAGTAAGAGAGTAACACAGGATTCGAAAAACGTAGTTTTACTAAGTAATAAAACTTTTAAGATCGGGCGTAAGTACTCACACTATTTCATAAACAACTTCTATTTTTACAGTCCAATATCCAAAAAAATGAAAAGCCGTTATAAGCCTATCTAAAAGACTTCTACGTATTTTTTCACCTTTTTTGGACCTGTTAAAAAATATCCTAACAATCTAAAACTGTAGAAGTTTATGAAGATCCTAAACAATTTAACCGATCAGCAGCTTATCCATTTATACATGGAAGGCGATGCAAATGCCCTTGCAACCATTGTAACCCGTTACAAGGACAAAATTTTTACATCAATTTACCTGTTGGTAAAAGACAAGTACCTGACTGAAGACATTTTTCAGGATGTATTTATCCGTATAATTGACACTATAAAAGGTGGCCGGTATACCGATGAAGGTAAATTTTTACCCTGGGCCATGCGTATTGCACACAATATGTGTGTAGATCATTTTAGAAAAGTGAAGCGTACACCAACCATTAAAACCAGCGACGATCGTGATATTTTTGAAGTACTGAACTTCTCTGAGCCCGGTGCCGACCAAAAAATTATGAGTGGCCAGAGTCAGGATAAGGTTAGAAAAATGGTTGACCTGTTGCCTGAAGATCAGCGTGAGGTAATTATTTTACGCCATTATGCTGATTTGAGCTTTAAAGAAATTGCTGACCTGACCTGTTGCAGCATCAACACTGCTTTAGGCCGCATGCGCTATGGTTTAATTAACCTGCGTAAAATGATGACCGAAAAACAAATTGCATTATAAACACTATTCACTCCTTCTTAAAAAGGGAAGGAAAAATCTGTAACTCCCCACACTCAATAAAAAACCTCCATTTATTTGGAGGTTTTTTATTTGAGCTTTAGCAAAGTTTAAAAAGCTATCAACGATTATTTACACTGATTATTTTTTTGATTTTGCAAAGGCATCCAGGCCGCAAAGCAACCAATCCTTGTATTCCTTAATACTGGGCGTATATCCAACAGGATTGTTCAGTAAAATTTCATTGCCGTTTAAAATGGCATACAATGGCTGGGCATTGTTTTTAAAATTTTCAGTTTCAAATGTTGCCCATTTATCGCCTATGCTGATGATTTCTTTTTCAACTCCATCTTTGGTTTTGTAGGTGAATTGTTTTGCAGCAGGTAACTTCTTCTTATCATCAACGTAAAGCGAAACGATGATGTACTTCTCTTTCATTATTTTATATACCTCCGGATCGCTCCAAACGTTTTCTTCCATGCGGCGGCAGTTTACGCAGGCATAACCAGTAAAATCAAGTAAAAGCGGCTTATTTTCGGCCTTTGCCATCTTTATACCTTCTTCAAAATCATGTGTGCAGTTAAGATTTAAAATACAATCTCCGCTTTGGTAAATACTGTAATACAAAGGAGGCGGAAAACCGCTTATTAATTTAAGATTTGCATATTTTGTATTGGTTAAACCAGGTATTAAATAGATGGTGAAAGCTGCAAACAACAAAGCCAATCCAATTCTTGCCTTGTTCAGTTTCTTTATAGGGCTATCGTGCGGAAATTTAATTTTACCCAGCAAATAAAGCGTTAAACCGATGCCGGTAATTATCCAGATGCCGATAAATACTTCTCTTTTTAACAATCCCCAATGCTTTACCAGGTCGGCATTTGAAAGGAATTTAATAGCCAATGCTACCTCAATAAAACCCAACACCACTTTTACTGAATTTAACCAACCACCCGATTTTGGTAAAGAGTTTAACCAGTTTGGAAACAGCGCAAACAATGCAAAAGGTAAAGCCAGTGCCAAACCAAAACCACCCATACCCACCGTAAGTTGTATAGCGCCACCGGTTAATGAACCTACCAATAGCGAACCCAAAATAGGTCCTGTACATGAGAATGAAACAATGGCCAATGTAAGTGCCATAAAAAATATTCCCAACACATTACCAGTTCCAGCTTTTGCATCGGCTTTGCCGGAGAAACTGCTTGGCAAAGTAATCTCGAACAAACCAAAAAATGATAATGCAAAAACAATGAATACCACAAAGAAAATTACGTTAAGCCATGGATTGGTAGAAACTGAATTCAATATTTCGGGGCTGGCACTATCTAAAAAATAAAAAGGCAAACTCAGTAAAATATAAATAAGAAAGATGAAAAAACCGTAAAGCGATGCATTAAAAATACCCTGCTTTTTTGATGTTGCCTTCTTGGTAAAAAAGGAAACAGTTAAAGGTATCATGGGGAATACACATGGCGTAATGAGTGCAACAAGGCCGCCCAGAAAACCTAAAATAAAAATAGTTAACAACGCACTGCCGCCACCAGAGCCTGACTGCGCTGCACTGATACCGGTGCCGCCACATGCATTAACCGGATTTTTTAAATCAATAGTTGGTATTAATATTCTGTTTGATGATGCTGAAATTTCCACACCGCCTTCCATTGCAATTTCTATCTTTATTTCTTCGGGGAGAAAAGCTTCGTTGCTTGCAGTATTATAAAGTAACAGCGCTTTTAATTTAGCTGGCACATCGCCTGTTAAGGTAATTTTTTGAATTACCGCAAGTTGTGTTTCTGCAACTTCGGCCTGTACACCAAAGTTTTTATCGGTAATGCTTTTAAAATTTCCGGTTAATTGCTGAGGTCCGTTTTGAGTGATGGAAGAATCGGAGAATGTAATTTTAAAGCCCTCTACTTCAGCAGCAGCAATGGGTTTGGCATACAGGTGCCAACCGGTTTTTATGGTTCCGGTAAGTTTTATTTCAAATTGTTTGTCAGCAATTTTTTTACCGGTTGCCTGCCATTTAACGGCTGTTGAATCCTGGGCCAATGCCGCAAACTGAAAAATAAATAATAGTGCAGTAAGCAATGCTGCAAGCTTTTTTATGTACATGGTATCTCATTTAAAAAAAATCCCGATAAAATTTTATCGGGATAATATTATAAAGCAGTTTTATTTTCCGCCGATGTTTATGGTGAAGGGAACATTTCTTGGTGGCAAACATTGCCTATCGTTACAAACCATAAAATTTACCACTCCTTTTACTACTGTTGCTGTTGCAGATTTAACTTTTATCTTCTGCACGAAATCAACTTTATTGGCATAGTATTTCAGCGTTGAATTAAAATTCTTATCAAATGATTTTTCAAGTTTGCCTATCTCTTTCACCTTACCATCAAAACTTATTAAAGGATTTTTTGTAAAACTGAATGTAGTAGGTTCTGGGCCAGTGCCGGCATCCTGTGCATATAAGTGCCAGTTACCGGTAATGGTGGCTGTCATATGTATCTCATACGTTTTATCAGCAATTTTTTTTGCACTGTAACTCCATAAAACCGGATTGTTGATCTGTGCATTTGCAAAACCTGCAAACAAAACTAAAAATGTGGCTGTTATTAATTTTTTCATGTATAAATTTTTCATGTACAAATTTACGTAATTATAAAACGGATGGTTGTCGGCTTAACGACGAATTAACCCGCCGAACTGTTAATTTATTCCAAACAAATGATTGAATACCTGTTTTCCATCCACATTACCTAGGGCAGTACTTACTGCACGTTCAGGATGCGGCATCATACCAAAAACATTTCTTTCTTTATTGCAAATGCCGGCAATATTATGTATGGCACCATTGGGGTTGGCAGCAGCATTTATATTCCCTTTTTCATCACAATAGCGGTAAATTACCTGGCGGTGCATTTCCAGGGTTTCCATGGTAGCTTCGTTTGCAAAAAATCTTCCTTCGCCGTGTGCAACCGGTATCTTGAGGGCTTCGCAACTTTCTGAGGCGGCTTCTTTAATAAAAACATTGCTGCATACAAATTGTTGCTGGCTGTTGCGTAATAATACGCCGGGCAACAGCCCACTTTCGCATAAAATCTGAAAGCCGTTACACACGCCTAAAACTTTGCCGCCTTTATTTGCAAATTCAATTACGCTTTGCATCATGGGGCTAAAACGTGCAATGGCACCGCAACGCAGGTAATCGCCATAACTAAACCCACCGGGTAACACAATACAATCATCTGTAGCAAAAGTGCTGAGGTCTTTATCTTTATGCCAGAGTTGAATTACTTCCTGCTGCAGATCGTGTTGCAGGGCTTCAATCATATCTCTGTCGCAATTACTGCCGGGAAAAATTACTACGCCAAATTTCATGTACAAAAGTTATTTAAAGAGTTCATGTTGGGCGGCTCAATTTTGAACAAATGTACAAGAGTGCGACGCCACCGCAGCCCAATAGCATTCCAAAAGTCTGGCCCAAAAAAGTAAAACGCAAATGTACAATCTGGATTTCAATTTTATACGAAGTAACTGATAACAATTACAAAAGCTACCATTACCCAATGTAATAGAGTTGGAAACCAATTTTTTGCCGGATATAAAAACGTGGCAGCCATTAGAGCTGAGAGGGGCACGGCACACAAAATCCAATACTCAAAGGAATGCGTGGCGTTTACAAAGGGTACAAAAATGGCAACCAGTAAATACAAAAAAGTAAGGTTCCAGGCTTTGCGTGCCTGTATTAGTTGCCGCCTGAAATTTTGCTGTATGTAAAATATGCCGGTTATGGCACTGATGGCCACAATAACAATGGCTGCAAATGCCCATTTGGATTGATCGAATACGGGTGCTGTTACTGCAAAACCGGGAAATTTATATCCCTGCCATTTATCGGTTAAAAAAATGAGTGCCAGTAAAAAATAATAAGGGGTGATGATGCCGAGCAGAGCCATTAACCACTCTGCCAGTTTAAATGGCCGTGTTATTGCTAATCCAAAAATTATTAAGGCCGAAAATGCTATTGATGGAAAATAAAAAAATGTACCTATGCCAATTGCTATACCAATATTAAACAAAGATGTTTTGGGTTTTGAATCGCTGTATAACCCGCTCATTTTGCTCCAAACCCAAATTAAAATGCTGTTTATAATAAGTGGAGAAGAGAAAACATTCCACTCGGCAAACAGCGATGTGATGAGCAGGTAACTCATACCTGTGAGGTATTGTGGGCGCTGCATGATACGCAGATCGTTAACGAGTTTATTGAAGTAAACCGCCTGCGAAAATAATAAGATAAAAGTAATTACAGGAAAAATTACAGGGAACTGATCTGCTGCTGGTTTTAAACCGGTTAATATGTAGCGGTATAAAAAGCCATCTATTTGCTGTGGCTGCGGTACATGCGGATGCAGGAACATAGGAAGCTTTAATAACAGCCCAAACAGCAGCAGCAAAAAATTATTATAGGAGTTATTGGCTTTAAAAGTACCGTTCACCTTGTAAGATGGTTAAAGATTGTAAAATAATTGCAGTGGCAAAATTGCGCAATTATTATTACTTGAAGAAAACTGTTTGAGGCCTAACCGCAAAAAAAATATTTTCCCAGCTTTGCTGAGAAAACATTTTTGCCACTGAGGCACAGAAGCACAGAAATGAGCTTTATATATCAGAGAGAAAAAAGAGGTAAAAAAATGCCACGTATTTTCGTTTTTAGGTTGCTTGCATTAGTTGCTTCTATCCTCAAAAATCTACTTTGGCAAAACAGATATTATTGTGGTAAACGCAGGGTATGATGATTTGGCTGCTGCCTGTTTGCTTGCTCAGGCTGGGCATAAACTCATATCCTTTTTTATCGCTTTTTAATGTTGGGTATCTTTTAATAGTACCATCGGCAGTAATTGACTGATCGGAAACAATCTGAAATTTTTTGTCTTCATTAAACAAAAAATGTATTTCGCCGCCTGTTGTCATGGTTGAAAATGAAATGAAATTTTCATCATCATCATCAAACTGGCTTTTGTGCAATACTTTGCCCCACATTAACTGACCGGTTTTGCTAATGCTTAATACCAGGATATTTTCGGAATAATATCTTGTTGATTGATTTGAAAAACTACTGAGTGGCCTGTAATAACCGGTGTAGGGATTGTAATAATAATTACCTGATGAGAGTGAATAGGGATTGTACAGATAATCATATCGGTTAAAATTATTACCCCGTGTATCGGTTGTATAATCTTCGGCAGCCAGTATAAAACCACCATCTGCCTTAACAACTACCTGGCGTATGAAGAAGTTTTCGAGGGCAAAGCGCAGCATTCCGCTTCCTTTTGCTTCGTACCGCATCGAATCAGATATCTCAGTAAACTGCGATGCGTAAGTTTTATCATTTGTTTTATCCCAGATATGGGATAGCAAACCTTCAATATTACCACGGCTTTTTTTATAATAAAATGTATTAATGATATACCGGTTATTGCGGTTATCAATTTTTAGTTTTACTTCATCAATGTATTTTTCTTTAAGATCAATTTGGTGCGGTATAAAAGAATCCTGCAACGGAGATTTGGTAAAAATATTTAACTCATTACTATTATCCCTGTTGCCCGATTGTTTGGCATAGGTAAAAACAAAACTGCCATCGTTGCCAACTAAAAAATTATCATAACTTTCTCTACGGTCGTTATAATCGGTTAGCATCCTGTTTTTGCTTATCAGTTTCATATCATTATCGTACAGCAGGGTTTGCATATTAAATTTCTGGTAGCGGGTTTGTATTTTAAAGATCATTACCCGCTTTTTATCTTCGCTGTAAATGGTTGTGTATATTTTATTATCACTTGCAACCGGTATACGGGTGGTATCAATTTCAACAGGCTCACTCATTTTTTTTGCCATGCCATCCATTTTTACGGCCATACAGTGCAGTATATTTCCTTTTTGATATTGGTAGATCATGAAAAAATAATCGGGGTAAGCAATAAAATCAATGTTGAATGTTTTTTCGGGAACAAAATCAAGTTTCACCGTTTCAATGGTATTCATTTCTTTATCAAAAATGCTTACTTTATGATTGGAGCGGATATTTTTATACACCAGTATATTGCTGTTCATTTTACCGATTATTTCAAAATTCATATCACGGGTATCCTGCCTGTCGTAATCGGAAATGGCCACCGATTGAGCAATTGCTGCAAATGGCAACATAAAAAGCAGGGCAAAAATAATTTTAAACAAACGGTTCATGCAGATAAAACTTTATAATTAAAATTACGATTTAAAAGGCAACGGCTGTACATTACACTGAACAAGATGTGCTTAATTTTGTTTTTACATAAGATATTTTAACTTTTTATATGACGCAGACTGTATTGATAACCGGTGGCACCGGATTGGTTGGTAAAACACTAAGCAAAGCTTTAATTAAAAAAGGATACCAAATAATTATTTTAACCCGTAACACAGCCGATAAAAAAGCCGAAACCGGATTAACCTATGCCGAATGGAACGTAGCAAAGCAACAAATTGATATGGCAGCATTGCAGCGTGCCGATTATATTGTTCACCTGGCAGGAGCAGGAGTGGTAGAAAAAAAATGGACCGCCGCCTACAAAAAAGAAATTGTTGAAAGCCGATCCGAAAGCAGCAGGCTTATTTATGAAGCTTTAAAAAATAATACCAATAACGTTAAAGCTATAGTTAGTGCCAGCGCAACCGGTTGGTATGGTGCCGATGCTGTGCCTGCAAAACCTTTTGTTGAAACTGACCTTGCTAATGAAGATTTTTTAGGCCATACCTGCAAACTTTGGGAAGCAAGCATAGAACCGGTTGAAACATTGGGAAAACGATTGGTAAAATTAAGAACCGGCATTGTACTTAGCAACGATGGCGGCGCTTTGGCCGAATTTAAAAAGCCGCTAAACCTTGGTGTAGCCGCTATTTTAGGCAGTGGAAAACAAATAGTAAGCTGGATACATATTAATGACCTGTGCAGTATGTTCATTGCAGGCATTGAAAACGAAAATTTATCAGGTAGTTATAATGCCGTTGCTCCAAACCCGGTAAGTAATAAAATGCTTACGTTAACGTTGGCAAAAGCTATGAGAGGAAACTTTTTTATACCCATGCATGTGCCATCATTTGTTTTAAAAATGATGATGGGCGATAGAAGTATTGAGATTTTAAAAAGTGCTACCGTAAGCTGCAAAAAAATTCTGCATGCAGGTTTTACATTTGCATTTACAACGATAGAAACTGCATTGGAAGATTTGGCGGCAAAAAAATAATCAGGTTTTAAGATCGGTTTTACGAAAATAACTGATGATAATATATACGTACACTGCGAGGTAAGAAAATGCAGTAATAATCAATGTATAATCCGCTACTGTCCTTCTTTCCATCATTTTTGGTTTAAAAGGATTTGGAATTAAAGAATCAACAGCCTCTAATGGCATATAATAACCCAACTGACTTTCTTTTAGTGTAAAGCCCAGCCAAAGCAGGTTATCAACAATTACAACCAATACAAAAAATATGATGATGGAAAGACCGGTACGCTTTACCAATATAGCTACCAAAAACGCAACCACCAGGTAAACCGTAGCCATTAATGCAAAATAGCCCAGGTATTTTATGCCATCCCAAACATTAGCACCCTGTGGAGAATAAGTGTAACCAATAAATAAAGCGGTAATAAAAGTAACTGCCACAGCAGAGATAATAAAAAATATTAGCAAAGTGAATTTTGCTTTTATAAAATCCATTCTGCTCCAGCCATCAATAATATTTTGCCGGTGCGTACGGTATTGCACTTCATTTGTAATTAACAAAATAAAAAGCATACTCAGCACCACAAAAAACAACCCTGAGAAATAAGTGGCAGAGTGCCAAACTTTAGGAAAAACGAATGGTGCACCTGCCAGTGCCTTCAGTGTCATCTCTTCAAAATTACTGTACTTGCTGTTCATAAATTTGTAGGCAACAAATATTACAAACATGGGTGTAAAAACCATAAAAGACAAATACAGTAACCAGAATGTTTTATATGTTTTTATTTTAAGCCACTCTATTTTAAAAAGCTTGAGCATAAATAATTTTTAATTTAGTTAATTTATCTGTCGCTTTGTTTTCCGGTTATTTCCAGAAATCTTGTTTCAAGCGATTTTCTTTTTACATTTAGTTTGTTCAGCACAATACCTTTATCAAAACAAAACCTGTTTATGCTTTCTGCACTAGTATTTTCGGGGCAAACTATTTCAAACCCGTTATCAGTTTCAGAAATTTTTATAAGCCCCGGCATTTGGTCCAGTATATTTTTTAACTGATGATTATCGGCTGCACTTATCTCTACCAAAATACCATCTTTTGTGTTGCTGCCCGTTGTGTTAAGCACTTCATTTACTGAGCCCACCGTTTTTAAAACACCTTTTTGTATTATAGCAACATGGGTACAAACTTTTTCAACTTCATCCAGTATGTGACTGGCCATAATAATGGTTTTGCCATGTAGATTCAGATCTTTTATCAGCTCTCTGATTTCTGCAATACCGGCAGGATCAAGTCCATTTGTTGGTTCATCAAAAACAAGAATATCGGGGTTGCCTAATAAGGTAGAAGCTATGGCCAGCCTTTGTTTCATACCTAAAGAGTAAGTATTGAATTTTGATTTGCGGCGTTCAAAAAGATTAACAATCGTTAATACTTTTTCAATATCCTCCTCTCCTCTTCCTTTAATTCTTGCAGCAATTTTCAAATTATCCTCACCGCTCAGGTAGGCATAAAAATTGGGAGTCTCCAGCAGGGTACCAATCTTTTTTCGCATGGCATCAATTGATTCTTCTCCCTGCCATTTGTAATTACCGCCGGTGGCTTTTAAAATATCCATTACAATTCCAAGTAGCGTTGTTTTACCGCTGCCATTGGGGCCAAGTATGCCGAATACCGTTTTTTCAGGTACCGAAAAACTAACATTATCCAATGCCTTTATTTTGCCGTAATTTTTTGTAAGATTATTGATGCTGAGTATGGCCATAGATCAAATTATAAATGGAGATGAAGATAATTGAAATTAGTATTAACCACGCAAATGTTTTTGATGCCATACTGAAGAGAAAGAACCGATAACAGCGCTTCCGTCTTTTCTAAAATTGAGATTTTCGAGATGCAGATCATCAATATCTTTTTGCAAAACCTTTCGGGTAAAAGGATTTAAGGTGCCACCTTTGTCTCCTGCAACAACTTCGGGGTAATATTGAAAATGCGGATCAACCAAAGTACCCCTTGGGTACATGATACCCGGCGTCCCTGCCCCTCTTATATCCAGGTTGTGCGGATGCACCAAACCAAGTGTGTGGCCAAATTCATGCGCTGCGGTTGTAGAGTTATCCAATATATTTTGCAGTTTAAAGTAACCGGTATTTGAATTTATTTCATCCACAAAAGAAATATCGCCACTGGCATATTCTTCAATTCTAAAATAATTATTGCGGGGATTTGTATTTTCAAAAATCAATTCTGGCGTAAGTTCAGCTTCAAATTTACCAATCATGCTAAACCTTACATTGTATATTTTTTTTGAAAACCAGCCATCCCGGATGGCGACTTTTCCTTCGGCATCGTTCCAGAATTTTTCTATATCGGATGCAATCTGATGCGCCAGTGCTTCATTAGCGGCATCACCATAAATAATTATTACGGCGTGAATGATTAGTAAATTATTATTTGGTTGAAGCTCAACTTCGCCCATTTTAATTTGTAGTTGATTCTCTAAATTTAATTCCTCAACGGCTTACCCGTTTTCAAAATAGATTGAATTCTTTCCAGCGTCTTCTTCTCTCCTGTTAAACTTAAAAATGCTTCTCTTTCCAGATCAAGCAAATATTGTTCGCTTACCAAAGTTGGTTCACTTAAATCGCCGCCACACATTACATAAGCCAGCTTTTTGCCAACAGTTACATCATGATCGGTTGCATAATTACCACGCCACATGCCATTGATACCGGCATGCATGGCACCCAGCATCGAGCGGCCAAGCACTTTTATATCTGTACGTTGCACAGGCATCACATAACCATCATCATACAACTCTATTACAGCTTGTTTGCCTTCGGCAATTCTACGGCCCTGGTTAATGCTGATGATATCCTGGCCGTGCCTGTAAATGCCCAGGTCGAAACCTTCGGAGGCAGATGTGGCAACTTTTGCTGTAGCGATTGTTAAAAAACGATTTTGCAAAGGAATGGTATCAGGTTCACCGGCATGTACTTCATCAGCAGCACGTAAAATAAATTCTTTGGTGCCGCCACCACCAGGTATAACGCCAATACCAACTTCAACCAAACCTGTATATGTTTCTGCAGCCGGTATAACTTTATCAGCATGTAAGCTCATTTCGCAGGCACCGCCTAATGCCAGTCCGTGTGGTGCAACCACAACCGGTATGCCTGAGTAACGCACCCTCATCATCGTATTTTGAAACTGGCGTATTGCCATATCAATCTCATCATAATCCTGTTCAATCGCCATCATAAATATCATGGCTACGTTTGCACCTGCGCTGAAGTTTGAACCTTCATTGGCAATAACCAATCCTTTGTATTTATCCTCTGCTAATGCAATTGATTTTTGAATACCTTCCAACACTTCGCCTCCAATGCTGCCCATTTTGGTGTACCATTCCAATCCCAAAACATCATTACCCAAATGGTAAGTGCGGCATACAGAATTTTTCCAAATCGTTTCATTCTCAAAATTCTTCATCACAATAAATGCATCGCCGCCCGGCATTGCTTTGTAAGTTTTACCGCTTACATCATAATACAATCTTTTACCGTTCTCTACTTTATAAAAAGACGTTGCGCCACTTGCCAGCATTTCATCAACCCATGCAGCTACTTTGTAACCGGCGGCTTTCATGGCTTCAACAGTTTTTGCAACACCGAGTACATCCCAACTTTCAAATGCACCAATCTCCCAGCCAAAGCCTGCCATCATACCATCATCAACACGGTATAATTCATCACTAATCTCAGGAATACGGTGAGAAATGTAAGAGAAAAGATTGTAGTAAAACTGGCGGTAAAATTCTCCAGCCTTATCTGTACCGGCGCAAAGTGCTTTTATTCTTGTTTTAAGATCTTCAATTGGTTTGGCAGTTTCCAAAGTGGCAAATTTTGGTTTTTGCCTGGCGCCATATTCCATGGTTTGCAAATTCAACGTAAGAATTTCTTTTTCGCCTGATGCGGATTTTGTTTTTTTGAAAAAGCCCTGCCCGGTTTTATCGCCAAGCCAGTTATTCTCCACCATTTTATTTAACCAGGTTGGTATATTGAAAATTTCTTTCGCCTCATCATCGGGGCAATTATCTGCAACGCCATTTGCAACTTTCACCAAAGTATCAATACCTACTACATCTGCAGTGCGGAATGTTGCTGACTTTGGACGACCTATTATTGGGCCTGTTAAAGCATCAATTTCATCTACATTCAACTCCAATTTTTCCATGGCATTCATAATAGCCATCATGCCAAAAACCCCAACCCTATTGGCTATAAAGGCAGGCGTATCTTTACACAGCACTGTTGTTTTGCCGAGCGTAAGATCGCCGTAGTGCATCAGAAAATCTACCACTTCCGGATCGGTATGCGGCGTTGGAATAATTTCCAGCAAACGCAAATACCTTGGCGGATTAAAAAAGTGGGTACCGCAAAAATGCTTTTTAAAGTCATCGCTCCGGCCTTCCGTCATCATGTGTATAGGAATACCTGATGTGTTTGATGTAATTAAAGTTCCGGGCTTACGGTATTTTTCTACATCAGTAAAAACGAGTTGCTTAATATCTAACCTTTCAACCACCACTTCAATCACCCAATCGCAATCGGCAATGTCTTTCATATTATCTGTAAAGTTGCCGGTGGTAATTTTTTTAATCACATCTTTATTGTAAACCGGCGACGGATTAGATTTAATGGCCGCAGTTAATGCATCATTTACTATTTTGTTTTTCTCGGCAGCCCTTGCATCGGCAGGCAAATCTTTTGGCTGTATATCCAGCAGTAACACTTTTAAACCTACGCCTGCAAAATGACAGGCAATGCGGCTGCCCATTACACCGCTGCCTAAAACAGCTACTTTTTTTATTATTCTATTTGACATAAACTAAAATTAGTTAGTTAAACAACTATTTGATAATTCGAAATTAAGGCATTTGTATTTAAAGGGAAAATAAAAACCAAAAGCCACTACTGCTATGGTTTTAATACGATAGAAATTGATTTATCGCTATTCACCTTCCATTGAAACAGCAAGTTTACAATGCTAAAGTCAGCATTATCTACCCAGGTTAAAACCGGATATTGCGGAAAGTAATGGTGGAGAAAACTGCATTGAAAATAATATCCGGATAAGGCATTTACTTTTGACTTACCGATGACGGAAACAATGCTATCTGCCCAGAATTTTGTTTGTTGATTGTTTAATTTATAGGGATTAAAAAAAGGAATATAGTAAGAAGTAAAAAAATTACTATCGCTGAAGGCTGTTAAAAGATCGGCCCGGCCAGATTCTACCAGTAATTTATTTTGCAGATTGTATTTGCTGCGAAGTTGAATTAATGAATATAAAACTGATACTGCATTGGAATCATTCAGATTTTTTATATCGAGCCAGATGCTGGCCTGCAATTTATTATCCTGATACAACTGTAATAAATCATTCAGGCCATAACCAATACTTTTATCAGCATCATGATGAACATCGAAAGATTTTGTTATTGTATCAAAATAAACATCGCATTCAAACCCAGTGACAGCCTGCTTCAGTTCATTCATTCGTTGTTTAGTATTTACTCCTTTCGTCCAGTTTTTATCTTTTATAATCAGGATACTTTTGCTTTTTGGTAAAAGCACTTCCGTTTTGAGCGCAGGAAAATCTTTTGGTAATAAAACCCTGGCTTGCCCCTTATGTTGCAGCACATCAACCAGCAGGTACAACCCAATGATAAATACCATTAGCTTATATTTGTTTTGTGCAATCAACTTCAGCATGAATAACCGGGTTTATGAAATTTAAACTTTTACCTGCATCAGGTAAGCAACTTTGGCAAAACAATAAACCGTTTGTAAGGTTTCTGCTTAGCCTGTTATTGATTCATTCTGTTTTAAAAATAATATTTTATAAGTACAACTACACATTATTATTTGAAAGTGCTGAAACCACCGCGGACACGGCTGATAAATTACTACTGCTTAAATATTCGCTGGCAAACGATTTACTTACTTTAGTGGGAATAAATATTTTTTTATTATTTGCCTTGATACTCCGGCAATGGTTTTCAAAAAAAATAACTACCTGGCTTATCATGCCAATTTTTGTTTTGATAAACAGTTTTGCAGTAATACTTAACCTTGTTGATATTTTTTATTTCAAATTTCATTTTCAACGTGCCAATGCAGATCTCTTATATGTGCTTGATCATCCGCTTAACAGGTTAATGCAACAGCACTTCTTTATCGTATTTTTTTTTGCGGCAGTTATCATTGTAATAATATGGCTTGTATGGTTTTTACATAAAAAACTATTACAATCTTTTTTAAGTGGTAATAATTGCAGGCTTATCAGTTTACTTTTTTTTGTACTTGCAGGATTTTTGTTAGTGTTTAAAAGCAGCTTTACAAAAATACTCGTACCCACATATCCGCTGGTAACATTAAACAGTAACCAGTTACCGGTTGTTCAAAACTCTTTCCACACATTTGTGTTTTCTGTTTTTAGAGATGGCAGTCGTTTGCCAATACAAAAATACATGACTGATGCAGCATGCGATTCTCTTATCCAGATAAGGAAAAAATTAACGGTTGATGAATCGCCGGCAGGCAAACCAAACGTGGTACTTTTTATTATGGAGAGTGTACCTTATGATTTTTTTGACTCCGCCAGTGCCTTTAAAGTAAACATGCCATTCTTTGATACGCTTTTACAAAAAAGTACTCTCTTTAACAACGCTTTTTGTTATGCGCATGAATCAAACAAAGGTATAACAGCCATACTGGCGGGCATTCCAACATTAACGGATATTCCGGTGTATCATTCTGCACACATCAACATGCCTGTTACACACATCGGTTCTTCACTAAAAAAAATGGGCTACCAATCGCTTTTTTGCATTGGAGATGAGTATGATAATTTTGGATTTGCCAAATTTGCCAACTGGATGGGCATTGATAAATATTACAGCCAGGAAAACATTTACAATTATAAAAATTTACCAACCCACAGTATGGGTTTGCAGGATGAATATGTGCTTGATTTTTTTCTGCAAAAAATAAAAGACCAGCAAAAACCATTCTTCGCAGTTCAGTATAATATCAGCACACATTACCCCTACGATATTCCGAAAAATTTTACTGTAAAATCGCCAGCCAATTATACCGATGCCATGAAAGCGATGCAATATTACGATTACAGTTTGCAAAAGTTTTTTAATGAAGCAAAAACTGAAGCCTGGTTTATCAATACAACATTTATTTTCTGTTCAGATCATTGGATGTTTCCGGATGCAAAGAAGGGAATTTACATCCCTGTATCTTCTTACCGAATTCCGATAATCATCTATAACCCTTCTGTAAATAAAAAGAGAACTGATAATACAATAGCGAGCCAGTTTGATATAATGCCCACTATTTTAGCGGCTGCTGGTTATAAGGATAGCATTATTGCGTATGGAGATAATTTAGCAGATAGCAATCTTCACAACAGCTCTGTATATTCCAGGTTGGGTAATAATATTTACATGGCTACAGATAGTAGTTATGTTTTAGGTTTTAATATTGTTACAAACAAAGCCGAGTTTTTATACAACTACAAAAAAGATAGCCAATTAACGCAAAATTTGGTAGCGGATAAAAATGCATCCCTCAGCTTAAACGGTCTGCTGGTAAGGGCCAGGGCATTTCTTCAAAAAGCAAATGCGCAATATAGTAACAATGCATTTAAATAAATAAAGCCCGCTAAACGGGCCTTATTTATTATGAATCTATGCGTTTATTTAATCTTCAAAATACTCCATTAAGCTGCTGTTTACATAGCCCCATTTACCGGCTGCATTTTTTACCATCACAAATTCGCCTCCTTTAACTGGTCTTACTTCAGTAAACCTTGGTGCCAATACATTTCCGTTTAAAAATACAAAGCCTTTGTAAATGTTACTTGCAGTTATAACAAAACCACCGGTAGTATCGTAAGCAATATCTGAATAAATTGGCTCAACAATAGTTTTGTACTTTGTATCTTTTATACCTGTTTGTCCGTCTTTAGTAAAGATGAAATAAGTACTTCCGTTAGATGCTTTAACATCCTGTATTTTTGAATTTTCTACCGCAAAATAAGGTGAGCCTGTACCAAATAAAACACCTTTCATTCCGTTTTTATCAACTTTCAGATAGGTCATCGGCCCGATGTTTATTTTTTCGATAGATGAATATTCAAAAGGCACAATCACATCAAACTTATTATTGAAAACTCCGTAATTATTATTTCTTACGGCTATGTAATAAGTTTCATCTGCATTTGCAATTATTTTATAATCGCCGGTAATCTTATCAAACAGATCGCTTTTTTGAATGGTGCTGTAATCTGATATGATGGTAACCGTTGTTGGCTTGTCATTATCTGTAACAACATTATCGTTTATTGCAGGACATTTAGCCAATTGATTTCCCTTGGTATCAATACATATTTCGTAGCCGCTGGCTGTAAGCGAAGCTCCTGCAAAAAGTACTGTTTTTTGTGTGGCCGGTGCTTTGTCTTTTGGATTTGGTTTTGTATCAGACCCATAAAAGCCAAATTGAAAAGGCTTGGCAGAAAAGAATTTGAACGGAATAACTACCTTGCCTTCTTTATTAATGTAGCCAAATTTTCCGCCTTTTTTTACTGCGGCGAAACCTTCATAAAAACGGTAAGCTTCCTGGTATTCCGGTTTAATGATGATGGTTTTATCCGGACTGGCATATCCCCACAAATCGCCTTTACGGTAGGGAATTAAAGACATATCTGCGTTCTGTGCAAATACAGGCATTGCAAATGCCAGTAATAAAACGAATATTAAATTTTTGCTTGTCATAACGGTAAATTTTATTTTCCTAATATTAATCAAAAATGAGTCCAAAAGAATTTAAGCTACTTTAATAAGTTGTAAACTATTTGTTATTGCAGCTTCAACCAAAAATTTATTATTAGTTTGAGAAAAATTATCCACAGTTTAACTAACGCCGCTTCCTGCATCAACCACAGCATCAGGATTTACAAAATGTAATTTACCGGCCTTATCTTCAGCCATTAAAATCATCCCCTGGCTTTCTATACCACGCATTTTGCGTGGCGCAAGGTTTGCAACAACTACCACTTGTTTACCAACAATATCTTCCGGGTTAAAATGCTGGGCAATACCGCTTACAATGGTTCTGGTTTCAAAACCAAGATCAACAGAAAGTTTTAAAAGCTTGTCTGCTTTTTCTACTTTTTCTGCAATAAGTATTGTTCCCACTTTCAAATCAATTTTTGCAAAATCATCGAAAACGATTTCAGATTTTAAATCTACGATTTCAGATTTGCCAACTTCACTTTCAGAATTCTTTTCTTCCATTTTAATTTTTTCGCTTTTAATTTTTAATTTCTCAACCTGTGCTTTTACTTCATCGTCTTCTATTTTTCTAAACAGCAGTTCGGGTGGCCTTAAAGAATATCCAACACTCAACAATTTTGCTTTGCCTGCATTTTCCCAATCAAGCATTTTATCAACCACCTTCATAATGTAGCACATTTTTTTTGCTGCAAATGGTAAAAAAGGGTTGATGAATACAGCAAGATTTGCTGTTAACTGTAAACAGATATGCAGGCAATTATCAATTTGCTTTTGAGAAGCCTCGGGATCAGCCTCCAAACTCTTAACAACTATCCAGGGTTGTTTATCCTGCATATATTTATTTCCTTTCCTGGCCAAATCAATCACTTCATACAGTGCATCACGGAATTTGTATGTTTCAATTAAATTTTCAATGTTGGCTTTTGTGGTTTGCATATCAGCAAACATTTTTTTGTCTGCATCATCTAAAATATCAACATGCAATGGCGGCACTTTACCGTTGCATAATTTATGCATGAGCACAAAAGTGCGGTTTACAAAATTGCCAAATATAGATACCAGTTCGCTATTTACCGCATCCTGAAAACCCTTCCAGGTAAATTCGCTATCCTTTGTTTCGGGTGCAATTTGAGTTAGGTAGTAACGCAAAGCATCCACCATCTGATCTCCACCATTTTCGGGCTTTACAAAATCATTTATGTAATCATCCATCTCAATGCTCCATCCACGGCTGGTGCTCATCTTATCACCCTCAAGATTCATAAACTCGTTACTGGGTACATTATCGGGCAAAATATTTCCATGCAGTTTTAGCATTACCGGAAAAATAATTGCATGAAAAACAATATTATCCTTGCCAATGAAATGAACAAGTTTTGTATCATCATTATACCAATAAGGTTTCCATTCTTTATTATTATCAAGTGCCCATTGCTTGGTGGCACTTATATAACCAATAGGTGCATCAAACCAAACGTAAAGCACTTTACCTTCTCCGCCTTTCACATCAGCAGGTAATGGTACGCCCCAATCCAAATCCCTCGTTACAGCCCTTGGTTGCAAACCCAGATCCATCCAGCTTTTGCACTGGCCAAGTACATTCGCTTTCCAATCATCTTTGTGTTGGGATAAAATCCATTCTCTTAAAAAAGCTTCATGTTTATCCAACGGTAAAAACCAATGAGTGGTTAATTTTTTTGTGGGAGGATTGCCGCTTAAAGTACTACGAGGATTTATCAACTGATCAGGGCTTAAAGATGTGCCGCATTTTTCGCACTGATCGCCATAAGCATTTTCATTAGCACAAACCGGGCAGGTACCTATGATGTAACGATCGGCTAAAAATGTTTTTGCTTCTTCATCATAAAACTGTTCAGTTTCTTTCTGTAGCAAATCGCCTTTATTGTTGAGGGCAGTAAAAAACTCCTGCGCCGTTTCGTGATGCAGCGGTGATGATGTACGGTGATAAATATCGAAAGAAATGCCCAGATCAGCCATATTGCTTTTCAGCATGGCATGATATTTATCCACTATCTCACGGGGCGTTGTATTTTCCTTCATAGCTTGTATGGTAATGGCAGCTCCATGTTCGTCGCTGCCGCATACATATACAACATCTTCCTTTTTAGCACGTAAATAACGGGTGTAAATATCGGCAGGCAAATATGCCCCTGCCAGGTGACCAATATGCTTCGGCCCGTTGGCATAAGGCAGGGCCGATGTAATTAAATATCGTTTAGGTTTGTTCATTGCGGTGCAAAAATACCTAATCATCAGTCAATACCGAAATTTGAGTAAATTGAGCTTATGAAACGAAAACAATTCCTGTCTTCCTTTATTCCTTTAGCTGCTACAATAAATGCTGTAGCAAGAGGTAAAACCAGTCTTGACAATGATTCACCGATAACAAAGCCTCCTTATTTAAAGGCCGGTGATACTATAGGCATTTGCTGCCCCGCCGGATTTATGAAGCCGGAAGATATACAACCTGCCATGTTAAAACTTAGCGAATGGGGTTTTAAAACAAAAATTGGAGCTACTGTTGGCAAAAAAGATTTTACGTACGGCGGCACCGATGAAGAACGTTTAAATGACCTTCAGCAGATGCTGGATGATAAAAGTATTAAAGCAATCATGTTTGCAAGAGGCGGTTATGGCGGCGTACGTATTATAGACAAACTGAACTTTAAAAAGTTTGACCGTGACCCTAAATGGATCATCGGTTTTAGCGATGCTACTGTTTTTCATAGCCACATTAATGAAAAATACCGGGTGGCTACTATTCATTCAAAAATGTGTAATAGTTTTCCTGGTGATTGGGCAAATGCAGAACCTGCACAAAAGGAAACCATCGAATCCATCAACAAATGTTTAAAGGGCGAAAAAATGAAATATCTTTTTACACCTAACGAAAAAAATAAGACCGGACTGGCAGTTGGAGAATTGGTTGGCGGTAATTTAAAAACGCTGGAATCGCTTGCAGGCAGTGCATCTGACATACATACAAAAGATAAAATTTTATTTGTAGAAGATACCGGCGAATATTTATACAGCATTGACCGTATGTTCTGGAATTTAAAACGCACTGGTAAATTGGATAAACTGAAAGGATTGATCATCGGTGGTTTTAAAATTAAAGCTGATGATGTTGGCGAAGAGTTTGGCAAAACCATTGAAGATATTGTGCTGGAAAAAGTAAGAGAATATAATTACCCGGTGTGTTTTGATTTTCCGGTAGGTCACCAGAAAAATAATTTTGCTTTAAAGTGTGGGGCTTTACATACTTTAGGTGTTCATTTAAACGAGTGCAGATTAACAGAAGTATAATGATAAAAATTCCTCCCTACTTAAAAAAAGGCGATACCATTGGTATTACATGCCCAGCCGGTTATATGGATGCTGAAAAAGCGGAAACCTGCATTAACACTTTACAAAGCTGGGGCTTTGATGTGATGGTGGGCAAAACACTGGGCAGCAAAAGCAAAAACTATTTTAGTGGAACTGATGATGAACGCCGCAATGAATTACAAGCCATGTTGGATGATGAAAACATAAACGCCATACTATTTGGCCGTGGTGGTTATGGCATGGGCCGCATTATTGATGGGCTGGATTTTACAAAGTTTAAAAAGAAACCAAAGTGGGTTATTGGCTTTAGTGATATTACCGTTTTGCATGCACACGTGTACACAAAAATAAAAGTTGCATCGCTACATGCGCCCATGGCTGCTGCTTTTAACGAGGGAGAAAATGAATTTATACAATCATTACACAAAGCTATCATAGGTAAAAAAGCAAAATACAATTGTGCAGCACACGGGTTTAATAAACAAGGATCGGCAACTGCCGAACTGGTTGGTGGTAACCTTTCTTTACTGGCAAATATTACTGGCACGCCATCTGACATCAATACTAAAAATAAAATTTTATTTTTAGAAGACATCGGTGAACAGATATACAATATTGACCGGATGCTATACCAGTTAAAGCGAAGCGGAAAATTTGATAACCTGGCAGGCCTTATTATTGGCGGCTTTACTGATATGAAGGATACAGAACGACCTTTTGGTAAAACAGTTTACGAAGCAATAAAAGATATGGTTGCTGATTATGATTATCCCATTGCTTACAATTTTCCGGTAAGCCATAGCAGCGAAAACTATGCATTGAAAATTGGCGTGACTTATATTTTAAAAGTCGGCAAATCAAAAACCCTGTTAACGGAAGTTTAATAAACTATCCAGCTTTTGTTGAAAAAATGGAAAATCATTTAAGTTATGATGCGTTCCTTTTTCAATCGTTATAAATTCATCAGTGGACTTTAAAACCTTTTTTAACCTGGCTGCATTTCTATATGGTATTACGCCATCATCGGTTCCATGAAAAATACTGATAGGATATTTTACATCTTGTAAAAATTCGTTGGTAGGCATTTTGTAGGTACTCATTTGCCCGGTTGGGTAAATGGGTGCATAACAACTAAACAACGAGGGAATGCTGAAATATGGCGTTTCTAAAATCAATCTTTTGTTATTTGTTTCTGAGGCAACATAGGCTGCAATACCCGTTCCAAAGGACTTTCCGTAAAGAATAATACTATCTGCAGCAAATTTTGATGCCGCCATTTTCCTGATCTGCAACGCCTGCTCTAACATTTTTTTTTCAGATCTTTCACCGGTGCTTTTGCCAAAGCCGGGGTAATCTTCCATCCATACTTCGTAACCATGTTTGGTAAAGTTGGCAACAAATTTTGCATATCGCTCTATATTTTCTTTATTGCCATGAAAATAAAGTACCACTCCTCTTTTAACAGAATCTACCGGAAAAAATTTTACCATGTTGATGGTATCAGTTTTATTAAAAGGAATATTTATTTCTTCAAAAGGAACTTTAAAATGATAAACATAAGCAGCAGAAAATTTTTCAGGATGAAATAAAAACTTTTCCTGCAGATAAAATAATGCAATGCCGATGAGGCTGTAAAGCAGCACAATAATTTTTAGCCAGCGGTAGATTTTTTTATTCATAAAGAGTGCAAGATACGGCATCCAGGCTGCAAGTTGCAAGCTACAAGGGGCAAGCCTTTCGGAATAAATTTTCCCTTCATAGAAAACATCTTAAAAAAATATGCTTATCCCTTGCAGCTATTTCCCTTGTAGCTCCTCACTCAGTATTGCAAAATATCCCGGATAAAATTATGATACTCCGGAAAAGAAGGCAGGTTATTATGCCCGCCGCCGGGAATACGGATGAGTGTTATTTTATGCGGATTAAGGGCCTGTAGTTTTTCGCTGTTGCTGATGGGCAGCAGCCAATCTTTGGTGCCATGTAAAATATAAGTATGGCAATTTACCTTAGTTATCCACCTATCGGTACGCATGTGATAACGCAAAACCCAACTCACCGGAAGTATAGGTAAAAACCGCTCCACTGCATTTTTAAAACTGAAATAAGGCGCATCTAAAATTAAGTAGCGTGGTTTATTTTCGCTGGCAACCTTGGCTGCAAAGCCACTGCCCATGCTGCGTCCGTAAACTATCATGTGATTCTCGTTGTACTTTGCAGCAAGCGTTTCATAAACAAATTGCATATCGCTGAGCATATCTTTTTCGTTGCGCTTGCCGGTACTTTTGCCAAAGCCCCGGTAATCTACCAGTACCACATCGTACTTATAGCGATAAAAATCCACTGCGTATTTTGACCATCCTTTAATACTTCGGCTGTTACCATGAAAGTATAGTACCAGTCCCAAAGGTTTATCAACGGTAAAATGTAAACCGTTAATTCTTACGCCAGGCTCTACATCAAAAAACAATTCTGTAAAAGGTGCATCGTATTTGTAAACAAAATCCTGCTTTAATTTTTCAGGCTTAAAAATAAATTTTTCCTGCACAAAATAGGCAATGATGGAAAGGGTGGCAATGCCCGTGATTATATAGAGAGCGATTTGAAGCAAAGAAATCTGTTTTGGGTTTTGTGTTTTAAGTTTTGTGTTGATAGCACCCTGTTAAATTAAGCATTCTGCCCCAAACCCAAAACTCAAAACTTTAAACTCAAAACTATTCCTCCTCCTCATCTGTGTAAACCCTTGTAAGTTTTAATTTACTTACCGGTGCAATGATTAGCGGGAACTTTTCTACCTGTACGGTATTCTGCTCAAGTCCAAAACCTTTTTCTTCACTCAGTGAAGCTTCCTTCAGCCAGAAATAAAGTTTCATTATCACCCGCTCAAAAAACGGTAGTTCATTATCCTGGCTCAGAAATTTTTCCATCACCACAAACCTGAAATCACCTACTACATTATTGCGTTGCTGACTTTCGTAACGGCTGGTAACATTTACCTCACGATTGGCAACCAGATCCTCTACTACTTTTTTAAACATCAGGTTAATGCGTGGCGCCATACGGAAGCCCAGCCTGAACTCTACCCGTATAATATCGTTTGGTATAATATGCTCAACTGAGTATTCGCATGTATATGGATCATCCATTGTATCAACATGCACAAACCAAAAAATATCTGCACGTTTTGGTTTACCGCTCAGTATGCTGTAAATAATTTTATGCTCAATTTCTTTAGGGTTGTTGGCACTTGTTAAATACACCAGGTGAGTGGCATATTTTGGTACCGATGTATCGTTACTCAGTTCTTCAAGTTTGGGTACATATTCTTCCAGGCGCACAAACTCAACATAACGGTTTTTAATTTTGCGTGCCCGGTACCAGATGTACATTACAGCAAACAGTGCGCCGCCAATTATAAGTGTAACATATCCGCCGTGTGGAAATTTATCAAGATTGGCAATTAAAAAACTTAATTCGATTGTTAAAAAAACACCCAGAAAAAGATAAATGAAATATGATTTTACCCGATGCAACACCATAAAATTTGCAACCAATATTGTAGTTGCCAGCATACACAAAGTAATGGCCAAACCATAAGCAGCACCCATGGCACTGGAGGTTTGAAAATACAGTACAATGCCCACACAACCCACAAACAGCAGCATGTTTATGCCAGGCACAAACAACTGGCCCTTGGCTTCGGTAGGGTAATTAATTTTCATTTTAGGCCAGAGGTTCAGGCGTATGGCTTCGCTTATTAAAGTAAACGAGCCGCTTATTAAAGCCTGGCTGGCTATAATGGCTGCGGCAGTTGCTATAATAATACCCGGTATTAAAAACCAATCAGGCATTACAGCATAAAAAGTTTTGCCTTCAAAAATTTTACCGCTTTGGTTTTGCAACAACCAGGCAGCCTGGCCAACATAAGTTATCAGCAAACAGGATTTTACAAATATCCACGACCTGCGGATGTTGCCACGCCCACAATGCCCCAGATCGCTGTAAAGCGCTTCGGCACCCGTGGTACAAAGGAACACTGCACCCAACAACCAGAAACCGCCGGGATATTCTTTTAAAAATTTAATGGCTTCGTACGGATTTAATGCTTTAAATACACTCAGGTTATCTGTTATATGCGATATGCCCAACACCGCCAGCATACTAAACCAGGCCAGCATTATAGGGCCAAATAATTTACCAATGCTGAGTGTACCAAACTGCTGCAGAAAAAACAGCAATGCCAGAATAGCTATTACGATAATAATAATAATCTTGGTAGTTGCATGCTCAATAAACTCCTGACGTTTTACTAAATCGGTAATTGCATTTATTTTATCGTGTGGCAGAAACCAATTAAAAAAGCTGGTTATTTTTAAGCCCTCTATGGCAGATGATACTGAAATGGGTGGGGTAATCATCCCATCGGCCAGCAGGGCCGCACCACCAATCATAGCAGGCAATACCAGCCATTTACGGCGGCGCCTTACCAGTGTATATAACGAAAAAATACCGCCTTCGCCCCGGTTATCGGCCTGCAGCGTAATTATTACGTATTTGATGGTGGTTTGCAGTGTGAGCGTCCAGATGATGCAGCTTAACGAACCTACTACCAACAGTTCGGTAATAACCCTGCCGTGAATAATTTCATCAAAAACGTATAGTGGAGAAGTACCAATATCGCCGTAAATAATACCTAACGCAACCAACAGGCCGGCTGCGGTAACTTTGTTAACATGTTTTGACACAGAAAATTATTAAACCTTTACCAGGATTATTATGAAATATTGTTGAAGCTATACTCATTGTTTAAAATGCAGGTACAAATGTAAAAGTAAAACACAAAAAGAAGCTGAATTATTTTTTATATTTATAGATGGAAAATTTTGCCTGCAACCGTTTACTGCACCTGTTTAAAAGCATTATGTTAATAAAGAAGCTACCCATATTAATGCTATGTATTTTTGCAGGCACTATTTTATCTGCACAAAACAAAAAAGCAAAGCTATATGCCACAATGCAGGCATACCACAATTATAATATGTTTGATGGTGCTGTGCTGGTTGCAGAAAACGGAAAAATTATTTACAAAGATGCATTTGGCCTGGCAAACAGAGAGTGGAATATCCCCAACAGAACAGACACTAAATTCATGATTGGATCAGTATCTAAACCTTTAACAGCCACGCTGATGCTGATTCAGGTTCAAAAAGGTTTGATAGCGCTTGATAAAGCCGTTGCAGATTATTTACCCGAATTTAAAAATAAACCCGCTGCCGGTATAACCATAAAACAATTGCTGAGCCACACTTCGGGCATGGCCAATTACGATATTATAAAAGATTTCTTCCCTAAAATAAGCAGGCAAAATTTTAACCGGGAAGATTATGTAAAAGTATTTATGGACTCTGCGCTGGTTTTTGAACCCGGCACCCGCTACGCTTACAGCAGCTGGGGTTATTTTACTTTAGGTTATATTATGGAAAAGGTTTCCGGCAAATCGTATGCTGCTTTGATGAAGGAAGATATTTTTGATAAGGTGCAGATGAACAATTCGGGATCGTACCAGCACCTGCAGATTGTACCCAACCGGGCCACAGGATACGATTATAGTTTTGGAGGTTTTACCAGTGCCGATTTCAGGGATCAATCTAACACCATGGGCACCGGAGATATTTATTCAACCGTGGAAGATCTTTTTAAATTTCACTTGGCTATACAAAACAATACTTTATTAAACAAAGAGCTGACTAATGAAATGCTCAGTGAAGGCATAAGACCCGCCAGATACGGCTATGGCTGGTTTAATCAAAATTTTAAATACACAACTGTTGATAGCGTTGGCGCCAATTTTCACCTGGGAATGACGGAGGGCTTTCTCTCTTTTATTCGACGCATTCCCTCCACCAAAAGTATGGTGGTGATCCTTTGTAACGCTACGCCCACAGATTTTTTTGGCATAACAAACAACTTGTTTAAGGTGTTGTATAACCAACCCGTTGCCTTAAAAGAGCCGCTACACAAAAGGCTGGAGGCATACATTAGCCGTATAGGCGCACAAAAAGCTATCGCTGA